>CAZMWF010000018.1:0-35664 GCA_964570075.1 uncultured Syntrophaceae bacterium | reverse complement strand
TTTTTTAAGGGGAAAAGAGTATGCTTTGCTTCTTACTGCAGATACTCACACCCAGGATATTCCAATGGCTCACCTTGCAAGAAGTGAAAACAGAGAGGGCTGGGACTCTGTATTTATTCCCCTTCGAGATAGAATTCCTTATCCATTGCAATGCCTTGTAATTGGTGGGGATTTTGGTCTTTGGGCCGCCATCAAACGAGTCTTTCCTGGAGCTTCCCTTCAGCTCTGTGTCCAACACGTGGGGCAGTTTCTTAGTTATCATTTTCGCTATAAGTATAAGGGGAGCGGCAGAGATGTAGAGAAGTTTATGGAAATGGCTCGTGAGATTCTCTATGCTCCTACTTTGAGAAATAGTTTGAGAGTATAGAGTCCTTTAAAGCTCATCAAAGGACTTGGAGATTTTGGATTGGAAGCAGAATATCTCTCCTTCATAGATAAGATTCCTTATACGGGAACTCATTTCTTTCATCTTGGGAGTCAAGGACTAATAATATCGTCGAGGGGATTATTCGTATCCTTTCTCGAAAGATTGATAATACAGATGGTTTGAGTCTTTTGAGACTGCCTGGAATTCTCTTAAGCTTTTGACTATGAATTATCGATTTCATCCTTTCAGTTGTAGTCGGATTAAGGAACATAATGATTTAAGTCCTTTGGAATTAGCAGGAGTTGATATCTCTAATCTTAATTGGGTTGAGTTTTCACAAAAGAATAAATTTAACAGTAACACAAATTAATACGCGCCCAATTTTTTTTCCTCTTATATACTGACTGATGTATATCGCAGAGAAGGAAATATTTATTCACAATAAAATACATATACGATTTTTTTCTAATCGTGATTTATCCTATTCCAGAGACAGTTCAGAGACGGTATTTTTGGGGGTTAAAATTTATAATATATTGAAATTATTATGGAATATTTATGGCGGTGCAGGGATTCGAACCCCGGACTCTGCGGATATGAGCCGCATGCTCTGACCAGCTGAGCTACACCGCCAAACCCATTCCATTTTTAATCAATTCTTTGGAAGTTGTCAATATATAACTTTTTCCAAAAAGGGAATAAAAAATGAAGATAGCCTATTTTGATTGTTTCTCGGGTGCAAGTGGAGATATGATTCTGGGGGCTCTGATTGATGCGGGTTTGAGCCCTCGCCAACTAAAGGAAGAATTGAAAAAACTCAAAATTCCAACCCTCTCATTGAAGACGAAAAGGGTTTTAAGGGGAGGGCTCTTCGGGACCCGAGTCCTTGTAGAGGGGAAGGGGGAGAAAAAAACCCATCGGACCTTGAAGGAGTTATTCAGGATCATCGATCGAAGTAGGCTTGAGCCACCGATCCAAGAGAAAACAAAGAAGATTTTGGAGAGAATCGCTTCGGTCGAGTCGAATATCCACCGGAAACCAGTAGAGGAAATCCATTTCCATGAGATCGGAGGTCTCGATTCTTTGGTCGATATTGTCGGGGCGGTCTGGGGAGTGGAACAGCTTCAGATCGAGAAGGTATATGTCTCTCCGGTCAACGTGGGATCGGGGTTAGTAAAGTGCGAACATGGAATTCTTCCTGTCCCAGCCCCAGCCACCCTCGCTCTAATGGAAGGAAAACCCATATATTCCTCCGGCATAGAGAGGGAACTTCTCACTCCTACAGGGGCAGCTCTTCTTGCTTTTTTAGGTTCTGAATTTGGGAGCCTCCCACGAATGAGGATAGAAAAGGTGGGATATGGAGCGGGAAAAGATGATCTTGCCCAACCCAATCTTCTTCGATTGATGATAGGTCGTCTTGAGGATCTATCCGAAAATGAAAGAGTAATGATTATTGAAACGAATATCGATGATATGAATCCACAATTTTATGAATATGTAATGGATAAATTACTGGGAATGGGAGCATTAGAAGTTTTCCTCACTCCCCTTCTGATGAAAAAAAACCGACCTGCTACCCTCCTCACCATTCTCTCTTCTCCTGATCACCTTTCGCCTATTATTGATTTTTTAATGAAAGAAACCACCACCATAGGGGTAAGATGGAGAGAGGAAACGAGGTGTTGTGCTGCGAGGCAGGTGATAAGCCTTGAGACGAAATATGGCCCTCTCCGATTTAAATTAGCCAGCTGGAAGGGAGAGCCGATCAACCTCTCCCCTGAATATGAGGACTGTAAAAAATTGGCACTCACTCAGAACGTCCCGCTTAAACAAATCTATGAGGAGGCTAAAAAGGTCGCTCTCCTTTTTCAAAAAAGATCTTAAAGTCTTCTTATTCCAACCCGATCCTTCTATTGAAAAGTCTGGCTTGGAAGTTTTATATTTAATCCAGGAGGCAGGAGGGAAATGAAAAAAATTAGGTTCTTTATCGGTTCGGTTTTAGTTTTAATTGTTTTTCTCTTAGCTCCCCAAGGTTTTTCGGGGGAGAAAAACAGCCCACCCATCATTACCCATTCTTTTGCTATTGAAAAAGGGCCTTATGGATCTATCCTGAAACTTTATCTTGAAGCTGAAGACCCTGATGGAGATATGTTCAGGGTGGCTACAGTGGTCGATCAGATTGGATTTGGTCGTTATCCAACCGATTGGATTATTCTGAAACCCCAGTTCCGGAAAACGTTACGTGGGTACCTCCAGTGGAATACCTTTAGCTCCAACACCCATTATTTGAGAGAATGGACCTCTATCACCATAAGAGTTTCGATCTTTGATAAAGCAGGAAATGAGAGTAACGAAGTGATTTTCCCATTTTCGTTTGAAACCGTGAACCCTCGATCTGTTTCTATTCCGCCTCCCTCTCCTTTTGACCAAAAAGATTTGCCCCGATTAGGGAATATTCATATTCATCTGTACGAACCGACCTTGATGGGAAATGACAGAGGGGTAAGGGAAGATTAGATTAAATTTTAGACTAAATTCATAAGGGAAGGAGGAGACCGATGAACTCTTTTGCAAAAAGAAAAATGGGATGGATAGCAGCAATTCTTTTCGTGTCGGTTCTTTTTCTATTAGGGGGATGTTCCACCCTCTCTCGAGAAAAGAGGGAGGAGTCTGCAAAAGATACGCTCGGAGGAAAATACTATTATTTTGAAGATGTTCGAGTCCCTCAGGAACTCAATTTTAAACAAAAAAGATCTTTTGTTTATGAAACCCCGAGATTTAAAGCCGGAGTTCTATATTTTACCAAATGGAGACTCGATTCGGAATCCCTCATCGGTTTTTTTATCCATTCCATGGAAAAGGATAATTGGAAGTTGATTAATAGCTATAAAGGAAAAGAGTCCATCCTCAATTTTTCGAAACCTGAAAAGAGTTGCATGATCAAGATCGTGGAGAAATGGTGGGGGAATACAGAGGTTGAAATTCGGGTAGGACCCACCGGTGAAAAATAGAAAGGGAATAAGGAATCCCTCCATGAGCGGACGGAATGTTAGACGCTCAGGTTAGACGTACCATTGACCAATACCACCTGTTCCATGATGGCGATCGAGTCATCGTAGGAGTTTCGGGTGGATTGGATTCAATGGTTCTCCTTTATCTCCTGAACTCCTTCATCGAGACCTTCCATCTTATCCTTATTGTGGCTCATGTGAACCACGGCCTTCGCATTGGAGAATCAGAGAGGGAGGCTGAGTTTGTTCAAAGGGAAGCTTCAAAGTTGGGTCTCCCCTTTGAGTACGGAAAGTTTGATGTGAAAGGGTTCCAAAAAAGAGAAGGATTATCTCTTGAGGATGCGGCACGAAAGATTCGTTTTAAGTTTTTTGAAGAGCTCCTTCATAAACATCGGGCCCAAAAGATTGCCTTGGGACACCATGCCGATGATCAAGTCGAGACGATTCTTTTAAGATTGTTGAGGGGGGCTGGAATAAGAGGATTAAAGGGGATGCTTCCCCTAAGAGACGGAAAGGTGGTCAGACCTCTTCTTGAGGTTTGGAGGAGGGACATCGAGTCTTTTGCTAAAGAAAAGGGAATCCCCTATTTAATCGATTCTTCCAATATTCAAAGGGATTATCTTCGAAATCGAATCCGACTGGATCTCATTCCCTGGATCGAGAAAGAGTACCAACCCCATTTCAAGAAGATCCTGTTAGAGACCTCAAAGATTCTTCGCCTCGAAGATGATTTTCTGGAGAGGGAGGCGGAAAGGGCATTTCAAGGGTTGGTTCAGGAAAAGGAAGGAGGATTCGCCTTTAAATTTTCCGATTATCGATCCCTGCACCCAGCCTTGCAATGGCGGGTGATTAGAAGGCTCTTAAAAATAGGTGGGGTCGATGAAGGAGGAGAAGAGACCGTGTTGAATCAGCGACGAATCTTTGAGAGATTCTCTCATCCTCCTGCGAGTTTCTCATTGCCGCTCTCAGAGGAATCCTTTCTGGAAAAGAAATATAATTGGATATTTTTAAAGAAAGGAAAAATGGAGGTGACCCCTCCTTTCGAGGTAGAACTCCCCGTTCCAGGTCGAACCTATATCAGAGAGATCCAGAGGGAAGTGGAGGTAGAAAAGGGGCAGAGGGGATTTTTTAAAGAAGGCAATGAGCGCTCCCCCAATATGGCCCTTTTTGATTTTCAAAAAATTTGTTTTCCCCTGAAAGTCAGAAATGTTAGACCGGGGGATCGATTTCAGCCTTTGGGATTGAAAGGAACTCAAAAAGTAAAAGAATATTTTATTAATCATAAAATTCCAAGAATAGAAAGGTCAAAGATTCCCCTCTTAATCTCTGGAGACAGGATTGCCTGGATTGTGGGCCATCGGATCGATGAACGATTTAAAATTACCCCTGAGACAAAAGAGGTTTTAAGAGTTCGGTTCATTTGAGGATCCCCTTCTTTTTCCCTTCCTAAATTGACCTTCATTACGGGTCAGAAATCCTTGACAATCAAAAAGGGGTAAGTTAATGATTAATAATTCCTATAGAAAAAGTATGATTTTTAACTTATGAAAATTTCAACAAAAATTAGATATGGGGTAAGGGCGATGGTTGAACTCGCTTCCGGTTATGGAAAAGGCCCGATTGAACTAAAAGAAATTGCCAGAAGAGAAGAGATTTCGTTAAAATATCTTGAGCAGGTCTTTATTCCCCTTCGAACAGCTGGTTTGGTAAAATCCATCAGAGGCTCAAAAGGTGGGTATTCCTTGGCGAAATCCCCATCTGAGATCTATCTCTCAGAGATTGTAGAGGTATTAGAAGGTCCCATTGAAATAGTGGGTTGTTTAAGAGATTCGAAAAACTGCCGCAAAGCTTCCCATTGCGTAACCCGAGAGGTCTGGAGAGAGATTTCTCAGGCAATTCAAAATATCCTCTCCTCTATTACCTTAGAGGAATTGTTAAATCGAAAGAGAGGGAAGGAAGAGATTTTTACGCCACTCTATCAAATATAAAGGATAAGAAGTAGGAGGGGAAATGGCTAAGACCATCGAGGAAATTAACGAAAAGATTAAGAAGGGGAAGGTCGTCGTCTTCACCGCGGAAGAGATTATCGAGTTTGGGAAACAAAAGGGAGTAAAGAAGGCAGCCCAGGAAGTCGATGTGGTCACCACAGGGACCTTTGCCCCCATGTGTTCCTCAGGTGCCTATTTTAATTTAGGGCATACCAAACCCAGAATTAAATTGGGAGGCGGAAAGGTTTATCTTAACGATGTTCCAGCCTATCCAGGGTTGGCGGCGGTCGATTTTTTCTTAGGAGCTACAGCGATTCCAGAGGATGATCCGCGAAACAAGATTTATCCCGGGAGATTTTCTTACGGGGGAGGGCATGTGATCGAAGAACTCGTTTCAGGTAGGGATGTGAGGCTCGTGGCAATAGCCTATGGAACAGACTGTTATCCCAGAAAAAGTCTCGAGACTTATATCTCTTTAAAGGATCTTAATGAGGCAGTGCTGTTTAATATTCGAAATGCTTATCAGAATTATAATGTGGCAGTGAATCTTTCGGATCGGGTTCTCTATACCTATATGGGAATGCTTCAGCCTCGATTAGGAAATGCAAACTATTGTAGCGCGGGGCAGTTAAGTCCTTTGCTCAACGACCCCTATTATAAAACGATTGGGATTGGGACGAGAATCTTTTTGGGAGGTGGAATGGGTTACGTCGTTGGCAGCGGGACACAACATAATCCAAATGTAGAAAGGACCGAAAAAGGGGTTCCCAAAATGGGGGCAGGGACCCTTTCGGTAAAAGGGGATCTAAAATTGATGAGTCCTAAATGGCTTCGGGGGACTTCTTTTATAGGATATGGACCGACTCTGACCATAGGAATTGGGATTCCCATTCCCATCCTCGACGAGGAGATTCTGGAATATACGATGGTTCGAGATGAAGACATCTGGGCACCCGTCATCGACTATAGCGAATCCTATCCCCAGATGATCTCAGAACCCTTAGGATGGGTCAATTATAAAGAACTTAAGAGCGGGAAAATCTTGGTTCAAGGGAAAGAGGTTCCTACCTCCGGACTCTCCAGCTACTTCAAAGCAAGGGAGATTGCCCAGATTCTGAAAGAATGGATTCAAATGGGGAAGTTCTTTTTAACTAAACCGGTGGAACTTCTTCCTTCCGTGGATTCTGGAATCGTTTTTAAACCCCTAAAAGAGAGACCGATTAAAAAGAGATAGAGGGAGGAAAGGGAGGACGTGATGCAAAAGAGAAGGGTCGTGTTCAATTATCCCCCTCATGTGGTCGAGCAACCTGTGATCTCCAAACTGGTCAAAGATTTTGATTTAACCGTGAATATTTTAAGGGCCCATATTACCCCCAAGGAGGAAGGAAGGTTAGTCTTAGAGATTACAGGGAAACGACAGGCCTTAGAGGCAGGTCTTCATTATATCAAAGAATTGGGCGTAGAGGTTCAACCCTTAGCTCAGGATGTGAAATGGTATGAGGATCGTTGTACCCATTGCACCGCCTGTATTTCTATCTGCCCTCCAAAAGCATTAGAGGTGAACCGGACGACGATGGAAGTCTCTTTTAAAAAGGAAAGGTGCATCGCCTGCGGTCTCTGTATTTCAGCCTGCCCCTATCGAGCCATGGAGATTCTTTTCTAAGAATGAATCTTCCCAGAAGACAAAAAAGAGTCGTCGTGGCCATGAGTGGAGGAGTCGATTCGAGTACCGCCGCAGGGATCCTCAAAGAAAGGGGATTTGAAGTCATCGGGGCAACGATGTGTCTCGGGAGAATCCATCAAAACTCTATCGGAGGGAGGAGATGTTGTGATGCCTCCAGTATTGAAGATGCGAGAAGAGTCGCCCTTCGACTGGGGATTCCCTTTTATGTCTTTGAATTAGGCGAGGATTTTGAAAAAGAAGTGATTCAGTATTTTTGTAACGAGTATCTCTGTGGAAGAACTCCTAATCCCTGTATTCTCTGTAACGAAAGAATCAAATTCGGATCCTTTTTAAAGAAAGCCCTGGAAATGGGTGCAGAGTATGTCGCTACGGGCCACTATGCTCGAATAGAGTACGATAAGACGGAGGGGGAGTATCTCTTAAAGAAGGGGATAGATCGGAGAAAGGATCAATCCTATTTCCTTTTTTCTTTAAAACAACCTCAACTTCACCATATCCTCTTCCCATTAGGGGAGTTCAGAAAAGAGGAGGTACGAAAGAAAGCGTTTTATTTCGGGCTTCCTATCCATAATAAGCCTGAAAGCCAGGAGATTTGCTTCATTTCAGAGAATTCTTATCACTCTTTTCTTACCGAAAGAATAAAGAATTCTCTTCTTCAACCTGGACCCATTTTTGACCAGGATGGGAATCTTTTGGGGAGGCATAAAGGGATTGCATTCTATACGATTGGTCAACGAAGAGGGCTCGGTCTGGCAAAAGGAAAACCTCTTTATGTCATTGGAATGGATCGGGGAAAGAATGCCCTTTTCGTCGGCGAGGAACGAGAGGTTTACCGGAAGACCTTCGTGGTGGATCAATTAAATTGGATCTCCTCAAAAAAGGTAGAGTCGTCGATCCAAGCCCACGTGAAGATTCGATATAATCACCCCGGGGCAGAGGCGATGGTCTCCTTCCGAGGAGAGGGGCAGTGGATCGTCCAATTTAAGCTCCCTCAAAAGGCTATCACTCCCGGGCAGGCAGCCGTTTTCTACCAGGAGGATAAACTCCTTGGAGGAGGATGGATTAAGGAAGTGATGGATTAAATTGAGGAAAGGGAAAGGGAAATGGGATTTTGACCATTCTTATAGGGCCCAAAAGCGGGGAACCTTGATGAGTACGATGGAGTTGAATTTAGCCGATAAGATGAGAAAGTTAAAAGAGATATTGAAGTCCATGAATAAGGTACTGGTTGCCTTTTCAGGGGGGGTGGATAGCTCCTTTCTATTAAAGGTGGCCAGAGATAGTCTTGGAGAGAAAGACGTTCTTGCAGTGACGGCCACCTCTCCCTTATACCCTCAAAGGGAATTGGAATGTGCCAAGAAAATAGGTAGAGAGATTGGAGTAAGACATATCCTCATCGAGTCCAACGAACTTAATATTGCGGGATTTTCTGATAATCCAATCCATCGATGCTATCTTTGCAAAAAAGAGCTTTTTAGTGAATTAAAAAGAGTTGCAGAGAAGGAAGGGTTCTTCCATATCGTCGAAGGTTCGACATTGGATGATGAGAAAGATCATAGACCGGGGAAGATGGCGATCAAAGAATTGGGGATAAGGAGTCCTTTAAAAGAGGCTTTATTTTCAAAAAATGAGGTGAGAGAGGCTTCCAAAGAACTCGGGATTTCTACATGGGATAAGCCATCCTTTGCCTGTTTAGCTTCAAGATTTCCATACCATAGCAAGATTACAGAGGAGGAGCTGAGAAGGGTAGAGGAAGCGGAGGAATTCTTGATCGGTTTAGGATTTAAACAGGTAAGGGTTAGACACTATGGGGATCTGGCAAGGATTGAACTGTACCCGGAGGAGATAGATCGGCTAATGGGAAAATCTTTAAGAGAGAAAGTGGTCAATCATTTTAAAAAAATTGGATATAAATACGTGACTCTTGATCTTCAGGGATTTCGCACGGGATCCATGAACGAGGTCCTTTCATGAAAGCCATTGCTCTTCTTTCAGGTGGGTTGGATAGTACCTTAGCAGCCAGATTGATTTTGGATCAAGGGATCGATCTTGAAGCCATCAATTTTATTACTCTCTTTTGTACCTGTACCTCCAAAGAGTCTTCGTGTTTGGCCTCTCAAAAGGCTGTTGAAAGCTTGAGGATTCCCTTGAAGATCTTCAATGTCTCTCAAGAGTTTCTTGAAGTGGTGAGGCATCCGAAACATGGATATGGAAGCAACCTGAATCCCTGTATCGATTGTCGGATCTTCATGCTGAGGAAGGCAAAGGCTTATATGGAAGCCTCAGGGGCCTCTTTTATCGTCACAGGAGAAGTTCTGGGTCAGAGACCGATGTCACAACGGAGAGAGACGATGCGATTGATTGAGAAAGAGGCAGGGCTGGAAGGATTCATCCTTCGACCTCTTTCCGCTAAATTTCTTCCTATCACGATTCCTGAAAAAGAGGGGTGGGTGGATAGAGAAAAGCTTCTTAATATTCAGGGACGATCAAGAAAAACACAAATCCAGTTAGCAGAACAATTAGGGATCCGAGACTATCCCTGCCCTGCAGGAGGATGTTTGCTTACCGATCCTGGATTCTCAAAGAGATTGAAAGACCTGATGACTCACCATCCTGAATTTACCCTCCATGATGTTCATCTGCTAAAATTTGGAAGACATTTTCGCCTTTCTCCCGAGGTGAAATTGATTGTTGGAAGAAACGAGGAAGAGAATCAAAAGATTCGGACATTTGCCCAAAAGGGCGACGTGTTATTGAAATTATCTTCCCTCCCGGGGCCTCTCTCTCTTTTAAGAGGGAATGCCAAACCCGATGAAATTGAAAAAGCAGCCGCCATTACGGTCCGTTACAGTAAAGGCAAAGGGAAGAGACAGGTCGAGGTCTCATGGAAAATCATGGGGGAAGAAGAGGGCCATCCTCTTTTTGTTTCGTCCTTATCGGAGGAAGAGATTGAAAAGTATATGATAGGGGGATGATTTTCAATTCGCTTCAAGAAATCTGACCCATCCATTCTATTTCTTTCGAGTATAGAGAGTTTTATAACGATTTGGGTTGGAGGCAATACAACTCAGGCACTCCTCTGAAGAGGGATCCACGGGTTCGATCAGCACTTCAAAGCCCAATTCCCGATACTGCTCTGCCATTTCGGAAATCCTTGGTTCATCCATCGTAAAACGTTTCTCCCAGCCTTCTTTTTTCAGCTCTTCTTCTCGGGACATAGAAGGGTTATCTCTTTTCCAATTTTTCAAAACATGGGATACATAAGATTTGACCTTCGAAGCGACGGGTTCGAGTCTCCATCACCGATTCTTTGCAGGATTCACAGATTAGACTTTGGTGGATCCGAGCCTTTTTAGGAGGAGGATCCAGGGGCACCTTCACCTCAAAAAGGTCCTCAAAAGAGGCTTCCATAATTTGATTGCATCGCTTGAGGCGATTTTCTTCCCAGAGTCGCTGCTCCTCTTCGGTTAATCCTTCTGTTTGAATTTTTTTGCGAAGTGTTTCAATAAGATCTATTGACCCTTGAGACTTAGAAAGGGTATCCCCTCCGCTGAAAGCCCGGGGCCGCGCGACCAGACGGAGGGCCTTTCCATCCCTTCGTCGATAAAAGGTAAAGGCATTCTTTCCATAGTCCTTGTGAATGAGATTCCCTTTCCCATAGGTGCAACCCGTAAGAAATTGAATCGCATCCACCGCGCAGCTATCCGTCTCTACGAGAGCTACCATCTCTTCATCCGATGCCTTCCCGAGTTCATTCAGGACAAATTCAGCTGCCCGAATCCCAATTGCCAGTCCGGGGCACCAATGTCCATGAAATGATTTTGTTTTCTCAATCTCTTCATGAGTCACCTTTTTGAACATCGTTTTGTCTCCTTTTATGATTTATTATTTTAACTTCTTCTTATCGGTTTGTCACACCTAATAAAGATAGGTCTGGGCGAGAAAATAATTTATTGATAATTTTAGAAATTATGTTATAAACTAAAAGTTGAAAAAATTTTAATAAGTTACAATAAAGCCAAGGGAATGGATTCCCAAGCGATCAGTCAGCATCCATGGATTTATCAATTCATCCAGTATCTCACGCTGGAGAAGAATGCCTCTGCCCATACCTGCAGATGTTACAGGAAGGATTTAGAAGAATTTGAAAATTTTCTGAAAGATTCTAACATTAAGGTTAACCCCCACGGTCAATTGGAAATTGAGAAGGTGGATCGGTTCGATATCCGAAGGTATTTAAGCTTTCTTCATCGAAAAAATAGGAAGAGTTCCATCGCAAGAAAACTCTCCACCCTGAGGTCTTTTTTCAGGTATTTAATTCGAGAAAAGGTAATCTCGGTCAATCCTGCGAAGGTGGTTTCTACTCCAAAAGTTGAAAAACCCCTCCCCACCACCCTCACGGTGGATGAGGCTTTCCGATTAATGGATTCCCCAAAGAGGGAAGAAAAGGAGAGGGAGCTCAGGGATCGGGCCATCCTGGAACTCCTCTATTCAAGTGGGTTGAGGGTGGGAGAGTTGGTTTCGCTGAATTTTCGTGATTTAGACCTAACCCTTGGAATTGTTAAGGTTTTTGGTAAAGGGAGAAAGGAGAGGATCGTTCCTGTTGGATCCAAGGCCATAGAGGCTCTCAAAGCCTATTTGGAGAATAGGATGAGTGGAGAGCCAGATACCCCTCTCTTTATCAATACGAGAGGAGGAAGGCTGACAGCCCGAAGTGTGGATCGAATCATCAAAAGGTATTCGAAGAGCTCAGGGATTGTAAGAAAAGTGAGTCCCCATACCCTTCGCCACACCTTTGCCACCCATCTCTTAGACGCAGGAGCAGATATTCGAGAGATTCAAGAGATGCTCGGACATTCAAGCCTATCCACGACTCAACGCTACATTCACCTGACTCCAGGGAAACTCATGGAGGTTTATGATAAAGCCCATCCAAGAAGTTTCCATTGGGAGGAGAAAGAAGGGAGATGAGCCTTAAATCAACTACCATCCTTTGTGTTCGGCATAAAGGAAAGACCGTAATGGCAGGAGACGGCCAGGTCACCCTTGAGCAGACGATAATGAAACATACGGCCAGAAAGGTCCGGAAGATCTACCAGGATCGAGTTCTGGCTGGCTTTGCAGGCGCCACAGCAGACGCTTTTACCCTTTTTACCAAATTTGAAGAAAAGCTGGAACAATATAATGGAAACCTTCTTCGGGCAGCGGTAGAACTGGCAAAGGACTGGAGGACGGATCGAATTCTAAGAAGATTAGAAGCCCTTCTCATTGTGGCAGATCGGGAGCACTCCCTCATTATTTCAGGCAACGGAGATGTGATTGAACCAGATGATGGTGTGACGGCTATCGGAAGCGGTGGTCCTTATGCCCATGCAGCAGCCAAAGCCCTCATCAAACATTCCAACCTGGATGCAAGAAGCATCGTTGAAGAGGCAATGAAAATTGCCGCCTCTATTTGTATCTATACCAATGATCAAATCCTTATCGAGGAGTTATGATTAAGACCTTTACTCCCAGAGAGATTGTCTCGGAATTAGATAAATATATTATCGGGCAGAAGGATGCCAAACGATCGGTGGCCATTGCCTTAAGAAATCGGTGGCGGAGGCAGCAGATCCCAGAACCCCTCCGGGATGAGATTGCACCGAAGAATATCATCATGATTGGTCCCACCGGGGTAGGAAAGACCGAGATTGCACGAAGGCTTGCCAAATTAGCTCAAGCCCCTTTTCTGAAGATTGAAGCTTCCAAATTTACAGAGGTGGGATATGTGGGACGAGATGTGGAATCCATGATTCGGGATTTGACGGACCTTGCGGTCAATATGGTGAAAGAGGAGGAGTCCAAAAAGGTTCAACAGAAGGCCGAGGAGATGGCCGAAGAGAGACTCCTGGATATGCTTCTGCCCTCTTCGGGGAGAGGGTCCCATCGGGGAAGCGAGGAGACCCGAGAGACGCGGGAAAAACTCCGGAAGATGCTTCGGGGAGGGAAGTTGAATGAGAAATATGTCGAGGTAGAGGTTCAGGATCGAAACCTGCCGATTGTGGAGATCTTTACGGCCTCTGGAATGGAGGAGATGGATATCAATATCAAGGAGATGTTTGGAAGCCTTTTCCCGAAGAAAAAAAAGCAGAAGAAGGTGAAGGTCCCAGAGGCCCTTCGAATCCTGGCACAGGAAGAGGCCCAGAAATTGATCGATATGGATATGGTCATTAAACAAGCCATCGAACGGGTGGAGCAGTCTGGCATCATCTTTCTCGATGAGATCGACAAGATCGCGGGAAGGGAGTCCACCTATGGCCCGGATGTCTCTCGAGAAGGGGTGCAGAGGGATCTTCTTCCTATCGTTGAAGGAACGACGGTCACGACAAAATATGGCATGGTCAAGACAGACCATATCCTATTCATCGCCGCCGGAGCATTCCATGTCTCCAAGCCTTCTGATCTTATTCCAGAACTTCAGGGAAGATTTCCAATCAGGGTCGAGCTGGATTCTCTCAAAAAGGAGGATCTGGTCAGAATATTAACGGAACCCGAAAATGCATTGATCAAACAATATACCGCGCTGATGGAGACAGAATCCGTGAAATTAGAGTTTACCCAGGATGCCATCGAAGAGATTGCTGAAATGGCGGCCCTGATTAATGAACGCACAGAAGATATCGGGGCAAGACGCCTCTATACCATTATGGAGCGACTCCTCGATGAAATCTCTTTTGATGCTCCAGAGTTGAGCGGGAAAAAGATGGTCATCGATGCGAGGTATGTCAAAGAGAAATTGAAAGACTTTGTGGAGGATGAAGATTTAAGCCGATATATTTTGTAGTGGAAGGGTTTAAAGAGTCCAAGGGTTCAAGCGTTTAAAGAGAGTGGATGGATCGATGTTGAGCCCTTGGATTCATTATTCTTAATGAGAGGAGCCTTCGATGGACCACCCGATTGAGAAAGCAAAGGTGTTGATAGAAGCCCTCCCCTATATCAGACGGTTTTGGGGGAAGACCGTCGTCATCAAATATGGGGGGAGCACGATGGAGGAGGAGAGGGTGAGGCGAAGTTTTGCCCTCGATGTGGTTCTCCTAAAATATATCGGCCTGAATCCTGTAGTGGTTCATGGGGGAGGACCTCAAATTGGTGAGATGCTAAGTAAAATCGGTAAGAAATCCGAATTCGTTGAAGGGATGAGAGTGACTGATCCCGAAACAATGGAGATCGTGGAGATGGTTCTGGTGGGAAAAGTAAACAAACAGATTGTCTCCTTGATTAATCAACAGGGAGGGAAGGCGGTTGGCCTGAGCGGGAAAGATGGAGGGCTTCTTTTGGCTGAAAAGATGAGGTTAAGAAAGGCATCGAGCAGTGAAAAGGGCCAGGAAGAGATCGACATTGGAATGGTGGGAGAGGTTAAGGCTGTTCGGCCCGAGGTCATTCAAGCCTTGGAGAAAGAGGGTTTTATTCCTGTCATTGCACCAATTGGGGTAGGGGAGTCAGGGGAGACCTACAACATCAATGCCGATTTAGTCGCAGGAAAGGTGGCCTCGGCCTTAAAAGCGGAAAAGCTGATCCTTTTGACCGATGTAGAAGGGGTGTTGGACCGAGAAAAGAATCTTGTCTCCACCCTTTCTTCCTCTGAGGCTCGGGAGATGATCGAGAAGAAAATCATTTCTTCGGGAATGATTCCAAAAGTCAGATGCTGTCTGGATGCCTTGGAAGAGGGGGTCAGCAAAACCCATATCATTAATGGAACGGTAGAGCATGCCATCCTCTTAGAAATGTTTACCGATGTAGGGATTGGGACCCAGATTACAAGAGAACCATAAGGAGCAGATCAAAAAATGGATTCTAAAGCCTTGATGGGGCTATCCGAACAATATATCGCCCCAACCTATGCACGCTTTCCGATCCTCCTTGTCCGGGGGAAAGGGACAAGGGTTTGGGATGCGGAAGGGAAAGAGTATCTCGATTTCGTTTCTGGCTTGGCGGTGTGCAATTTAGGTCATTGCCATCCCAAGGTGGTCAAGGCCATTCAGGAACAGGCGGAAAAACTGATCCATGTTTCCAACTTTTATTATATCGAGCCTCAGATTCAACTGGCTGCCCTTCTCTGCAAACACTCCTTTGCGGATAAAGTCTTTTTTTGCAACAGCGGGGCAGAGGCCAACGAAGGGGCAATAAAGCTTGCCCGGAAATATGCGAAGGAGAGCTCAGGAGAGAATCGATACGAGATCATCACCATGGAGCAATCCTTTCATGGGAGAACCTTAGCCACCCTCACGGCAACCGCCCAGCAGAAATATCATAAAGGATACGATCCTCTTGTCCCTGGATTCCGTTACGTTCCCTTCAACGATGCAGAGTCATTGAAGAGGGCCATTAATGAAAAAACCTGTGCCGTGATGCTTGAACCCATTCAAGGAGAGGGGGGAGTCCGAATTCCCCAGGAAGGATATCTCAAGGCCGTTCGGGAGATCTGCGATGAAAAGGGCGTCCTTCTTATCTTTGATGAGGTTCAGGTAGGGATGGGCAGGACTGGAAAACTCTTTGCCTATGAACATGAGAACGTGAAACCCGACCTAATGACCCTTGCAAAATCCCTGGCCGGAGGGGTACCGATCGGAGCCCTCCTGATCAGAAAGGGAATTGCTGAAGCCTTTCAACCCGGAGATCATGCCTCGACCTTTGGAGGAAATCCTCTGGCAACGGCAGCCGGAGTTGCTGCTCTGAGGGCTATCCTCGAAGAACGGATGCTTGAGAATTGTCAGAAGGTCGGAGACTATTTTTTCTCTCGACTGGTAGAGATGAAGAAGAGGTTTCCCTTTATTCGAGAGGTTCGAGGCAAAGGACTCATCCTCGGAATGGAACTCGAGATGGAAGGAGGCTCGGTTGTGAAGGAGATGATGACAAGGGGATTTCTCATTAATTGTACAATGGGGAATGTGCTCCGTTTTCTTCCACCCCTCATCATTACGAAAGAAGAGGTCGATCGAATGCTTGAAGCCTTAGAAGAGGTCTTTAAAAATATTAAAGGATAAAAGAAGGAGGATTCCATGAAGGGAGAGGTTAAAAAAGTAGTCCTGGCTTATTCAGGAGGGCTGGATACCTCCATCATTCTGAGATGGCTGAAGAATGAATATGGATGCGAGGTCATCACTTTTACTGCGGATATCGGACAAGGAGAGGAACTGGACCATCTGGAGGAGAAGGCCTTGTCCACAGGGGCCAGTAAGGTCTATATCGAGGATCTTCGAGAAGAGTTTGTGAGGGATTATGTTTTTACTGCGCTGAAGGCCAATGCCGTCTATGAAGGGACCTATCTTCTGGGTACTTCCATTGCACGGCCTTTGATTGCTAAAAGACAGGTAGAGATCGCTCAACTGGAAGGCGCGGATGCGGTTGCCCATGGAGCAACGGGGAAAGGAAACGATCAGGTCCGATTTGAATTGACCTATTATGCCCTCAACCCATATATCCGGGTGATCTCTCCATGGAGACAATGGCAATTTAAATCTCGGGAAGAATTGATGGCTTATGCCAAAGCCAATGGGATACCTGTACCGGTCACGAAAGAAAAACCTTACTCGACCGATCGGAATCTTCTTCATATTAGCTTCGAGGGAGGGATCCTTGAGGATCCTTGGGCGGAACCTCCAGAAGAGATGTTTATCCTTTCTGTTTCTCCGGAAAAGGCTCCGGACAGACCGACCTATGTAGAGATTGACTTTGAAGATGGGATTCCCAAGCGAATAGATGGCGAGACCCTTTCACCGGCTCAATTACTCGCACGACTCAATGAACTGGGAGGGAAGAATGGAATCGGTCGGGTGGACATGGTCGAGAACCGTTATGTGGGGATGAAATCAAGAGGAGTCTATGAGACGCCTGGAGGGACCATCCTCCATATCGCCCATCGGGCCATCGAATCGATTACGATGGATAGGGAAGTTATGCACTTCAGGGACAGTCTCATCCCAAAGATCTCGGAACTGATTTATTATGGCTACTGGTTTTCTCCAGAGATGGAGGTCTTGAAAAAGGCCCTGGATGAAATGCAAAAGGATGTGACCGGAACGGTTCGTCTGAAACTTTACAAAGGAAATTGCATCGTTGTCGGTCGGAAGTCCGAACGATCCCTTTACCATGGGGCCTTTGCCACTTTTGAAAAGGATACGGTTTATAACCAGCAAGATGCTGAAGGTTTTATTCGCCTCAATGCCTTAAGGCTTCGAATCAGAAGAATGATGAGAGGCTGAGGCTGGGAGAATGGAAAATCGAGAGTGAAAAATGAAAAAGAGAAAAAATTTTTAAAGGAGTGATAGGACAGGAAGATGATCCCGAAATATAATCCAAAAGAGATTGAAGAAAAATGGCAGAAGATCTGGGAGGAACAGAAGCTTTTTAAGGCCATCGAGGATCCGAACAAAAAGAAGTACTATCTTCTCGAGATGTTTCCTTATCCTTCGGGAAAGATCCACATGGGTCATGTTCGGAATTATTCAATCGGAGATGTGGTCGCCCGATATAAATGGATGAAAGGGTTTAATGTCCTTCATCCCATGGCCTGGGATGCCTTTGGGATGCCTGCCGAGAATGCCGCTATCGAACATGGAGTCCATCCGGCAAAATGGACCTATGAAAATATCGAGTATATGAAGCATCAGCTCAAACGGATGGGCTTCAGTTACGATTGGGATCGAGAGTTCGCTACCTGTGACGTCTCCTATTATAAATGGGAGCAGCTCTTTTTCATCAAGATGTATGAAAAGGGATTGGCTTACAAAAGGAAATCATTGGTAAACTGGTGCGAGATCTGTAAAACGGTACTGGCCAATGAGCAGGTCATGGGAGACGGAACCTGCTGGCGGGGTCATCCCGATGATCCCGGGGTCACCCAGAAAGAGCTGGAGCAATGGTTCTTTAAAATTACGGATTATGCAGAGGAGCTTCTCGAGTGGTGTGATCGACTTCCCGGTTGGCCCGAACGAGTTCTCGCTATGCAGCGAAACTGGATTGGAAAGTCCATCGGAGCCGAGATTCATTTTCCTCTGGAGAATGGGGATGGCGTGATCAAAGTCTTTACCACCCGTCAGGATACGGTCTTCGGAGCGACCTTTATGAGTCTGGCTCCGGAGCATCCCCTCGCCTTAGACCTCTCGAAAGGGACCTCCCAAGAAAAGGCGGTGAGAGACTTTATTGAAAAGATTAAGAGACAAGACTGGATGAAACGGACTTCTCCCACCACGGAAAAGGAAGGGGTCTTTACAGGGGCTTATTGTCTCAATCCAATGACCCGCGAGCGAATGCCTATCTTTGTGGCAAACTTTGTTCTCATGGAGTACGGGACAGGGGCGGTAATGGGTGTTCCCACACACGACCAGAGGGATTTTGAATTTGCCAAGAAATATGGGCTTCCTCTCATTGTTGTCATTCAACCAGAAGGGGATCCCCTGGTGGCTGAAACCATGACACAAGCTTACGAAGGAGAAGGTCGTCTGGTTCATTCTGGTCCCTTCAATGGAATGGATAGTGTTTCGGCCAGAGAGGCGATTGCGAAATATCTCGAAGAAAAAGGGTTAGGAGGAAAGAAGGTCAGTTACCGTTTGAGAGATTGGGGAATCTCAAGACAGCGCTATTGGGGAGCTCCCATTCCAATCATCTACTGCGATCGTTGTGGGACGGTCCCTGTTCCAGAGGAAGAGCTTCCAGTTGTTCTCCCTCTTGATGTAGAGATCACGGGGATGGGAGAATCTCCTCTGGCAAAGGTAAAAGATTTTGTAGAGACCCGATGTCCACGATGTCACGGTCCTGCAAGACGAGAGACCGATACGATGGATACCTTTGTCGAGTCTTCCTGGTACTTCGATCGGTTCGCCTGTCCAGACTATCAGGAAGGACCACTGGATCGAAAGAGGGTGGATTACTGGATGCCTGTCGATCAGTATATAGGAGGGATCGAACATGCCATCCTTCACCTCCTTTATTCCCGGTTTTTTACCCGAGTATTGAAAGAGCTGGGCTGGGTCGGAGTGGAGGAACCCTTTACCAATCTTCTTACCCAGGGGATGGTATGTAAGGAGGTCTATGAATGTCCAAGGGATGGTTATCTCTTTCCTGAAGAGATAGAGCGAAAGGGAGAACGGATTCACTGTCGAAAATGCGGAGGAGAGATCGAAGCGGGACGGCTTGAAAAGATGTCCAAGTCAAAGAAGAATGTGGTGGATCCAGAGTATCTCATCGAGAAATACGGTGCCGATACCGCCAGGATGTTCTGCCTTTTTGCCGCACCCCCGGAGAAGGATCTGGATTGGAGCGATCAAGGGGTAGAGGGTTCTTTCCGATTTCTCAATCGAGTCTGGAGACTCATCTGGGAGCAGTCCCCTCGCCTCAAAGGTCTGACTCCACTTCCTTTCGGGACCCCATTAGAAGGAGAACCCAGATTCCTTCGTCAAAAGACCCATCAGGCCATCAAGAAAGTCACCGAAGATATCGAACGGTTTCACTTCAACACGGCCATCAGTGCGATCATGGAGTTGGTCAATGAAATTTATGCCTCCAATCTGAAGGATCAGGAGGATGAGATATCCAGAAGAGTCATCCGGGAGGCCATCGAGACGACTGTCCTTCTGCTTTCCCCTTTTGTCCCTCATATTTCAGAAGAGTTATGGGAACAATTGGGGAATCATGAGTCGATCATCAAGCGACCATGGCCAGAGTATGACCCGGAGGCTATTCTTAAAGAAGAGATTCTCATTGTCGTTCAAATTAATGGAAAGTTAAGAGATCGAATTACGGTTCCTGTCTCCTCCGGAGAAGAAGAGATCAAGCAATGGGCTCTAAAAAGCGAGAGGGTGAAGAAATACGTTGAAGGAAAGGAAATTAAGAAAGTCATATTCGTTCCTAAGAAGTTAATCAATATTGTCTGCTAATCGGTCCTATGAGAGTGGTTTTTTTGACTTTTCTAACCGTTTTACTTTTAGGGTGTGGATACCAGATGGTAGGAATGGAGACCCATCGGCCTCCGGGGATCACCTCTATCGCTATCCCCACCTTTGTCAATCAAACCTTTGAGCCCGGCATAGAAGTTCCTTTGACCCAGGGGTTTCTCAGAGAATTCATTCAGGATAGAAGGGTTAAAGTGGTCGATCGAAAAGAAGCGGACTCCATCCTTGAAGGGGTGATCAAATCGTTTCAGATCCATTCGATTTCTTATGATCGCTCAGGGATTGCTCAGGAGTATCAAACCACGGTGAAATTGGATCTTGCGCTCCGGAGGAGAAATGGGGAGATCCTCTGGATTCAGAAAGATCTTACTGAGAGCCGGACCTATCGTGTCTCCACCTCTCCCCTGATGACCGAATCAAACAAGGCCTCTGCCCTTCAATCCCTTGGTCGACTGATGGCCGAGAGCATTAAAAATAGATTCTTCTATGACTTTTAATGAGAAGGACGCAAAGAAAGGATGAGAGATGTATACGGCATCTGATTTGAAAAAGGGCTTAAAGATTATGATTAATAATGAACCCTATCTGGTCACCTATTTTGAGTTCTCCAAACCCGGGAAAGGACAAGCCCTTTATCGAACGAAGCTGAAGAATATGCTCACCGGATTGACCATCGATCGAACCTTCCGGGAAGGAGACAGCTTCGAGCCGGCCTCGTTGGAAGAGAGAGAGATGCAGTATCTCTATAAAGAAGGGGATCATTATTATTTCATGGACAATGAGACCTATGAACAGATTGTGATTGAAGAGGAGACCGTTGGAGAAGCGAGATACTATCTTATCGAAAATTTAAATGTGAAGGTCTTGATGTTTCGAGAGAAGCCCATTGGGGTGGATTTGCCCAATTTTGTGAATCTCAAGGTTATAAAGACCGAGGCCTGGGTCAAAGGGGATACGGCAAAGTCGGACTATAAGCCTGCCACGGTAGAAACAGGTTATGAACTTCGGGTTCCTCCTTTTATCGAAGAGGGAGAGGTCATTACGGTAGATACTCGCACAGGGGAATATGTCACCCGAGTCAAGGGATAGAGAGGTGTGAAGAATTGGGCCCTTGCCAGAAAGAAGGGTGTTCTCTGGCAAAGAGCAAAGATCATTCACTCTATTCGAGGGTTTTTTACATCGAGAGGTTACCTTGAGGTAGAGACCCCTTATCGAATTCCTGCCCCTGCCCCTGAATCCCATATCGATCCGTTCTCTTCTGAGGGATGGTTTCTCCATCCTTCTCCCGAGCTCTGTATGAAAAGAATGCTTTCAGCAGGATATGAGAAGATTTTTCAGATCTGCCATAGCTGGCGAAAGGGGGAAAGGGGAAGTCAGCACACTCCTGAATTTACCCTTCTGGAATGGTACCAGGCAGGTGGGAATTACCTCGATCTAATGGTGGAATGTGAAGAATTGATTCAAACCTTGGCAGGAGAGTTAGGATTGGGAGACTCCCTCCAATATCGAGGTCATCAGATTTCGCTTGAATCACCCTGGGAAAGGATTACGGTTGAGGAGGCTTTTATTCGCTATGCTCGAATTTCAGCAAAAGAAGCGCTTCGGAAAGATAGGTTTGACGAGGTGATGGTTCGGGAGATTGAGCCCCGCCTTGGCATTGAGAGGCCAACTTTTCTCTATGATTATCCATCTGAACGAAGGTCTCTGGCAAGATTGAAAAAGGAAGAGCCTTCTGTAGCGGAACGATTCGAGCTCTATCTGGGAGGCATGGAGATGGCCAATGGTTTTTCCGAATTGACCGATCCAGAGGAGCAACGAAGGGTTTTTCAATCAGAGATCCTTATTCGTCAATCTTTAGGGAAGCCAGTCTATCCAATCCCTGAGAAGTTTTTAGATGAACTCAAAGAGATGCCTCCTTCAGCAGGAATCGCTCTGGGAGTGGATCGGCTGGTCATGGTTTTGCTAAATGAGAAGAGAATCGATGAGGTCATTGCCTTTACTCCTGAAGACCTTTAATCCTCCTCATCGAGATATTCCACTACCTCTCCCCGATAGTTTCTAAGACGCAAGGTTTTCCCATTCCTTTCGACCTGTTCAGGCAAAATCGGGACCTTTCCCTTTCCCCCTGGAAGGTCAATCATATAGTAGGGGATGGCCAATCCAGAGATGTATCCTCTTAATCGATCCATAATCTTAAGCCCCTGATTCAGGGAGGTCCGAAAGTGTTTCGTTCCTTTTACAGGATCCATGTGATGAAGATAGTATGGGCGGATGCGAAGGGTAAGGAGTTTTTTCATCAACTCCTTCATGACCTCAGGATCATCATTGACCTTTTTAAGAAGAACCGTTTGATTTCCCAACGGGATTCCAGCGTCACTCAGGATGGCACAGGCTTCCGCGGATTCTTTCGTGATCTCCTGTGGATGATTGAAGTGAGTGTTCAAGAAGAGGGGATGATGGCGTTTCAATATCTTTGAAAGCCTTAAGGTGATTCGTTCGGGAAGGGTGACGGGTATTCGAGTATTGATCCTTAGAATTTGAATATGAGGAATCATTTTTAGGGTTGAAAGAATTGTCTCCAATTCATCATCGGTGAGCAGCAATGGTTCTCCTCCTGAGAGGATGGCTTCTTGAACGCTCTGGTTCGCCTCGAGATATTTGACCCATGATTGAAGAGAATCGTTGAGCGGAAGGCTATGGCAACGAAAAATGCGATTCTTTCTTGTGCAGAACCGACAGAAGGTTGGACAGGAAGAGGAAACAAGAAGTACGACCCGATCAGGATATCGATGAATGAGCCCTGGAACTGGAGAATTCCCTTCTTCATTTAGAGGGTCTTCCGAGAGGTGGTCCGTTTCTAATTCACGGGGATCCGGAATCGATTGGCACCAGATAGGATCTCCTATTTCTCGAATAAGGTTGAAGTAATAGGGGGTAATTCGTAGAGGATAACGGTTCACCACAGGTCGAAGTGGGATTGGATCGATAGGGAATCTCTCAACAAGGGTTTCAAGACTCGTAATACTTTGAGCAAGACTCTCTTCCCAGAGTTCCATCTTTCTTTGGTTTAATTTTACATTTTTTAAATATCGAAAGCAAAGGGAAGAAGTTTATCAGAATGAAGCAAGGTCTCTTTATAGAGAATAAGGTATCTCACCGAGGTTAGTTGAAAATATTTAAAAATATTGACGGAGAGAGAAGAAGGGGTTATATTTTTAAAACTTTTAAATAAAGGAGGGAGATTCTATGCCTATTAGAGTAGGGATTAATGGATTTGGTCGAATTGGTCGAAATGTCCTTCGAGCGGGGTACAAAAATCAGGAATTAGAGTTCGTGGCAGTGAACGACCTTACCGATGCAAAGACTCTGGCCCATCTTCTCAAATATGATTCCGTTCACGGGAAGTTTGATGCAAAGGTAGAAGCGGGGAAGGAGTCCATTTTGATTGACGGAAAAGAGGTAAAGGTATTTGCTCAAAGGGACCCATCCCAGCTTCCCTGGAAGGACCTAAGAGTGGATGTGGTTCTGGAGAGTACAGGAAGGTTTACGGATCGGGCAGGGGGGGCTAAACATTTAGAGGCAGGTGCCAAGAAGGTCATCATCTCTGCCCCTGCAAAGGATCCGGATCTTACCCTTGTATTAGGAGTCAATGAGAAGGATTATCAGCCCGAGAAACATCATATTCTATCCATGGGTTCCTGTACGACGAATTGTTTGGCTCCTATCGCAAAGATATTAGTGGACGAGTTTGGGATTGAGTACGGGTTGATGACTACCATCCACGCCTATACCAATGATCAGGTGATTCTTGACTTCCCCCATCGGGACCTCCGACGGGCCAGGGCAGCAGCCATGTCCATGATTCCAACGACCACAGGGGCAGCGACTGCCCTATCCCTGGTCATTCCAGAGCTGAAGGGGAAGATGGATGGAATGGCTATCCGGGTTCCTACTCCCAATGTCTCGGTGGTCGATCTTGTGGCAGAAGTCAAGAAAGAGACCACCACAGAAGGGCTGAACCAGGTTTTAAAGTCTTATGCAGAGGGAAAAATGAAGGGGATCCTGAGTTTTTGCGAGGAGCCTTTGGTCTCCATCGACTTCAATGGCAACCCCCATTCCTCCATTGTAGATGGTCCATCGACGAAGGTCATCGGAGGGAGATTGGTCAAGATCATTTCTTGGTATGATAATGAATGGGGGTTCTCCAATCGAATGGTAGAACTATTTTTATTTTTGTTTGGGAAAAAATAAAGAGATCAGGAGTCTACGGGGTGAGCATTAAAAGAATTGACCAGATTGATTTGAAAGGAAAAAGGGTTTTCATCCGGGTAGATTTTAACGTGCCACTCAATGAAAAGAACGAAATTACGGATGATACTCGAATCACTCTATCCCTTCCGACGATTCGTTTTGCCCTCGAGGCAGGAGGAAAGGTGATGGTGGCCTCCCACCTGGGAAGGCCTAAAGGAAAGAGGGATCCAAAGTATAGTCTGGCCCCTGTGGCAGAGAGATTGTCTCAATTGTTAGAGAGAAGAGTTCCCCTGGCTCCTGATTGTATCGGGGAGGAGGTTTTGCGCCGGATCGAGGGGATGAAGGAGGGGGAGATCCTTCTTCTTGAAAACCTTCGATTTCATCCCGAAGAAGAGAAGAATGACGAAGCCTTCTCAAGGGGATTAGCCTCCCTTTGTGAGGTCTATATAAACGATGCTTTTGGAGCAGCTCATCGAGCGCATGCCTCAACCGAAGGGATGACACGGTATGTCCCGACCGTTGCGGCCGGGTTTTTAATGATGAAAGAGATCGAGAGCTTAGAGAAAGCCTTGATTCATCCGGATAGGCCCTACATCGCCATTTTAGGAGGGGCAAAGGTTTCGGATAAAATCGGAGTGATCGAAAGTCTCTTAGATAGAGTGAACACCCTTCTCATTGGAGGAGGGATGGCCTATACCTTTCTTAAGGGCAAAGGGGTCGAAGTAGGAAGGTCTTTGGTGGAAGAGGACCAGATCGAATTCGCCATTCAACTTTTGAAGAGAGGGGAAGGGAAGATAAAGCTTCTGCTCCCTATAGACCATATCGCTGCAGAGAAAATGGATCCTCAGGCTTCAAGGAAGATCGTTCGAAACGATTCTATCCCACAGAATTGGATCTGTCTTGATATTGGTCCAGAGACCGTAAAAGTATTCTCTGAAGAGATTGGAAAAGCGAAGACCCTCTTCTGGAATGGACCGATGGGAGTCTTTGAAATGGAGCCTTTCAGCCAGGGGACCTATGCTATTGCCAGGGCTGTGGCAAATTCTTCTGCCTTCAGTATCGTTGGGGGAGGAGATTCTATTGCCGCTGTCAGAAAAGCAGGGGTGGCTGAGAAGATTGGTCATCTCTCCACAGGAGGAGGGGCCTCTCTCGAATTTATCGAAGGGAAGAGACTGCCAGGAATCGAGGCCCTAAGAAAGGATTAAGGGATGGATCGATTACCCTTCATTGCAGGAAATTGGAAGATGAATAAAACGGTAGGAGAGGCTCTTGAACTCGTTAAGGCATTGAAACTCTCCCTTTCCGGACTCGAGGGGATAGAGGTTGCCGTCGCTCCCCCTTTCACTGCTCTCTATGCGGTGGGGCAAGAACTTAAGGGTTCTTCGATCCAACTTGCTGCTCAAAATCTTTTTTGGGAAGAGAAAGGGGCCTTCACCGGGGAAGTATCCCCTTTGATGCTAAAAGAGGTAGGGTGCCAGTATGTGATTATCGGTCATTCAGAGAGACGCCAGTATTTTGGAGAAACGGACGAGACGGTCAACCGAAAAATAAAAGCCGCCATTCGCTGTAATCTTAAGGTAATCTTCTGTATAGGAGAGACGTTAAAAGAAAGGGAGGAAGGGAGGACCCTCTCCATTGTCGAGAGACAGCTGGTTGAAGGATTGAAGGGAATAGAGGAAGAGGCGATGAATAAGATTGTGATTGCCTATGAACCCGTATGGGCGATCGGTACAGGGAGGACGGCTACTCCGGAACAGGCAGGAGAAGTTCATCGATCCATTCGAGAAAAGATTGCCGGGCTCTATTCAAAAAGAACCTCTGAAAAAATCCGAATTCAATACGGAGGAAGTGTGACCCCGGAAAATATTAAGGCCCTCATGGCTGAACCTGGGATTGACGGGGCACTGGTCGGAGGGGCCAGTCTCCAGGCAGAGACCTTTACCAGGATTGTCAGATTTAAAGAAATATGATATATTATTTTTTGGCATAAGGCTTATCCTCAAATGACCCTTGTTGTCCTCATTCATATTTTAGTCTGTTTTGCACTCATCCTGATCGTTCTTCTTCAGGCAGGAAAGGGTGCTGAGATGGGGGCTGCTTTTGGAGGGGCGAGCCAAACCCTTTTTGGAAGTGCAGGGGCGATGGGGTTTCTCTCCAAGCTGACGGCTGTGGCAGCGGCAATCTTTATGGTCACCTCGCTCCTTTTGACCTTTTCATCCACTCGGAAAGCTTCGACCGTTTTAAAAGAGAAACCCGTATCCAGTACTCCTGCTGAATCGCAAAATATACCTGTTCAACCTCAGGCTCCTCTTCCAGAGCCGAAGAAGTAGGTAAAGAGTAAACACGATTCAAGGATGCCGAAGTGGTGGAATTGGTAGACACGCCATCTTGAGGGGGTGGTGGGCGATCCCCGTGGGGGTTCAAATCCCCCCTTCGGCACCATTTAAGAAAAGGAGAGGAGTGGCTAATCATGCCCTCCTCTTTTTTAGTATTTCCAAGTCTCTTTGGATTTTTTAATGAAGGAGAAGATCCCATTTATTCGATAGAGTCCCCGGAAATTAAAACGGCTATCCAAGCCTTGATCATGGCTTCCTCGTTCTGTCAACGAATAAAGAAGGAGAGGGTCGAAAGCCATTCTCTTCTCAAAGGGGATAGAAGCCCTGTGACCATCGCCGATTATGGGTCTCAGGCAATCATTAACAAATTAATTAAAGAGAGATTTCCAAACGATCCAATCGTGGCGGAAGAGGATGCAGAAGAATTGAAAAAGGCCGAGAATCTGGAGATCCTGAATCAGGTGACCCGTTATGTCAATGAATTTATCCCTCGTGTTTCTTCGAAAGAGATCTGTTCCTGGATTGATTGGAGTACCTCTTCAGTCAAAGAGAGGTTCTGGACATTAGATCCTATCGATGGAACGAAAGGGTTTCTGAGGGGAGATCAGTATGCGATTGCCTTAGCCCTTATCGAGGAGGGAGAGGTTCAAATAGGTCTTCTTGCCTGCCCCAATCTCTATGTGGATAAGGATCAACCGGATGGGAAGAAAGGGTGTCTCTTTTTAGCTATGGAAGGGAATGGAGCCTTTCAGATGGATATGGAAAGTGGAGAAAAAAGGTCCCTCTCCGTTTCAAGGACAGAAAGCCCAGAAGGGGCCATCTTTACAGAGAGTGTGGAACCTGACCATGCAGACCATCTCACCCACAAAAAAGTAGCAAAACGATTAAATGTTCTGAGTCCTCCCATTCTCATGGATAGTCAGGCGAAGTATGGAATTGTGGCCAGGGGGGAAGCCACGGTTTATATACGAGTCCCCTCTCCCTCCGATCCCCACTATCGAGAAAAAATCTGGGATCATGCAGCGGGTGCGTTGATTGCCAAAGAAGCAGGGGGAAAGGTCAGTGATATTTTGGGAAGACCATTGGATTTTTCCTGTGGGTTGAGACTTGAGAGGAATCGAGGAATCTTAGTGACCAATGGAATTTTACATGAAACGATTCTTAAGGCTTTGGAGAATTTAGTAATTTTATGAGGAGGGAGCAATGGCAGGAAATTTTAAAGAAATCATAGAATCTGAGGTTCCGGGAAACGCTCTCCTTATTTCCGTGGGTTTACCGGGGAGCTGGAAGTCACCGGTGACAGAGGCCATTGCAAAAATGAAAGGGTTTGAGATCCTCCGCTCAGACCTGATTCGGCTTGAGGTTCTAAAAGGGGAGGATATCTTTGACAACAGAATCGCTTCGGATCCTGAGAGAAGGATGAGGGTTTATCAGGAGATGTTCAGGAGGGCAGAAGAGGCGACCCAGAAGGGGGAGAAGGGGGTGATACTGGATGCTACTTTTTTTACCCAGGAGCTTAGAGCCCGGGCTGGAGCCATCGCGGAAAAGGCTCACCGTCCCTTTGTGATTGCTGAATGTGTCTGCACCGAGGAGAAGTCTATCGAACGGATCCTGAAACGAACCAAAGAGAATTACGAATCCAATGCCCTTACCCGAGAGGCCTATTTGAATAACAAAGCGATTTTTCAGCCGATCGACCTGGATGATTTAAAGAAAAGATTCGAGAACCTCCCTATCCTCTATCTTGTCATTGATACAGAGCAGGATGCCCCTTCGGATTGGAAAATCCGAAAGATAGAAAAGAGAGGGTGATGGATCTTCTTCAGTTGAAGACGCTCATGCTTAAACCCGAGATCTACCCCGATCATCCTCAAGAGGTGAGATGGACAGAGACCCATATCTCGCTGCTTTTTTTTACAGGCCGTTATGTGTATAAATTGAAGAAACCCGTCGATTTTGGTTTTCTTGACTTCACCACGCTTGAAAAAAGGAGATACTTCTGTGAACAGGAAGTTAGATTGAATCGGCGCCTCTCTCCTGATCTTTACTTGGGAGTGGTAGAAATAGCGGAGGATCAAGGGAGAATTTCGCTAAATGGAAGGGGGGAGGTGATCGAATATGGTGTTCAGATGAAGGAGATTCCAACAGAGTCTCTGATGGACCGACTTCTCCAAAGAGGTCGGGTCACTCCTGACATGATTCAGAAGGTTGCCGAAAAGTTGGCTCTCTTTCACTCCACAGCCGAAACGAGTGAATATATCAAGAGTTTTGCAAAACCCGGGCGCGTCAAACAGGACACGGACGAAAACTTCCAGCAGACCGAGAGGTATATCGATCAGGTTATCCCTAAAAAGATGTTTGAAGACATTCTTGAGCAAACCAATCGATTTTATCAATATCGGGAAGAGCTTTTTGAGAAGAGGATCGCGGAGGAAAGGATAAGGGACTGTCATGGGGACCTCAGATTGGAACACATCTTTTGGGGAGAGGAGATCTCCATCTTCGATTGCATCGAATTCAATGAGAGGTTTAGATATACAGATGTGGCGGCGGACATTGCCTTTCTTTCGATGGATCTGGATTACCAGGGGAGAGGGGATTTGAATCCTTTTTTGATCCGAAGGTATATGGAGAGGTCCGGCGACTTGGATCTTCCTGAAATATTGGATTTTTACAAATGTTATCGAGCCTATGTCAGAGGGAAGGTGGAAAGTTTTCGATTGGATGATCCAAACATTTCGGAAAAAGAAAAAGGAGAAGCCTTTCGAAGGGCACAGCGATATTTTGATCTTGCCCATCGGTATTCCAAACAGTTTAAACTATAGTTGAGGGATTTTTATGGAGGAGATTCGGCTCAATCCAGAGTATAAGAATGCGGTCGCGAAGGTAGTCAATGGAAGTCCTTATTTTTCTCTCCTTTCCATGGAGGTTAAAGATTTAGGGTGGGGCACCTCTCTTTTAGAGATCCAGGTGGCTCAGAAACACCTTCAACCTTTCGGTTTCGTTCACGGAGGGGTTATTGGATCTCTCATCGATGCAGCCACCTTCTGGGCTGTCTTCCCACAGGTGGAAAGAGAAGTGGGGTTGACCACCATTGAGTTAAAGGTCAACTATCTGGCTCCTGTTAGGGAGGGGAGGCTTTTGGCTGAAGGCAAATGTATCAAGAAAGGAAAAACCTTGGCCTTAGGGGAGGCCTATGTTCGAAATGATAAGGGAAGTTTAATTGCTCATGGAACTTCGACAATGATTGTGGTTCCCGGTCTCCATGTCCCGGGCTACGAACACCTCCCTCCCACTCTTCTTCCTTCTGGCGCTCTTTAAGATCGATCCTATTCCCCACCCATGACGGATGGAGAAGAGGGTTTTCTCCAATATCCCTCTTACTCCCCTTCGAAGAAATTACTCTTGATCAAAAGATGATTTTTGGCCTTTGATGAGTTCTAAAAACATTTGAATCTGTTTTTCTACCTGGGAGGGTTCGTAGCTTCTCGAATCGGTATGATCAGCCTCAATGATAAGTCCTGGTTTCCCTGTCATCCGACTTACCTCACGTCTCATATCATACTGACCGAGGGTATAGGGTTTGCAACTTCGATTCGAATGCATCAAAAACCCATCCGCTTCGTACCGTTCAATCAGATTGACCATCTTCTTAATCTTATAGTCAAGGCCTCGATTGAGGTGAATGGTGGCATAAGCCTTTGAAAGACCCTTAATTGGATTTCTCAAATCAAGTTCATCCAGAACCCAGGCCGAGGTATAGGTGTCTCCTACAAGGACGGCTCCATGGGAGGCGAGAAGGGTTGAGAGGTTTCGGATGTCATACCAGATCGGGATATTATCCCAGATCAACCGAATCTCTTCACGGCTAAAGGCTCCCCATCCCTTTTCGATTCGGGTTTCCATTTCTCTCTTAAGCCTCCGGTAATATCGAACGGCCCAACGAGTTCCCCGGAGCGTTACGATGGGAGCCATATGGATAAAGGCATCGAAGGCAGCCATAGGAGCTGGATGAAAGCGCGAAAACTCGAGAATCTCTTTCCAGAGAGAGATCGCTTCAAAAGATTGGGAACAGACCGTTTTGAGTCTTTCTTCTGAAAAAGGGCGATGGGCTTGGTTCTCAAGGAAGGAGAGGTACTCCTCCATTTGCCTTTCTACATACCTCAGAGTATGGGGATGAATCTCGTCGTGAATGAAAGGGGTATCTAAGAAAAAGAGAGGAACCCGAAAGGCTCTTGCCCGAATCTCATACCATTTGATGACCGTTCCACAAATATTATTACAGCAAATCAAAAAATCGGGTTTTGGAAGTCTCCCTAAGGGTCCTCTTCCCGTGATCGATGATCCAATGTCCGTCAGGGCATAAGAACAGAGATCATAGGAGTATCCCTTCTGCTGTGCCGCTTCACATAAGCCAACCGAAAGCCGGGAAGCCCCACACATCGCCCCGTAATTTTCTGGATAGAAGGGGAGAATTCCCATGGCATAGAGGGGTTCTACAGGACCGCCGCTCGTGATCCAGGCCACCTTTTTATTAAACCAATGGGGATGTTTCACGATGAAATAGTAAGCCTTCATCAGACGGCGGTAAGCCTTCGTTGATTTTATAGGTCGATAAGGATTGCTTTGAATCTCGAGCTTCATGAGTTTCAATAAGGTTTAAGCATTTCTAAAAAGGCCTGGATTCGAGTCTTTACCTGGCCGGAAGAGGCCGAAGGGTCATCCACCTCTATGAGGAGAGAAGGGATCCCTTTCGATTCCAGTTCCTCTTTCAGATCGGGGTAATCAAAAAAATGACTTTCACAGTATTTATAGAGGAGAAAGAGGACTCCTTTCGCCCCATAGGTTTCTACCTCTTTGAGGATAGAGGTAAGGGGCTCCTCTGCCCCTCTATGTTTGGTAGGGCAAAGGTAGAGTGAGAAATATCGTTCGGTTAATGCTTCGATAGAATCCCCCTCCTCTCGAGTTTTGAGCTTCAACCACCGCGCTCCACTGCAGAGATTGTCCCATACCACCTCTCCTCCTGCTTCCTCGATCAAAGAAAAATAGTCTGGAGAATGGACCATATTGCCAGTGACAAAGATGGGAACTCGACCCTCCTTTTCTTTTCCTTCTTCTCCAGCTAAAGAAGAAAGGAGAGACTCAAGGAGTTCGAGGAAATCCTCCGGTTCCATCAGGCAAGAAGCACGAAGGATTTCAGCAAAATTCTTTTCGGAGAGAGAGGAGGTAGATTTTTTTTGATTATAAAGCCCCTCCACCTTTTCTCGAATCCTGTTAAACAGTTTGATCGAGTCTTTTAAGGAAGAGGAGTCCACCTTTCCCACCTCTGAATCGAGGAAGGTCTTTAATCGTTCTATTTCTGACCGAAGAAAAATCTTCGACTCTTCTCCCCCTAACCGGGTGGGCATCATAAAATGATAGGGACGAGGTGGTTTCTTCTGGAAGGCCCAGATCTCTGAGAATCCCTGCATGGAATCGCAGGTATGGGTAAAAATAATATACTTTATTTCGTTTAATTCTCTTTGGAGGAGACTTTCCAGTGAAGACCTCACGAGATAACAACAATGGGTAGGAAGATGGGAATGAACATGGGACATGGGAGGGGATGCTCCAATAAGACGAAGGGGAAGAGCTCCTGAGGCGTGAATGAGTTCTACTGGGACATAGGGGCAAAAGAGGCCAATCAGGATTCTCTCTTTTTTAAATTGAGAAAGAAGGTCACGATATCCCAGCGAATTAATCCTCTCAAATTCTTTTATTACTTTTTTAAACGAATTTTCCTTCCTTTCCATAGATTTTAAACGAGTATTTAACTCAGGCGGATGCTATTTTCAATCCATTTGTAATCGCTTACTCAAAAGGGGGAATAAGCCCGAGAGGGGTATTGGGCGTTCTATGGGTTTCGGAAATACTCCTGTGGGCCTTAAATTTATTTTCACCCTTCAGTGAGGATTCCATCGATGGATTGAAAAAAAAGAAAGAATCGGTTATGTAGAGCCATTTAGAAAATATCTCGTCATAAGAGATCAAAGGAGTGTGAGGAGGGTCAATGAAGATCTCATTTTTTCAAAAATTATCCATATGGATTCTTTTCTTATCCATCCTATTGATCCTAACCCCCGCTGAAACCTTTTCCAAGCCTTCTAAGCCCTCCAAGCCAAAGTCCAGCCTCTCCGCTCATCCTCTCAAGAAGAAACCCATCACTCAAGAGAAGGAGAGCCCGGGCCAACAAGGTGCTCTCCAATTCAATGCCCGATCCGCTCTTCTCATGGATGCTTTGACCGGTGAGATTCTATTCGAACAGAATCCCAATGAGAAAATCCCTCCTGCCAGTTTTGTTAAAATTTTGACCCTTTATTTGGTCTTCGATGCCATTAAAGGTGGCCAGTTAAAGATGGATGAATTGGTCACCGTAAGCGAAAAGGCATGGAGGACTCAAGGATCCAAGATGTTTATCGAAGTCGGGGCGAGAGTAAAGGTCGAAGATTTGATCAAAGGGGTGGCCGTTGCCTCCGGCAATGATGCCTGCATTGCCTTGGCTGAACATCTGGCAGGATCTGAAGAGGTCTTTGTCTCAAAGATGAATGAGAAAGCCAGACTGATCGGAATGAAGGATTCTTATTTTCACAACTCCCATGGATTGCCTGCTGAGGGTCAAGTGGCGACAGCGAGGGATATGGCCATTTTAGCCAAGCGATATATGGAAGATCATCCAGAAGCCCTGACCTTTCATTCCACGACTGAGTTTGAGTATAACGGAATTCGGCAGGGAAACCGAAATACCCTCCTTCAGAAAAATATCGGTGTGGACGGATTGAAGACAGGTCATATCGAGGAGTCGGGTTATCATCTTCTGGCGACTGCCAGAAGGGATGGTCAAAGAATGATTGCTGTGATCATGGGATGTGAGCGGGTCAGCCAGAGAGCCCAAGAAGCACAAAAATTGCTGGAATACGGATTTAAAAATTTTTCTACCTTAGTGGCTATTAAAAAGGACCAACCCTTTGGCCCCATCAAGGTAAAACGAGGAAAGATTAAACAACTGATCCTTCTCCCCCAGGAAGAGGGCAGGGTGACTGTGATGAAGGGAAAAGAAAATTCAGTCGCTATTGTTCCCGAGCTTCCCTCCTATGTGGTAGCCCCCGTTCAAAAAGGACAAATTTTAGGAAAAGCACTCATCCAGAAAGACGGAAGAGAGGTGAAAAGGATTAACCTCTTGGCCTCCTCCGATATAGAAAAGAGCCTTCTTTCCTCCTGGCCCGTTCTGGGAGCAATCGGAGGGGGTGCAATACTTATCCTCGTTGTCGGTTTTTGGTGGTTTCGGCGGACAAGGAGGAAGGTCTAAGACTCTTCGGGGAGAATTTCCCGTAGATACTCAAATAGGGAGGGACGAAATTCCCTGATCTTCTTCTGGAAGTCCTTTTCCCGAATATCAATCGTCCAGGCCTCCCAATCCTCTTTTTTAGGGTCCATCCCCAGGATCTGCATCTCCCAAAGGGTATGGAGGGAGTAGGTGAATGGATCTTCGAGGCACTCCCCGATATCCCCCACACAACACATCCGTTTTCCTTGGTATCGATGATAAGCCTTCTCAAAAAACCTTTTTGTGGTGATGGATCCTGGATTGATGATAGAGAGATCAGTAAGAGGACGATGGGGAAGATTCCCTACTTTGGAGACCTCGAAAAGACATTGAGAGAAAACAGGAATAAACTCCACACGGTGTTTCAGGCATTCTTGATAAATCCGTTGAATTCCCTCCAGACTTCCACAGGCAGTGAAGAGGTACACCTGTTTAGGAAGATGATGGGCAAATCCTTTTCGTAGGAAGTAGGAGACCGTGCTTCCAGAGGCAACGACGGGATCTGGAATGAGCCAGGTCTCTCCATCAAACTTCCCAATAAAATTTCCCTCTCCAATCTCCCAATCGTCTCCCCTATGGTTGAGGATCCTTTGGAGTTTGATAAAACCTGTTGGAAGAAGAAAGCGGTCGTAAGGAGCGGCGTGCCCGAATCCATACTGGAGATCGAACGGGTAGGCTCCTCTTAAGATCAAATATTGATAGCAATTTTTTTCTCTCAGTTGTTCGAAGAAGAGGTCCACAAATAATTTTGCTATATAACGAAGCATGTTGAATTTGGGCCTACCCGATATTCCTCTACCCAAAAGGAACTCTTCCCCGACCTGACTTTCTACCACATAAAGAAGGGGAGGGAGGGGAGGGTCCTTTTTTAATTTTCTTACTTCCCATGCCTTTCCATGTCCAATGGGCGTTATGCTGAATGGGGTTCCCACATCCTCAAGAAAGAGACGTTCAGACATTCTAAGGCCTCCCTCAATCGAAAGACGGATGAAGAAATACAGGGTAAAATTTCAAATGTTTCTTGATAAATGTCAAGAGGCTTAAAAGAACAATCCCTCACTCAGAGGTAGGGATAAGCCCGAGAGGGGGTGGCCGTTCTATGGGTTTCGGAGATATTCAAAATGGGATTCAGGGAAGGAATAAGAAAGAGGGAAGGGTAAACCCTTTCCTTTCGGCTTACCCTTCAGTGATCTTCATTTTCTAAATTCATTAAAGAGAAATGGCCATGCGTTTAAGCGTAGACATAAATCTTTGTTTTGGTAGGCCTGGCCATCAGTTTTTCAATCTTTGCCTGAATCTTCTTTCGTTCGGGATTCTTTTCCCAATTCTTCCAGTCATCGATGGTCTGCCAGGTCGTAATGACAATATAATTCTGGTGATCATCTATGGACCGGAGGGTTTCCCCTGAGATGTATCCCTTGGAAGGTACTGCCTTCGTCCTCAACTCTCGAAGGAGTTTTGCAAACTCTTCTTCTTTTCCTTTTTTCACCTTTCGATCAATGATAATTCTCACTGCCATAATCGATCACCTCCTTTTTTTAAATCATACCAATTCCTTTCTCCCATTTCAAGTAAAAAATGAACAGGTAGGTCGTAATGCCTCACTGAAGCGGGGAAATCATTTTAAGCCCGACAGGAGTATTTCCGAAACCCATAGAACGCGGATGGATTGAATATAAATGAATCCTACGAATCGATCTATCGTTGAAATGGGTTTCTGATTAAAACCAAC
>CAZMWF010000017.1:0-17890 GCA_964570075.1 uncultured Syntrophaceae bacterium | reverse complement strand
ATCCACCTTTGCTGGAGCCCTGAGAAAACACCCCCATACTTTTAACGAACTCTATACCAATTTAGTCGTTGCAGGAGAGGAAGGAGGGATCCTCGATAATATCCTGATTCGCCTTGCCAATTATATTGAAAAGGCCGAGGCATTGAAAAAGAAAGTCAAATCAGCCCTTGTCTATCCAGGGGTGATCGTGACCGTAGCCGTTTTGGTGGTAATGATCCTAATGATCTTTGTCATTCCGGTCTTTGAAACGATGTTCAAATCAGCAGGTCAGAGTCTTCCCCTGCCTACTCTGATCGTCCTCTCTATCAGCAAGTTTATCAAGAAGTATATTCTCCTTTTCATTCCAGCCATGATCCTCTTGGTCTATTTCTTTCGAAGATTCTATCGGACGGAATATGGAAAGACCCTGATCGACCGTCTTCTTCTGAAACTTCCGGTCTTTGGAATCCTGCTTAAGAAGGTCTCTGTTGCTCGATTTGCTCGAACCTTAGGAACACTGGTGAGCAGTGGAGTCCCTATCCTGGATGGACTCCAAATCGTCTCCAAGACGGCGGGGAATCGAACGATTGAGACCGCTATTCTCAATGCGAGGGCCAGCATCCGGGAAGGAGAAACGATTGCGGAACCCTTAAACCGAAGCGGGATCTTCCCTCCAATGGTCATCCAGATGATCTCGGTAGGGGAGTCCACAGGGGCTCTGGATTCGATGCTGGCAAAGATTGCCGATTTCTTTGAAGAAGAGGTTGACGTGGCGGTAGGAAATCTCACCTCTCTTCTGGAACCTTTTCTTATGATCTTTTTAGGGGTGGTCATTGGAGGGGTCGTGATCTCTATGTATCTTCCCATCTTTCAGATGGCCTCTGCGATCCATTAGAAAAATTATAGGGTTAAGGGAGAAAGGCGTTCAGATCGATGCATCCCCACTCATCCATTTCTTCAAACTTCCATCTCAAAGAACTAAGAAGTGCGAAAGGCTTGATGCTCTCTCGCCTGATCATCCTTTCCCTTCTTCTGGCCATTACCTTTTTGTTTCAGGTTTCGGAAAAGAAGTTCTTCTTCATCCCTATGACCAATCGGTTTTACTATTTTATCGGTTTTTTCTATCTCGTGACGATTGGATATGCCTTCCTCCTGGATCGGATAAAGAATCTTCTTCGTTTCATCCGGATTCAGCTCATCATCGATCACCTTTTTATCGCGGGTCTGATCTATTTCACTGGAGGAAAAGAGAGCTACTTCCCCATCACCTATATTTTTGCCATCATCGGGAGTAGTATCCTTTTCTATAAACGGGGGGCTTTCTTCTCGGCCTCTTTCGCCACCTTCCTTTACGGATCGATTCTGATTCTTCAACTCTATGGTTGGATCAATCCCATAGGAGACCCTTCTTCGTATGAGGCCAGTCAAATCTTCTATACATTGATCCTCTATATGGCTGCCTTCTATATCGTTGCCTTTTTAAGCAGTTCCATCTCTGAGGAACTCCAAAAGAAACGAAAAGAACTTCTCCAGAAAGAGGTGGATTATCATCAACTCGAGGCCTTCAATCGAAACATCGTACAGAGTCTGGATAGTGGACTTTTGACGATCGATCTTGAGGGGAGGATCAATTTTTTGAATCGAACTGCAGAAAAGATCCTTCGTCGAAAAGAGGAAGAGCTTCGAAATCGATCGATCTATGACCTCTTCCCGAAGATAAATGAGGTCATGGAGGAGATTCGGAATAAGTCCTCTCAGGATCCTCCGGAATATCAGCGATATGAGACCACTCTCCTTATCGAAAAGGACCAGAGAATTCACCTGGGGTTCTCCATCTCCCCCCTGACAGACCCGGAGGGAAAAACCATAGGCCATACCCTCATCTTTCAGGATATCACTCGATTCAAGGAGATGGAGGAGCAGATGAAGCGTTTTGACCGGATGGCCGCGATTGGATCTCTGGCCGCAGGACTCGCCCATGAGATTCGAAATCCTCTGGCCTCCTTGAGTGGATCCATCCAGATGTTAAAATCCGAACTCTCCCTGGACGAATCTCAAAGCCATCTCATGGAGATTATTCTCCGGGAGTCGGAAAGACTCAATGCATTGATCACCGACTTTCTTCTTTTTGCCCACCCCCCTCAAACTCGACCCCAGCCTGTAGAGATCGAGAGGATTCTCGATGAAACCCTTGAACTCTTCAGTCATTCCCCCTCTTTTCACGAGGGGATCCGTCTCATCCGAACCCCTTCGGATCGAATCGGAGAGGTGATTGTGGATCCAGACCAGATTCGACAGGTCCTATGGAATCTCCTCATCAATGCCTCCCAATCCCTTTCCAATGGAGGAGAAATTCGAGTTCGCCTCGAAAAAGGGGACCCTTCCCTCTGGCGAGGGGCCCTACCCTTCTTCTCCTTCAAAGAAGCAAAGGAATGGATAAAGATTTCGGTCGAAGATACGGGGATTGGAATTCCACCGGAGGAGAAAGAAAAGATCTTCGAACCCTTCTATACGACCAAAGAGAACGGGACAGGATTGGGACTCTCCATTGTCCATAAGATCATTGAGAACCATAGAGGTTCGATTAAAGTTGAAAGCGAGGTTGGAAAAGGTTCAACCTTTACTATCTTTTTACCGGCAGAATAAAGAATCTTAACCTTAGGGTCTTTGGAGATGCAAAAAGAGAAGATCTTGGTGGCTGATGATGAAAAGAGCATGAGGGAATTCTTGGAGATCATGCTCCGAAAAGAGGGCTATCGGGTGACCCTCGCCTCCAATGGAGAGGAAGCGGTCAGATGGGCGGAGAGAGAAATCTTTGATTTAGCCCTTCTCGATATTCGAATGCCCAAAGTCGATGGACTTTCAGCCTTAAAAAAGATCAAAACCCTCTCTCCCGAAACGGTGGTGATCGTCATTACGGCTTTTGCCTCTGCCGATACGGCCATTCGGGCCATGAAAGAGGGAGCCTATGACTATATCACCAAACCCTTTAAAGTAGACGAGATTAAACTCATCATCCGAAATGCCCTTGAGAAGAAGAACCTCGAAAAGGAGAACCTGCTTCTCAAGCAGGTCGTCCAGGAACGTTACCATTTCGGAAATATCGTTGGACAGAGCCCAAAGATGCTGGAGCTCTATCGCCTTCTGGAGAAAGTGGCTCCCACGAAGACCAACATCCTGATCACCGGCGAGAGTGGAACGGGTAAAGAACTGGTTGCCAAAGCGATTCACTACAATAGCCCGAGAAAGGATAAGCCTTTTGTCACGCTCAATTGTGGAGCGATTCCAGAATCCTTAATCGAAAGTGAACTCTTCGGGCATATGAAAGGGGCCTTTACGGATGCCGTCACCACCAAAAAGGGACTCTTTGAGGTCGCCGATGAAGGAACGATCTTTCTGGATGAGATCAGTGAGCTTCCCTTGATGATGCAGGTTAAACTCCTCCGGGTCATTCAGGATAAAGAATTTAAACGGGTGGGTGGAACAGAAGATATTCGGGTCGATGTCCGAATCATCTCAGCGACGAATAAAGATCTTGAAGAAGCGGTGAGAGAGAAACGTTTCAGGGAGGATCTCTTCTACCGCCTCAATGTCATCCAGATTAAACTTCCCCCTCTTCGGGAAAGAAAAGAGGACATTCCCCTTCTGGCCGACCATTTTCTGAAAAAATACTGCGAAGAATTAGGGAAGTCGATCACTCGAATCTCTCCTGAAGCCCTTCAATTTTTGATGAATTATGATTTTCCGGGCAATGTCCGAGAACTTCAAAACATCATTGAGCGGGCCGTGGCATTGGAAACAGGTTCTCAGCTCTCCCTGGAGAACCTGAGTTCCTATCTTGAAAATCAGCTTCCCGCCAAGAAAGGGGCGTTCGATATTGACTTGCCTGAGGAAGGAATTGACCTTGAAAAGGTGGTGGCCGATCTGGAAAAGATGCTTCTCCTCAAGGCCCTGGATCGAGCCAAGGGGGTCAAGAAAAAGGCTGCTGAACTGCTCCGTATCAATTTTCGTTCGATGCGATATCGGTTGGATAAATACGGGCTCAATAGCAATGGTTTAGAATCGGAAGAGGAGTCATGAGCCCCGGCGCCTTCTTTTGAACTGCTTTTCCAACTCCCCACGAGGTATGAAATAGAAAATGGGTCTTCCGTGAGGACAGGTGAGAGAAGGCTCAAACGGCGAGAGACTTCTTACCAATTCCTCTATCTCCTCTCTTCTTAAGACCCCACTTCCTCGAACTGAAGAATGGCAGGAGAGGGAGACGAGGAGGGTTTCAATCAGATTCCTACCCTCTCCCTGTCGTCTTAAAAAAGAAAGCTCCTCCAATATCTCCTGAATCCATTGTTTCGAGTCCTCTAACTCAATAAGATCAGGGATGGCCTGAATGGCATAGAGCCTCTCTCCTATCGGCTCAAGTTCAAACCCGAGGGTTCGAAAAGCCTCCAGCGATTCATCCAGGACAAGAGAATCCTCGAGCGAGCATTCCAAGAGAATCGGAATGAGGAGGGGATTGGAGCGGATGGAACGATTCTCCACTCTCTTTTTCCATTCCTCAAAGAGGATCCTTTCGTGAGCCGCATGTTGATCAATCAAGACAAGATTCTCATCCCCCTCGCATAGAATATAGGTCTCCCAAATCTGTCCGATGATTCGGAATCCTTTGCTTCTCTCTTCCCCCCAGAGCAGTCTTTCTTCCTTTAAGGTTAGGAGGGTGGATGGCCCTTCCTCACTCCCCTTTCTTTGAGGAAAGGAATCCCTTTTTAGAGGAATAGAGGGCTGTCCATCCCCTTCCCTCTCTTCATGGGAGACAGCCATGGAGGGTTCGGTTCTTCTTCCAAGGAGATGGTCAATGGTATGAAAGACCAGACGATAAATCCTTTCGGGGTCTCTAAATCTGACCTCTATCTTGGTAGGATGGACATTTACATCCACGAAAGAAGGAGGGACCTCAAGGAAAAGAAGACAGAAGGGAAACCTCCCTGAAGGGAGATGATGACGATAGGCTTCAAGAATGGCTCTATAAAGGATTCGATCCTTCACATATCTTCGATTCACATAGAAGTAGATTCCATCGGCATTTCCTTTTGATAGAGATGGAAGGCTAATCAGTCCAGAAAGACGGATCTCTTTTTCTTCCGTTTCGACCTCTTGAAGATGACCGAGGGTCTCTCGACCCCAAAGGGCCTCTACCCGCACCAGGGGAGAGTCGGCTCTCAAGAGTTCTTCAACCCTTCGTCCCTCATGGATCAATTTAAAGGAGATAGAAGGGTGGGAAAGGCTGATTCGATGAAAATGGTTTTGAATATAGCGGAATTCGGAGGGAATCGATTTTAAAAACTTTCTCCTGACAGGGAGATTATAGAAGAGGTTTTTTACCTCCACCTCTGTTCCTACAGGAGCCCCTATCTCAGAAAGACTCTTGATCTCTCCTCCTTCACAAACCATCCTCGTTCCAATCAGGGCATGGGGGACTCGAGAGGTGATGGTAAGGTGGGAGACGGAAGCAATGCTTGGGAGGGCCTCTCCCCGAAACCCCAGGGTATGAATCGCATAAAGATCCTCAACCTTTCGGATCTTGCTTGTGGCAAACCGCTGAAGGGCCAAAGGGAGATCTTCAGGTTCGATGCCTTCTCCATCATCGATCACCCGAATCCGCTCGAGGCCACCCCCTTTGATTTCCACTATTATCTCTTGAGCATGGGCATCGATAGCATTCTCCATCAGCTCCTTGACGACCGATGCGGGTCTCTCCACGACTTCCCCTGCGGCAATCTTTTGGGAAATGGATTCAGGAAGAACCTCAATCTTTTGACCCATCAGTCTCCCATCCCATGCCCTCTTCGATAAAGGCACCTATTCTTCGAAACTTCTCGTAACGGTCCTTTAATAATTGATCTATATCAATCCTTTCCAATTCTTTTAAATGGCGCGAAATCGCCTCCTTCAAACGGAGGGCCATTGATTTCGGATCCCTATGGGCCCCTCCAAGAGGCTCTTCAATCACCTCATCGATCACTCCCAATTGATAAAGGTCTCGGGCAGTCAATTTGAGGGAATCCGCAGCAATGGCCTTTCCTTTCTCTCCATCCTTCCAGAGGATGGCCGCACAACCTTCTGGAGAGATCACCGAATAGATGGCATATTCCAGCATCAAGATTCGGTCTCCCATGCCAATCGCCAAGGCCCCTCCACTTCCCCCTTCACCAATAACCAGGGTCAAAATGGGGACTCTGAGATGGGCCATGGTCCTTAGATTTCTTGCAATCGCTTCTGCCTGTCCCCTTTCTTCTGCGCCGATGCCTGGAAAAGCCCCCGGGGTATCGATCATGGTAAGAACAGGTTTTCGAAAAGCCTCAGCCATTTTCATCAATCTCAAGGCCTTCCGGTAGCCTTCGGGATGGGGCATTCCAAAATTCCGATAGGCCATCTCCCTCACATCCGTCCCTTTCTGATGGGCAATGACCATTAGAGTCCTTCCATTGAACATAGAAAGTCCGCCCACGATGGCTGGATCATCCCCATAAGCCCGATCACCATGAAGTTCGATAAACGATTCAAAGAGTTCCTGGATATAAAAGGAGGCTTTGGGCCGATCCATATGTCTTGCCAACTGAGTGATTTGCCAACCTGTAAGATTCGAAAAGATCTCTTTTCGAAGTCGATTGAGCTTCTCTTCTAATCGTCGAATCTGTTCTTCCAGGCCGTGATCCCTTCCCTTGGGGAACCTCTTTAGACGCTCGATCTCATTCTCTAACTCGACCAAGGGTTTTTCAAAATCCAAATAGTGTCGAACCATTTTTTAAGCCTCGAACGAAAGGAGTGGCGTAGGAAAAAGGGCTTTAACCTCCTCTTGGAACTCCGAATTGGGTGAAACCCGATACTCTTCGGAGAGGGCAATAACCGTTTCAGGGCGATCTCCGTTGATGAGATGGAGATAGACCTGATAGGGCCCCGGATGAGCCAGAATCACCTCTTTTAACTCTTTGAGGGAAGAGGGGGTCAGGGTTCCCATTGGAATTTTAAGATGAAGGATCTGGAGGTTTTCCGAAGAGACCTCCGAGAGGGGACGAATCTCTTTCGCCTTGACCTTCACCTGATCTCCAGAAAGGTCAAGGGTCCCTCGAACAAAAACAGGTTCCCCTCCTCTCAAATACGAAGAGGCGGTTTTAAAGAGGTCAGGAAAGAGAATCACTTCCACCCAGCCTTTCATATCCTCGAGATTGATGAAGGCCATCCGGTCTCCCTTTTTTGTAACTACTTCTTTCATTTGACTGACAAGCCCACAGAGTTTTACCTCTTTTCCATTGGGTCCAGAGGAAAGAGTGGAACTGTCTTCCTCCGTGATCCTTCTAATCTCCTCCTGATAAGGAGAAAGGGGGTGGCGGGAGATATAGAACCCGATCGTCTCTTTCTCAAAGAGGATTAACTGTTGTTGGGAAAACTCTTCCATCTCCGGATAACGCTCCTCCAACTCATCCAGATTGGATCCCCAGATGCTCATCTGAGGAGTCTCTTTCTTTCGTTGGAGGGATTGAGCCCAATGGAGAATCTCTTCCAGGGCGGTAAGCATCTGGGAGCGGTAGACCTTGGTGAAGTCAAAGGCCCCGCATTTAATCAGGCTTTCAATGACCCGCCGGTTCACTTTTCTTAAATCGACTCGTCTACAAAAATCATAGAGGGAACGAAATTTTCCTCTCTCTTCCCTTTCTCGTAGGATGACTTCAATAGCTGCGTCTCCCACGTTCTTGACCGCTGCCAGTCCAAATCGAATCTGATTCCCCAGCACGGTAAAATTTCTATAACTCTCATTGATATCCGGAGGCAGGATGGTCATTCCCATTTCCCGGCATTCCGCAAGATAGCGCATGATCTTTTCGGCATTTTGAGCTTCACTGGTAAGAAGAGCAGCCATAAATTCGATCGGAAAATGGGTCTTCAGATAAGCGGTTTGATAGGCCAGAAGAGCATAGGCGGCGCTGTGAGATTTATTAAACCCATATCGACCGAAGGTCTCCATCTGTTCAAAGATCTTCTCCGCCTTTCGAAGGGGAATTCGATTTCGTTTGGCCCCTTCGAGAAATTTCTCCTTCTGTTTGACCATCTCCAGGGCATCCTTCTTGGCCATCGCTCTCCGAAGGTTATCCGCATCTTCCAGGCTGAAGTGGGCAAGGGTGCTGGCAATCCTCATCACCTGTTCTTGATAAACGATCACTCCGTAAGTATCCTTAAGGATCCCTTCGAGAAGGGGATGCTCATAAATAATAGGCTCAATTCCGTGACGTCTTTTGATGAACTCCTCAATCATTCCACTGTCCAGAGGACCAGGCCGATACAGAGCGATAAGGGCAATAATCTCCTTAAAACTCTCCGGTTTGAGTCGAATTAGGAGGTTCTTCATTCCCTCACTCTCAAGCTGGAAGAGTCCCAGACTTGAACCGGTAGCCAGAGAGGCATAAACCTTTGGATCATCCAGGGGGATTTCGGAAAGATCGATTCTTACCCCTCGATTCTTCTCGATCAATTCGATGGCATGGTGGATCATGGTCAGGGTCTTTAGACCCAAAAAATCAAATTTAACCAGTCCAATCGCCTCCACCTCTTTCATTGCATACTGAGTGATGACCTCCCCATCTTGCCCCCTATAAAGGGGAAGATATTCGGTGAGAGGTTTATTGGAGATGACGACTCCTGCGGCATGGGTGGAGGCGTGACGGACTAACCCCTCCAGGGATTTGGCAATCTGGAAAAGGGAAGCAACCTTTGGGTCCTTTTCCACCATTTCTTTCAGCTTAGGTTCTCGCTCCAGGGCCTGTTCAAGGGTGAGGTTGAGGGGGGCTCCAGGGATCAGTTTTGCAATTCGATCGACCTCTGCGTAGGGCATCCCCAAGACCCGGCCTACATCTCGGATGACTGCCCTGGCCTGCATCTTTCCAAAGGTAATGATCTGGGCTACATTTTCCTTTCCATATTTTTCCATCACATACTGAAGGACTTCATTTCGTCGATCCATACAAAAATCCACATCCACATCCGGCATACTGCTCTTTCGGCCAGGGTTTAAGAACCGCTCAAAAATGAGATCATACTCAATAGGATCTAAATCGGTGATCTGGAGGGCATAGGCGACCAGACTCCCCGCTACGGACCCCCTTCCCGGGCCGACCGGAATCTTATTCTCTTTTGCGAATCGAATGAAATCCGAAACGATCAAAAAGTATCCAGAAAATCCCATCGATTGAATGATCTGGAGTTCCTCTTCCAGCCTTTTTTGATAGATGGATCGTCGTTCCGGGGGAACCTTTTTAAGGGAGGTCGAAAATCTTCGTTCCAATCCTTCTCGAGCCAATTTTTCTAAATAGCTCTCCGGGGATTCTCCTGAGGGGATCGAAACCTTGGGGATATGTTTCTCTTCGAATCTCAATTCAAGGTTACATTGCTCAGCAATTTCAACGCTACAGGAAAGAGCCTCAGGAAGATCGGAGAAAAGATCCATCATCTCCTCAGGGGACTTGAAATAGAACTCTTCGGTTTGAAATCTCATCCGATCTGGATCTTGAAGGGTCTTTCCTGTCTGGATACAAAGGAGCACTTCATGGGCCTTTGCATCTTGACGGTGGAGATAATGACAGTCGTTGGTCGCCACCCATCGGAGACCTAATTGCCTTGCGACTTCTAACAGACCTCCATTAATCTGCTCCTGATTCTCTATCCCGGTTCTCTGAATCTCGATAAAGAATCGCCCCTGATCAAAAATCCTCTGATACTCCCGGGCCGCTTCCAGGGCTCGTTTCATCTCTCCCCTGCTGAGATAGAATGCCACTTCACCCTTGGGACATCCGCTCAGGGCAATTAGCCCTTCATGATACCGCGAAAGAAGCTCCTTGTCGACCCGCGGCTTGTAATAGAACCCTTCGAGATGGGCCAGGCTCACCAATTTGAGAAGATTGAAATAACCCGCCCGATTCTTTACGAGCAAGGTCAGGTGAAAAGATCCTTCCCCTCCTTCGCCTCCTTTCTTTTCAAAACGGCTCTTGGGGGCGATATAGATCTCACACCCCAGAATAGGTTTAATTCCATGTTTAATCGCTGTCTGATAGAACTCAATGGCTCCAAAGAGATTTCCATGATCGGTTAAAGCCAGTGCCTCCATTCGGTATTTCTTAGCCAGCTCACAGAGCTCATCAAAACGAATGGCCCCATCTAAGAGACTGTATTGACTGTGGAGATGAAGATGAACAAATTGGCTTGGTTTCATTTTCCGTCACTCGATTCCATGCTGGATGATCCCATGGGATGAAAAAAGGTGAGTGGAGTGGACCATCAGGTTAATGTTTCAATAGATACTTTCCATCTTTGACTTCATAGTGGTAGAGCATCCCTTTTTGATAATAGAGATCTCTTCGGTCGAGTAATCGAGTGGAAACCAACTCCTCCAAGGTCTTGGGATAGGTTCCCTTTTCCAAGTAATAGACTTCCAGAGCATTCTGAATTCGATCGAGTTGAGCTCGTTGGACATAGAAAGAGGGGGGCTCGATATTCACCCGTTCGATCTTTGAATCCCAAAAGAGACGAAGAAAAGAAGGTTTAAAATAGACCAGAAGGATAAAAAGGAATGCCAGGATGGCTCCATAATAGGTAAAGACCAGGGCTTCTCGAAAATTGATCGTTCTCACCTTTTTCATAAGACTTGGGGTTCGAACCCCAACCGGTTCGATCAGTCCCATCTCCATGAGGTTGACTAAGATTTCGCTGGCGTTGAATTTTCCAAGAAGACTTCGGTCGATGATCTCTTGTACCGTTCGAGTCCCATCGACCAGTTGATAGATAAGCTCCTGCTCAGAGGTGAGTTTCTCCCTCAGACTCTGGGGGGAAAGAAGGTCTGTCGCCTTTCCCTCAAGGGGCTGGGTCTTTCTAAAGACAAGATGGGGGGAAGAGATCTTCTTTTCAATCTCGGACCATTCATCGACCATCCGAAGGATATTGAGGAGGACATGTTCTGTGCTGAGTGCAAAAGGGATCTTCTTGTAACTCTCAACCAATTTGAGATCGAAACTAAACGTCCCATCCTCCCACCAGAAGAGATCGTAGATCGTTTCATAGGTCTGCGTGGTGATGACCTTTAGAATATCCTCTTTGGTGAGCAATCCGAGTTCGACCAGGATTTCTCCGAGGTATTTCAGGGTCTCCTTCTGGATTCGGAGAACTCTCTCCAGTTGTTCCTCGGTGATGAGCTGGGCTTTGACCAGGATCTCTCCGATCAGGTCTTTCTTTCCCCGATAATTGGAGTAGACATGGACAATCATCCCATCGACGAAATAGATCTCCACCAAATTCTTTCCTCTCTGAATCTTGAGGACCCCTGTCTTGAGCTGTTGGCCAATGAGCTGGATAATCTCGGTGATACTGAAGTCCTTCAATGTTCCTTGTAGAGCCATCGATTAATCCTTTTCCGTTTCAATTTCAAAAGAGGGTTTCTGCCTTCTCAGGTCCCAAACATTAAGGAGATAAAAGACAATGAAGAGTCCTCCCCAAAGGGCAGCGAGAAGAGGAGAACTTTGGGGTTGAAGTCTCGTATCTGGAATCAATCCAGACCAGAAGAGGAAACGTAAAATGAATATGAAAAATAGAAAGAGGAGGAGAAGTCCTTTCAGGGATTGTCCTCTCCAGAGGTAGCCAAATCCAGTGAAGAGATAGGAAAGAAAAGTCCTGATCACCTGTTCTTCCTTTTGAAAGGCCTTAGCCTGAAGCGATTTTTTCTCTATGATTTTGGGATGAAGTTTCTCTTTTTGAACAAAGATCCGATAACAATTAAAACAGACAAACTCCTGTTTCTGGGTCTCTAAATAGAATCGATGGGTGGGACTTCCACACATAGGACACCGGGTTAAGAATCTCCTGGCACGAGCATATCGAGAAAATCCGATCAGGAAAGTCAAAAATAGGATAGGAGCTAAAAAGGGGATGACAGAGGGAACCTTCTCAAACCAGGCCTTAAAAAGGAGATAAAGAAATCCCTCCTTCCCCATGAACTGATTGAGGCACCTCTCCCAGAGGGTCCATGTGCTTAAGGATTCATCAATGACAAATCGATTCATATGGGGGGAATCGACGACCATCGAATGGAAGTCGATGAGGGCTGGGTCGAGTTCCCTCGCCTTCTGAAAGGTTCGATCGATCTTTCCTGAGAGGAAGGTTTCCTGGGAATAGGCCCGGGAAAGGTTATAATAATAAGCTCCTTTATAAGGATCGATTTGAATGGCCTGTTGATAGGCTGAAATGGCTGAGGGAATCTGTTTTTGGGCTAAATAGACGTTGCCTAAGTTGGAGAAGGCCTGACTGAATCGGGGCTGATATTCAATGGCCTTACGATAATATTCTTCTGCCTGGGCATACTGCCCCTGCTTCTTTGCAATCAATCCAAGGGTAAAAAGCACCTCCGAGTCATTCGGTTGGGTTCGAATCCATGCTCTTAATTTCTCTTCGGTGGCCCTGGTCCAGTTCCCGTGGTTGGCTTCATTCATCTCTAAGAGGATCTCTGAGTTTGGACTGTTTAAAAAAGAGGAAGAGGATTTAAGAAAAAAAGGGAAATAGGTGGTGACGATTAAAAAGAAGATGATCACCTTTTTTTCTCGATGAGGGACATATCCCCAAAGGAGGGTGGACCAAAAAAAGAGAGACCAGAGAAGGTCAAATCGAAGAAATATCGGAAGGAATAGGACAAAAACCTTAAGACCATTAAGAATAAGACTCCGGAACTCTTGGGTCAAATTTTTTCGAAGATCATAAAAATAGAGGGGAAGATACTTGATTAGAATCATGATTCCGAAGAGGATGAAACTCATCAAAATGGCATTGGAAAGAAGGTAGAGGCCATGATAACTCAGGCGGAGAAGACTGGGATAATCATGAAACTTCTTGAGCTGGGCCTTGAGGATCTCAGAGAAAACTTTATGAAGATGGAAAGGGTTCTTTTTCCAGTAAATCTTAGCCATCTCCACATGAGGTTGGGGGAGCAGAGGAGAGATCTTCATCGCATAGGTGGTCCACTCTTGGGCCTTTTCGATCTCACCCCTCTCTCTTGCTTCCTTAGCCTTCCGTAACAAGGCAAGAGAGACCGTAGGGAGATTCTTTACCCCCCTGTCCAGTTGGGTTTGATAGAGGGCTTCCAGCTCTTTCTGGGTAAGAGGAAGAGGCTCGGAGGTTCTCTTTTTTATAAACCCTATCTCCTTCAGATCGAGGGCCGATTCTCTTTCTGTATAGTTCCTTGCGGAAAAGAAATCCGAAGAGAGAGGAAGGGTATCCTGTTTGGAGAAGAGCCCCAAATAGTAAAAGAGAACCAAGAGGATGATCACCAGAATAAGAATGGCCTTTTTCAACTCTTTACCCGTCCTCTCTTTAAACCCTAATTTATTATTCTAATCGGTAATTGGGAGCCTCTTTAGTGATGATCACATCATGGACATGACTTTCTTTGAGTCCCGAGGAGGTGATTCGGATGAATCGTGCCTTCTCCTGCAATTCCGAAATATTTCTGGCTCCCACATAACCCATCCCTGCCTTTAATCCACCAACCAGTTGCTGGACACAAAAAGATAAAGCCCCCCGATAAGGAACCCTCCCTTCTATTCCCTCGGGAACGAGTTTTGATTCGCTCTCCACTCCTTCCTGAAAATAGCGGTCTTTACTGCCTTCCTTCATGGCCTCAATAGAGCCCATCCCTCGGTAAACCTTATAACTTCTCCCCTGGTAAAGAACGATCTCCCCAGGGGTCTCATCCGTTCCTGCAAAAAGATTGCCAATCATTACGGAGCTTGCCCCTGCAGCAATGGCCTTGGTAATATCCCCTGAGAACTTTATTCCTCCATCGGCAATGATTGGAACTCCATACTTCTTTGAAACCTCCGCCGCCTCCAGGATCGCTGAAAGCTGGGGGACACCTACCCCAGCAATGATCCGGGTGGTACAGATTGATCCAGGCCCTACGCCCACTTTCACTCCATCTGCACCTGCCTTAATAAGAGCCAGCACCCCTTCTCGAGTGGCTACATTTCCGGCAATGATTTGAATGTCCGGATAATTCTCTTTTATATCCAAGACCGTTTCAATGACATCTTTTGAATGACCATGTGCCGTATCGACAACCAATACATCTACCCCTGCTTTGATCAGGGCCTCTACCCTTGCTTCCCTATCCTTCCCAGGTCCAATGGCTGCCCCCACCCGAAGACGTCCCAACGAATCTTTACAGGAGTTGGGGTATTTTCTCATCTTTTCGATATCCTTTATCGTGATCAGCCCTTTAAGATTATTGTGCTCATCAACGACCAATAATTTTTCTATTCGATTCTTATGGAGGATCTCCTTAGACTCCTCCAAGGTAATCCCCACAGGGGCGGTGATTAAATTGTCTTTGGTCATCACCGTTGAGATCTTCTCGTCCAGTCTCTTTTCAAACCTTAAATCGCGGTTGGTCAAGATCCCTACCAGCTTTCCATCTTTGGTCACAGGAACGCCCGAGATCCGATACCGTTTCATCAGCTCTAAGGCCTCATAAATCTTTTGATCAGGATGAACCGTAATGGGATTGAGAATCATTCCGCTCTCGGATTTCTTCACCTTATCCACTTCAAGGGCTTGATCAGCGATAGAGAGGTTTCGGTGAATGATTCCAATCCCTCCTTCTTGGGCCAAGGCGATAGCCGTCCTCGCCTCCGTCACCGTATCCATAGCCGCACTCACCAGAGGGATATTCAGTCGAATTCCCCGGGTCAATTGAGTGCTTACATCTACATCTTTAGGCAAGACCTCTGAATATCCTGGGACAAGCAATACATCATCAAACGTGAGGTATTCTGGAATGGAATGACGATATTCTTCCATAGTCTTCTCTCTTTTAGATTTAAATTTCAACCTGTATATCAAACGAATCTTCGTTTGTCAAATCTTCGGAATCCTCTCCCCCCTGTTCATTTGAACCTCTCTTCCATGAGGCCATCTCTTCTAATTTTTTCTCCAGGGCCAAAAAGAAGTTTCCGAGGCTTTCGGGCCGAAGTGCCGAGATCGATACCCCTCCATATCTCTGACAGATCTCCCTGACCTCCTCGGGATTTAAAAGATCCTCTTTATTGAACACCAATAGCCTGGGAATCCTGTCCAATTCTAATTCGACCAGAATTCTTTCGATCGTCTCGATATGATTCTGAAAACGAGGATGACTGATATCCACCAGATGAATCAAAAGATCGGACTCTTTCAATTCGTCAAAGGTGGGTCGGAAGGCCCCCATCAAGTCTTTTGGAAGATCTTTGATAAACCCAACCGTATCGGTCAGGATGAGGGAATGTCCCTCTCGGAGAGAGGAACCTGCCCACTTCAACCTCCTGGCGGCCGGGTCCAACGTGGCGAAGAGTTTGTCCTCTACCTGAAAATGACTATAGGTAAGGAGGTTAAAAAGGGTGGATTTTCCTGCATTGGTATAACCAATGATGGAGAGGATGGGAATTCCTGCCTTTTTTCGACGGGCCCTCCGCTGCTGTCTCCTTAAACTTAATTGTTCCAACTGCCTTTCAAGAAGATGGATTCGATCCCTGACCCTTCGGCGATCGATCTCTAATTTCGTTTCTCCAGGGCCTCTCCCTCCGATTCCACCTGTTAACCTGGAGAGGGCAAGAGTCTTCTTGGCTAATCTTGGGAGAAGATATCTTAACTGGGCCAACTCGACCTGAAGTTTCCCCTCCTGGGTGTGGGCCCGTTGAGCAAAGATATCGAGAATGAGTTGGGTTCGGTCGATCACCCTTAGATCAGTTCGGTCCGAAATCGTCGCAATCTGTCCAGGGGTCAGGTTTTGATCGAAGATCAGGAGATTGGCACCCAATTGCATACATCGGATGAGGACTTCTTTGAGCTTTCCTTCACCGATGAGGGTCGTATGAGAGAGGCTCTGGGGACGCTGGATCAGGGTATCGAGGACATGGACGCCAGAAGATTCTGCCAATTCCTTAAGTTCTTCGAGAGAGGCCTCAACAGAATCCCTGCTCTCCTTACTCACAGAGATAAGAATCGCTCTATCTTTTGAACCTAATGGAGAGACGGCTTTCTGAGTCCTTTGAAACTCATCTTCTAAGGATTCAATAAATTTTAAGAAATCATTTTCTAACCTTCGAAAAGAAGGAAAGGTCTCGATCTTTAAGACCTGTCTTTCCGGATTTTCAGGAAGGAGGTGGGCAGAATAGAATCTCTCTGAATTTCCATCCTTGGAGACCGAAAGGGCGACCATCATATCGAGTCTGAGGAGGGTAAGATCGGTTAAGTCCTCTTCGGTAAGAGGTTCTCCTTGAAGGTGGGTATGAACAAGCCTCAGGCCCCGAAGTCTTGGAACACCGGTTCGATACCTCTGAAGATCAGGAATCGTAATCCCTTTTTGATCCCCCACAATGACCATTTCGATGGTTCCTCTTCGACCGATAAGAATCCCGACCTGTCTTCGAATCTCGGAGCTGATCTCAATAAGAAATCGGGCGACCTCAGAGGTAACAATCCATTGAGGAGGGATCTTTTTTCGATAGAGCCGCTCAATCCTTCTAAGCTGGCTCGTTTTTAAGCCTATCGTATTTCCAAATACTCGATTAATTGAGTCCTCCTTTTTCGAAAATTTTAATATTCTCTCAAAAGGAAGTCAACTCTTCTGATCCATTGAGAATTTCGATTTCCCCTCTTTTTTCATCTCTTAAAATTTTAATCTCTAAAAAGTGTTCGATAACCCATAGGTTGGTAAGGAGATGCTCTGTCATTTGGGTCGTAGTCAATGAAGATTTCCCTCTGGTAAGAGCCATCCAGAGGACCAATTGGTCTGCGAGATGGGGGTCGAGGCAACCCTCACACCCCATATATTCGATTAATTGATCCACCGCTTCCCCTGCCACCTTCTCGGCCGGTTTTCCTCTCTCTCCCAGGGAAGAGAATCCGGCTACGATCTCTTCGAACTCGGCCAATAAGAAAAAGAAAGATCCGGGTCCATTGGATGGGACATCCCAAAGAACCTGGATCTCGGCTTCCATGGTCAATTCTCTACGAATCCTTTTGAGCCCTTCCTCCCTCTGACGCTCTGCCACATGTCTTGGGAGGTGAGTGGCTGCTGAAAGTCCCCGAATCTTTTTAAGAGCTCCTCGTTTTTTCAGGGAGATAGGCGTGAGAGAGCTTCTCTGAGAGATATCAACCCTAACCACTCCTCCCCCTTTCGGATAAAACCCCCATTTCTCGAGACTCGCCTCAGCATTCACTCCCATCTTTTTAAGGGTGGGGAGCAATACCTCTGAAAAGTAATGAAAAGGGGGACTCCAGGGAACATGAGTCCCACCTACCAAAGTGATTTTCGAAGAGGCAGGTGCTAAACAAAGGGGTGGGAGAACGGCCTGAAGAAGGAGGGTTAAGGAGCCTGCCGTTGGGATTTCAAATCGGTACTCTTTAGGAACAATCTTTTTAGGATAGAAGGCCACCTCTTGAGACCCTAACCACACCCCTTCGGTACGGGCCTCGGTGATCTGGGCCACGGCTTCAATGGCTTTCAAGTGTTGAGCCTGAAGGCCCGGGTTCTTTCTCTTTGATCGAATATGATGAATGAAAAAAGGTCTTCTTAGAATGGCAGAAAGGGCCAGAGAGGTTCTTAAAATCTGTCCACCTCCTTCTCCATAAGATCCATCGATTTCGATCAGAGACTCCTCTTTCATCTCCCATATCATTTAGTAGTCAAAAGAGGAAGGATTGTCAATGAGGGGTAATGCCTCACTGAAGCGGGGAAATCATTTTAAGCCCGACAGGAGTATTTCCGAAACCCATAGAACGCGGATGGATTGAATATAAATGAATCCTACGAATCGATCTATCGTTGAAATGGGTTTCTGATTAAAACCAA
>CAZMWF010000016.1:0-7910 GCA_964570075.1 uncultured Syntrophaceae bacterium | reverse complement strand
GAAAATGGCCTCCGAGTCATCACCGAAGAGATTCCCTATCTCAAATCGGTCTCCATAGGGGTCTGGGTGTTGACCGGATCAAGGGATGAAGAACCTCACGAGAATGGGATTTCTCATTTTATTGAACACCTCCTCTTTAAGGGAACCCAGCGAAGAACAGCCTTTGAAATTGCCAAGGAGATCGATTCGGTCGGAGGGACGTTGAACGCCTTTACGGGAAGGGAGTATACCTGTTTTTATGCAAAGGTGATCGATCGGAACCTTCCTCTGGCGATCGATCTTCTCTCGGATATCTTTCTCCATTCCCTCATGAATGAAGAGGATATTGAGAAAGAGAGGATGGTCATCCTCCAGGAGATTAAAATGGTAGAAGATACTCCGGATGATTATATTCATGACCTTTTTAATCGAGCCTGTTTTGGAAATCACCCTTTAGGGTTTCCTGTCTTCGGAACCTCTGAGCAGGTTCAATCCTTTCGACGAGACCAGATTCTTCAATATTTTAAGGAGAACTATTCTCCGGAGCAGACCCTGATTTGTGCAGCAGGAAACCTGAAGCATCAAGAGGTCGTCGATCTGGTGAAGGAGAGTTTTGGCAAAGTCCCAAAATCCAACCATCATCGAGAGCGGATGAAACCCGATCCTATTTCCACCACTTACATCCTTCGACGAGATCTTGAACAGGTTCATTTCTGCCTCGGTACGAAGGGCCTTCAATATAATCACTCCCTGCGATTCGGTTCCTATGTGCTGAACACGATTCTCGGAGGAGGGATGAGTTCGAGGCTCTTTCAGGAAATCCGAGAAAATCGTGGACTCGCCTATTCTGTCTATTCCTATCTCCCCACCTATCTGGATACCGGGCTGGTGGTGGTCTACGCAGGGACCGAAGGGGCTACGTTCCAGGAAGTCCTTCGACTGATCCTGGATGAGTTTCAACGGCTGAAGAACGAACCCTTCAGGAATGGGGAATTGGAAGTAGCCAAAGAACATCTCAAAGGGAACTTGCTCCTCAGTTTAGAGAGTTCGGATACCCTGATGACCCGATTGGCCAAAAATGAGATCTATTTCGAAACCTATTTCCCGGTCGATGCCATCCTCAAAGGGATCGATGAAGTGGATGAGGAGACGGTTCACTATCTGGCGAATGACCTTTTTAACGAACGATTTTTCTGTTTGGCCATTCTGGGACCGGTAGAGCCAGAAAGAGTCAAAGCCTTTAATGACCGTTTAGGCCTTGGAACGAGTTAAAGTCCTTATCAAGCGATTAAAGAAAGAAGTCGTCTCCCTGCCTGAGTATATGACAAAGGGATCTTCAGGAATGGACCTCTTCGCTTCTCTCGATGAAGAGGTTACCCTTCAACCTGGGGAAAGGAAGATGATCCCCACAGGGATCTCCCTGGCCATCCCCGAAGGATTTGAAGGTCAAATTCGTCCTCGAAGTGGATTGGCCATTCAAAGGGGAGTCACCATCCTTAATGCCCCTGGAACGATTGACTCCGATTATCGAGGGGAGATTAAAGTTCTTTTGATCAATTTAGGAAACGAACCCTATACGGTTAAGAACAGAGATCGGATTGCCCAACTGGTCATCTCTCCAGTCTCACGAGCGAACCTCGTCGAGGCAGAGGAACTTCCATCGAGCGAGAGACAAGAGGGGGGATTTGGTCATACGGGGATTTAATGGATGAAGGACTCTTTTTTGGACCGATTTCTTCACTATCTCATCGTAGAGAGAGGGCTTTCTCAGAATACGATCGAGGCCTATGGTCATGATGTGACCCGTTTTTTGAATTTTCTTAGAGAAAAGAAGATCGATCCTGTCGAAGAACCCTCCAGACTGGACCTACGAACCTTTCTCCATGATCTAAAAAAGAAAGGGCTCTCCCCACGAAGTATTGCGAGAAATCTTATCTCGGTCAGGATGTTTTTTCGTTTTTTACAACAGGAAGGGGTGATTGAGCTCAATCCAGCAGAAGTCCTGGAGTTACCCAAGATGGCCAGAACCCTTCCAGAGGTCCTCTCATTGGAAGAGGTGGAAAGGCTCCTCGACCAGCCCGATCCTAAAACCCCTCTGGGCGTAAGAGATCGTACGATGCTCGAGATGCTTTACGCTACCGGGATGAGGGTTTCAGAATTAATTCATCTCTCCACCCATCAAATCCAACTGGAGGGAGGATATGTCCTTCTACGGGGAAAAGGTTCAAAAGAGAGAATCGTCCCTTTAGGAGGGGAGGCGATTCACTGGCTAAAAAAGTATCTAACGGAGTTTCGTCCACTTCTTCTCAAAGGAAGGGAGACTCCCTTTCTCTTTACGAATCGATCCGGAAGGCCGATGAGCCGGCAACAGTTCTGGAAATCGATCAAGGCCTATGGTCGAAGGGGAGGGATCCAGAAGAGGATCACCCCCCATGTGCTTCGTCATTCCTTTGCAAGCCATCTCCTCGAAAGAGGAGCAGACCTTCGCTCCGTTCAGATGATGCTGGGCCATGTGGATATCTCAACGACCCAAATCTATACCCACGTCACCGGAGAAAGGTTAAAGAAGGTTCATCAGAGGTATCACCCGAGAGGTTAATTCCAAAATATTGGAATATTGGAAAATTGGGTCTAATTAATTAAAATGTTTCTATTCTTCCTTCATTCTTCGAACAATTCTTAATGGTTATGGATGTGATTACCACCCATATCAATGCGGATTTCGACGCCCTTGCCTCAATGATTGCCGCAAAAAAGCTTTATCCGCAAGCCGTTTTGGTCTTTCCAGGATCCCAGGAACGAAGCCTAAGAGACTTCTTTATCCATTCGACCCTTTACGCCTTAGAGGTAGAGAAGGTCAAACATATCAATCTTCAGGAGATCAGGAGACTTATTTTAGTGGATACTCGACAGGTGAGTCGAATCGGGCGGTTCTCCGAGATCGTCTCCAAACCTGAATTGGAAATCCACATTTACGACCATCACCCCCCTTCTTCTGAAGACCTCCATGGATCTCTGGAGGTGATTTCCGAGGTGGGAGCCACCGTGACCCTCCTTCTCGAAATCCTCCAGCAAAAAGGAATCGAGATTACTGCCGATGAAGCCACTATCATGCTCCTCGGGATTTATGAGGACACCGGAAACCTCACCTTTCCCTCTACCAGGGAAGAGGATTTTCGAGCGGCTGGATATCTTGTTCGGAAAGGGGCCAACCTGAATATCATCTCCAATGTCATCACCAAGGAACTCACCTCAGAGCAGGTCTTCCTCTTAAATGACCTGATCCAGTCAGCCAAGCGATATCGGATCCATGGGGTGGAGATCGTGGTAGCTCAGGCCTCCACAGAACGATACGTAGGGGACATCGCCATTCTTGTCCATAAATTGAAGGATATGGAGAATCTCAATGTCCTCTTTGTTCTCGTTCAGATGGAGGGAAGGATTTACTTAATCGGCAGGAGCCGGATCGAAGAGGTCAATGTCTCTGAGGTAGCCTCAGAATTCGGTGGAGGAGGTCATCCCACCGCTGCCTCAGCAACGATTAAAGGGATGACCCTGCATGAAGTTCATGACCGACTCCTGAAGATATTAAGGGAGACCATCAAGCCCAAAAAGTCGGCTCGAGAGGTAATGGCCTATCCCATCAAGACGATCGAACCTGAACGAACCTTAATGGAGGCCAAAGAGATGTTTATCCACTATCCCATTGATATCCTTCCGGTCGTTGAGGGGGAAAAGGTGGTGGGTCTTATTTCCAAAGAGACGGTAGAGAGAGGACTTTATCACGGATTGAATGAGGCGCTGGTGAAGGATTACATGACGAGTGAATTCTCCGTGGTGTATCCCGAGACTCCTTTCTCTCGAGTCCGAGAGCTCCTCATCGGTCAGAATCAGACCTTGCTGCCTGTGGTCGAAAAAGATCGTTTGGTGGGGATCATTACGATCCAGGAGGTAATGCAGGTCATTCAACAGGAGATGATGAAATCGGATCAGGAAGGCCTCCCCTTGGTTCCTCGGAAAAAGATGATTTCAAAATTGATGAAAGAACGGTTCCCTGAAAGAATTCATCAACTCCTTGTCCAGTTTGGGAAAGTGGGGGACGATCTGGGCTATCCGGTCTATGCGATCGGTGGATTTGTGAGAGACCTTCTAATGAGGGTCGAGAATTTCGATATCGATATTGTGGTCGAAGGCGATGGCATTCGATTGGCGGAAGAGTTCGAAAAGCGAAATCCCTGTCGGATTCGGACCCATCGAAAGTTTGGGACGGCCATCATCCTATTTCCGGATGGATTGAAGGTGGATGTAGCTACCGCCCGTTTGGAGGTCTATGAATCTCCTGCTGCTTTGCCAAAAGTGGAGCGAACCTCCCTCAAGGCAGACCTCTATCGTAGAGACTTTACCATCAATACCTTGGCCATCCGTCTTAACTCCGCGAATTTCGGTGAACTGATCGATTTCTTCGGAGGAATCAAAGATATCAAAGACAAGGTCATTCGAGTCCTTCATAATCTTTCTTTTGTGGAGGATCCGACACGAATCTTTCGGGCCATTCGCTTTGAACAGCGATTCAAGTTTCAGATTGCAAAGCACACCCAGAATCTCATGAGGAATGCGGTGGAAATGGGGCTGATCGATCGGCTCTCAGGAGGTCGAATCTTTTCTGAACTCGTGCTCATCCTTGAAGAGGACAATCCCATCCCGGCTTTAAAACGAATGAAAGACTTCAACCTCTTTCCTCTCCTCCATCCCCATCTCCGATTCGATGAGGAGCGGATGAGGCTCTTCGAGCAGATCCATCAGGTCATCAACTGGTTTGATCTTCTTTTTCTCGAAGAAAGATATGACCGATGGCTCATCTATTTCTACGGGCTGATCGATGGTCTCAGCGAGACGCATACGATCGAACTCTGCGATCGGTTGATGATGAATGAAAGGCTTAAAAAGAAGGTGTTGGAGGGAAGAGAGCAAGCCCTTCAATCCTTGTTGCAATTCTTTTCGTGGAACCAACAGGGAAGGGAACCCAAGCGGTCAGAGATCTTTGCCCTACTGGATCCTCTTTCTACAGAGGTGAAACTCTTTATGATGGGTAAAACGACTCAACCGACGACCCGCCGATCCATCTCCCTCTATTTTACTCAACTCAAAGATACCAAACCTTTGCTCCGAGGTTCGGATCTCATTCAGTTAGGAATGAAACCGGGTCCATTAATCAAGAAAAGCCTTGAAACACTTCGAAAGGCCCGACTCGATGAAGAGGTCAAGACTCGAGAGGATGAAATCAAATATCTGATGGAGACAGGGGGATGGGGATCATGAGGGAAGAGTCTTCCTATACGATTCGGCTTGATGGCTTTGAAGGCCCTCTCGACCTTCTCCTTCATCTCATTCGAAAGAATGAAATCGATATCTTCAATATTCCGATCGTCCTCATTACCGAACAGTATATGGAGTATCTTCGAATGATGAAGACCCTCAATCTGGATATTGCCGGAGAGTACCTCTTAATGGCTTCGACCCTCCTCCATATCAAATCAAAGATGCTCCTTCCTCAAAGAGAGGAGGGAGAGGAGGAGGGTCAGGAGGAAGACCCAAGGGCTGAACTGGTCCGAAGACTCCTGGAGTATCAGAAGTATAAAATGGCTGCCGAAGAATTGATCGCTCGACCGATGCTCGATCGAGATGTCTTTGTCCGTCTCAATCCCCAGGAGCCTGAGGAAGCACAAGAGGAGAGGATCGAAGTCACCCTGTTCGACCTCTTAGAGGCTTTTCGTAAGATGTTGAGCCGGGCCAGAGAGGAACCTGCCCATGAGGTTGTCCTGGATCGAATCACAGTGGAAGAGAGGATTCAGGAGATCCTGAGTCTCCTTAGAGAAGAGAAAAAGAGTATTGCCTTCCATTTCCTCTTCCCAGAAGGGGCTTCGCGGAGGATGATCATCGTCACCTTTTTAGCCATCCTTGAATTGGTCAAGATGAGATGGATTAGAGTCTTTCAGATCGCCCCGTTTGAGACCATCCGAATTTCTCCTCTGTGAGGAGAATAAAACATTATATCCATGAGCAGGAGGAGTCTATGAAAAAGAAAAAAATAATTTTAGGTTTGGGAGCCATCGTTTCGCTCTTGGTATTCTTTTTTGTTCTCCTTTTTGTGATTGGGCGATTGATTGGAGGACCTGGGCCGACTCGATTTGCCTTTGGAGATAAGATTGCGGTGGTGGAGATTCGAGGCGTCATTACCCAATCCTCGGGAGTGATCGAGGAGCTTCAACAATACGGGGAGGATGAAGGAGTCAAGGCAATCGTCCTTCGAATCGATTCTCCAGGGGGTGGGGTCGGTCCTTCTCAGGAGATTTATCGGGAGGTGATGAAGCTCAAGCCCAAAAAGAAAGTGGTCACTTCCATGGGCTCTGTTGCTGCCTCCGGCGGATACTATATTGCCTGTGCCTCGGATCTCATCCTTGCGAATCCAGGAACGATCACTGGCTCGATCGGGGTTCTGATGGAATTTACCAATTTTGAGGAACTCTTTAAAAAGATCGGGATCAAAGGGGTCGTGGTCAAGAGCGGAGAGTATAAGGATATTGGTTCTCCTCTTCGAGAGATGTCCCCTGAAGAGAAGAGGATCCTCCAATCGGTGATTGATAATGTCCATCAACAATTTATACAAGCCGTAGCAGAGGGAAGGAGATTGGATCGTGAAAGAGTCCTTCAGGTGGCCGATGGCCGCATCCTCACCGGTCAACAGGCCAAACAATTGGGATTGGTCGATCAGATAGGTAATCTTCAGGATGCGATCGATGCGGCTGCGAAACTGGTAGGGATCGAGGGGAAACCCGTTGTCCTCTATCCAAAGAGAAAGATATCCCTTCTTCAGTGGTTGCTTGAGGGACTCAGTTCGGGCATCTTGGAGAGACTCCGGGAGAAAGAGTTTCAGTTGAACTTTCGACTTTCACTCCCCTCCTTCTCTTAGGGCTTTGGCGACTTTTTGAATATCCTCCCAGACCTCTCTTTTTTTGTCGGGATTTCGGAGGAGAAAGGCGGGGTGATAGGTAGGAAAGACCTTAATTCCTGAGAAGTCGAAAGATTTCCCCCGAAGGGAGGTAATTTTAGTATCCGTTTGAAGGAGCGTTTGGGCCGAAACGGTTCCGAGGGCACAGATGACCCTGGGCTGGATGATCTGAATCTGTTTTAAAAGAAAAGGAAAACAACTTTTGATTTCCTCGGGCTCCGGGGTTCGATTTCCGGGAGGTCGACATTTGATGATATTGGTAATATAGACTTCCTTTCTTTCGATCTGAACGGATTGAAGGATTCGAGTTAAAAGCTGACCTGCTTTTCCTACAAAAGGCCTTCCCAGAAGATCTTCATCATATCCTGGGCCTTCTCCAATGAGCATCAATTTCGCATCCTCATTGCCTTCCCCGAAAACGATCCTGCTCCTTGATCGGTGAAGTTTGCATCTCTGACAATCTATTAATTCTCTCCAAATCTCCTCCAGGGCCTGAACCTTTCTCTTCTTTAGGGAAGGAAGAAAAGAGATTCCACTCTCCTTGAGGTACTCGAGATAGCCAATGAGGTCTGAAATCATCTCTTTTTTGTCTTTCACCATTGATCTTGAAATAGCCTTTCTTCTTATCATTTGTCAAGTCCTTCAAAAACTCTATCCCTCCATCTTGACTAAAAGTATTATAAGTCCTATATTTAACCCGTTGCCCCTGTAGCTCAGGTGGATAGAGCAACGGATTCCTAATCCGTGTGCCGCCCGTTCGAGTCGGGCCAGGGGCGCCAATGATTTCGATAGAGGAGTTACTCCTTGATCCCGATCTGAAGACTTTACCATCTTTCAGCTTATTCAATCATGTAAAGACTCGCCTCCTTTTACGACATAGATAATCTCTTAAGAAATGAAACATGAGTTACTATTTGATCTT
>CAZMWF010000015.1:0-3377 GCA_964570075.1 uncultured Syntrophaceae bacterium | reverse complement strand
GAGCTACAACTCCTGAAGTTTTCGATAGAGGGTCTTTCGATCAAGGCCTAAGATCTCGGCAGCCTTGGATTTATTCCCTCCTGTTTCAAGAAGAACCCTTCTGATATATTCCTTCTCTAATTGATCCAGAGTATATTTTTCTTCAATAGCTTTTTCAAAAAGCCTTTCATCTGTCTTTTGAAGTAAGGCTTTAGGAAGATCTTCGGGAAGAATCTTTCCCGAATGGCTGAGGGTAACGGCCCTCTGGATCACATTCTCCAGTTCTCTTACATTTCCAGGCCATGAATAATTCAATAGAATTTTCATAGCCTCTTCAGAAACTCCAGAGATATCCTTTTTCAGTTCCGTATTAAATCGTTCTATAAAGGTTTGAATGAGAAGGGGAATATCCTCTTTTCGTTCACGAAGAGTTGGCATCTCGATATCGATCACTTTTAATCGGTAATAAAGATCTTCCCGGAATCTCCCTTGTTGGATCAAAGACTCGATATCTCGATTGGAGGTAGAGATCACTCTCACATCAATAGGATAAGAACGGGTATCTCCCAGGGGACGAACCTCACGAGTCTCGATGACTCTTAGCAATTTGGCTTGAAGGGGAAGGGGCATCTCTGTAACCTCATCCAAGAAGAGCGTTCCCTCATGGGCTTCAAAGAGAAGCCCCTTTTTATCGGATTTTGCATCGGTAAAGGCTCCTTTTTTATAACCAAAGAGTTCACTTTCAAGAAGGGTTTCTGGAATGGCAGCACAGTTGACTGCAATGAAAGGTCCCTCCTTACGAACCCCATTGTAGTGAATCGCTTTAGCGACCAACTCCTTTCCGGTTCCACTCTCCCCCGTGATAAGGACGTTAATGGAGGTGTCGCTGATCCTTTCAATAAGGTCGTAGATCTTCTGCATCGAGGGACTTTTCCCGATAATCTGATGGAATTGGTATCGCGATTCGACCTCTTTTCTCAATCGAATCACTTCTTTTTTAAGATAACGGGTCTCGAGGGCCTTTCGAAGTGTCAGGAGGAGCTCATCCATTTGAAAGGGCTTGGTAATATAGTCATAGGCTCCCATCTTCATGGCCTTGATCGCGGACTCAATGGTTCCAAAGGCGGTGATGATGATGACGGGAGTTAAGGGAGCTACCCTTTGGACCTCTTCAAGAAGGTCAAGGCCCTTGAGGCCCTTCATCTTTAAATCGGTAATAAGAAGATCGAACTCCTCTCTCTGAATCAAATTTGAAGCCTCCAAACTATCCCCTGTCGAAGAAACATGAAACCCTTCCCCTTGGAGAAATTCTGACAACAGCCTGCACATCTCAGGATCATCATCCACCACCAAAATTCGCCGATTCTCTTCTCTCATCTCTTACTCCTCTTCTTCGTAAGCAGGGAGGTATATTTTAAACTGAGATCCTTTCCCAACCTCACTTGCGACTTCGATCCAGCCTTCATGATCTTGAACAATCCCTTGGGTCACCATTAAACCCAATCCACTCCCTGAATCTTTCGTTGTGAAAAAAGGATTAAAGATGTTCTCCAGGACTTCTCTTTCCATCCCAATCCCTGAATCTTCTACGTCAATTTCTACATAGAACCTCCTGTTTCCCTCGCTCCCCTCTTTCGAGATTTGCTTCAACGACGCGGAGAGTCGTAGTGTTCCTCCTCGAGGCATGGCCTGAAGGGCGTTGATGAAAAGATTGAGAAAAACCTGCTGGAGTTGATCCCGATCCCCATCGATTGGAGGGAGATCTCTGGGGAGATCCTTAATCACTTTCACATTCTGTCTCAAAATTTGATAATCAATAAAACTGAGTGTCGTCTCTAAAAGCTCGTTGATATTCAATCGCGTCTCCAAAGCCTTCTTTTTTCTTACATACCCAAGGAGTTGTTTGATAATCTTGGTGATCCGATCGGTTTGCTGGGCAACAATCTCTAAATTCTTCTGAACCTCCTCATCCTTGATTTTTCTTTTGGTAAGTTCAATCCTTCCTGTAATGATATTGAGGGGGGTCCCTATCTCGTGGGCCAGGCCGGAAGCCAATTGACCGACAGTGGCTAATTTTTCAGAGTGTCGAAGTGTTCTTTCTAATTCCAGCCTTCTATCGGCTTCCTGGATGATTTTTTCTTGAGCCTCCCTCAACTCCATGGCCATCTGATTAAAGGCTTGCCCTAACTCGGAAAGCTCATCCCTTCTTTTCCATTCTATATGGACATTGAGATTTCCTCTGGCCAGTTCCTTCGTGGTCTCAACCAGTTGCGCAATGGGGCGAGAGATCCATTTCTTCATTCCTAACAGAATGAAGATGACTGTCCCACAGAGAAGAATAAAAATGATAAGAAAGATATCGCGTTCTGCCTTTCTTATCTCCATTTCTACAAATGAAGCATTTTGGAGGATGGAGACTCCCCCAATGTTTCGACCTTTCCGATCTTTTAGGGGAAAAGAGTATGAAAAAACAGGAATCTTTTTATAAACCCTAAATTCACCCTTTGGAAGATCATCCTCCATCGTCTTTTGGATTAATTCCACATAAGGCTCCATTTCTCCTTCCAATGAACGGGATTTAAAGATGATTCCTTTGGGGCGGTAATAGACGATAATGCCCAGAATCTTTTCTTCCTCTTCCACTGCATCAATTAATTCTTGGACAAACTCCATCTCTCTCGGGATGGAAATCTTTTCGAGAGAAACCCTAAGGGTTTGACTGATGCTCCGAACCTCGACCTTCATTTTTCTCATGAGGATATCCCGCCGAGAAAGAATATGAAAATATCCATATCCCGAAAGAATCAAAATGATAATGATAGAAAGGTAAAGGGTTAATTTTGTGCCAAGTTTCAATGAAACCCTACTCCCGAATTGTTAAATAAATTTTCATTTTAGTTTATCAATTAATTTTCTGAATGTCAAAGAAAGTGGATATGGGTATTCAAAACCCTCCTCCCAATATAGTCATCAGGGAGTGTTTCCCATTGGGATTCACCGTTAGAGAGGAAGGCAGATGGCAGAATTCCATAGAGAGTTTTTTTGAGTTGATTTCTTTTAAGATTATGCATAAAATTCAAAAAGATAGGGAAAAAGGATCAAAGGGCAGGGAGTGGTTTTATAAAAACAAAATCCAAGACAAAGCAGCAACTTCTCCTTGAGATAGAAGAGCTTCGGGCCAGGCTGAATGCCATGGAACGGCGTTTAAAGGAGGCTAACGAAGCTTTGCAAGCCCAGATCGCTGAGCCCAAGCGAGCGGAGGAGGCGCTGAAGATTTCCGAAACTCGTTACCGGCGCCTCTTTGAAACCGCCCAAGATGGAATCTTAATCCTCGATGCCGATACAGGACAAATATTAGACGTAAATCCCTTTCTTATCGAAATGCTGGGTTATTCTTA
>CAZMWF010000014.1:0-13769 GCA_964570075.1 uncultured Syntrophaceae bacterium | reverse complement strand
ATTACCCCAAAAAATCCATTTCTTCTTGCCCAAAGGGATTTTGATATTGGAGTGGTTGGGGAAGGAGAGGGAATATGGAAAGCCCTCATTCAATCCTACCCCAATATGCCAGAAATTCCAGGCCTCCTTCTTCGAAGTGAGGAAGGGGGTTGGCATTTCACCGGAGAGCCTTCATCCTCTTTCAATCTTTCCGAACTTCCGTCTCCCTTCCTTAAAGGAGCTCTTCAATCCCATCTCAAAGAGATCCTATGGATGGAGACGGTTCGAGGCTGTGTGAATCGATGTGCCTATTGCTTTTATCATAAGCGGTACCCTGGATTGAGGAGCTTTCCTCTGGAAAGGGTCTTCCAAGGGATTCAAACAGCAAAGGAGCGGGGATTAAAGGAGGTGGTCTTTCTCGATCCCTGCTGGAATCGACATCCTGATCTAAAGGGGTTTCTTGAAGGACTTTTAAAAATCAATTCTGATCGTAAACTGGAATTTTATGCCGAGGGAGAGGCAGAGAGAATTGACCCATGGATTGCTGAAAGGATGGGTAAGGCTGGATTTGTGGAATTAGAGGTAGGACTTCAAAGCATCAAGAAGGAGACCCTTAGGGAGGTTCATCGCCTTTTTGATCCAAAGAAGTTTCTTAATGGGGTTTCATGGCTCCAGAGCTCCGGGATCGAGGTCATGGTGGATCTCATCGCGGGACTTCCTGGAGAGAGCCTTCAAGACATTCTAAGAAGTCTTGATTGGGTCATGGAACACGAGGCCTATGATTCCCTAATGCTTTATCCTCTTAGTCTCATTCCCTCCACAGAGCTTTTTCATCGTTCTCAAGAATTAGGGTTGAGGGCGATGCTCTATCCTCCTTATCTCGTGACCAACACATTGACTCTCAGTGCCTCCGAGATTCACCAGGCCTTCCTTGAATACGAAAAACGAATGGAAGAGGATATCGCTCCCCTTGAGATGCCTCCGGCTTTGGATCCAAGAGTTAAGGACCTCTCTTTTCTTGGGGAATTACATCACCGGATCGAAATGGATCATCTTCAGGAGATAACCCATTTCCCTTCCCTTGCCTCAAAGCTCGCTTACAGTCTTCATATCGTGATGAGCAAAGAGGTTCTCAAGAGGTCAGAGGTTTGGTTTCCTGTATTGAGCACCTATCTCAGGGAGAATCCCTTTAGTCTCCTTTCTATTGAAGTACCTTTTGATTCTTCCATAGAAGAACTCAGACCTCTTTGGGATTTGGCTAAAGCCCATTCCCATCCGATTGACCGGGACTATACGGTGACTCACACTCCTTACCGGAGTTTTTTAATCTTTTCAAAGAATAAGGGTTTGATATTTAAATGGCCTGACCCTCGAGAATTCCACCCCTATGTGCTTCACGATGGTCAGACGATTTCTTTTTCTCCGGTCTGTCTGGTTGCCTCTTCGGAGAGAAGGATTCCGGATTGGTTTTTCGAATTTATCGATCGACGCTATTCCAAACCTCCCGAAATAAGAACCTGGTCCCTCTTAGATTAGAAGAGCGAAGGGTTTTAGAGGCCTAAATAGGTTTTCCGAAGCACTTCATCCTGAAGGAGTTCCTGGGCTGTTCCTTCAGCGATAATCTTTCCGGAGGAGAGGACATAGTTTCGGGAGGCCATTTTGAAGACCGTACTGACCTCCTGCTCTACGAGGAGAACGGTAATCCCCGAGTCTCGAACCTCAGAGATCTTTTGAAAGACCTCTTTCCGGAGAAGAGGGGCAAGACCTGTAGAAGGCTCATCGATACAGAGGAGCCTTGGACGGGACATCAAGGCCCTTCCAATGGCAAGCATCTGTTGTTCTCCACCCGAGAGGGTCCCAGAGATCTGTTTCGATCGCTCTTTGAGTATAGGGAAGAGCCGATAGACCATGATGAGATGTTCTTTAATCTCCTCTCTTTCTTTCAGGAGATAGGCTCCAGCCAAAAGGTTTTCGATCACGGTCATCTCTCGAAAGGGACGTCTCCTCTCCGGACAGAGGAGGAGTCCCTTACGGGCGATCTCGTGGGCAGGAAGTTGGTCTATCCGTTCACCAGAAAAATAGACGGTTCCTTCGATGGTAATATCTCCATACCTGGAGCCGCGGAGGATCTCCTTCTCCCATCGGACCAGCCCTGTAATCGCACGAAGCATGGTCGTTTTACCCGCCCCATTTGGACCCACCACACTGACCAGTTCTGCCTCATCGATAGAGAGGCTCAGGTCGTTTAGGATCATCGCCGTATCGTAGCATACACTGAGATGATGAACTTCAAGAAGCAACTTCTTTCTCCTCTTGGCCAATATAGGCTTCGATCACCCTTGGATTCTTCACCACCTCTTCAGGAGGTCCGTCCGCAATCAATTCCCCAAAATGGAGGACAATGACTCGGTCGACAATCGTCATGAGGGCCTTGAGTTTGTGCTCCACGATGATCATGGCTGGCCCCTCACTATGAAGCCGTCCAAAGCGGCCGCCCTTATGGAGCCGTCTAATCGATTTAGCCATCAGATCCGTCTCGGCGGGATTTAGACCTCCAAAAGGTTCATCGAGGAGGAGTAACTCCGGTTCCGTGGCAATGGCCCGGGCGATCTCAAGGCGTTTAAGATCCCCATGGGAGAGGGAAGAGGCCCGCTCCAGAGCAAGGTCCGAGATCCCGACAAACTCCAAGGCATCGAGGGCTCGAGCCTCCACCCTTTTTACCCACTCTCCTCTCCTCATGGCTCCAGGGGAGAGGCAGGAGACCATCACATTAGCAATAATCGGAAGGCGACGGAAAGGTCGGGTCGTTTGGAAGGTTCCTGCAATCCCTCGATTGACAATCTCCCAAGGGGGGAGATGGGTAATCTCTTTGCCCCGAAACGTGATTCTTCCTCCGTCAGGTTTCAGAATCCCCATAATCAGTCTCAGAAGGGTCGTCTTTCCAGCTCCATTGGGGCCGATCATTCCAATCATCTCGTGTCGGCCCACCTTGAAGCTCACTCGATTCACTGCGGTCAATCCACCAAACCGCTTCACGACGGTGTCGACTTCCAAGAAGCTCTCCGCCATTTATACCCCTTCTGTCTCCTCCCTCAGCTCCCGGCGCGAGATCTTTCCTACATCGGTCTTAGGAAGTTCTCCCCTGAACTCCACGATCTTTGGGACTTTATAATGGGCCAGTTTTCCTTCACAGTATTGAATAATCTCTTCCTCAGAGATTTTTCCGCGAGCTTCGGTTTGAAGAACCACAATGGCCTTGATGATCTGACCTACCTTCGGGTCAGGAACTCCAATCACTCCAGCGGCTTTTACCTTAGGATGAGAATAGAGAACCTCTTCAATCTCCTTCGCAAATACAGAATATCCCTTGTACTTGATGAGATCCTTTTTCCGATCGTAGAAATGGAAGTACCCCTCCTCATCCATCTTGACCAGATCTCCTGTTCGAAGCCATATCTTCCCTTCGATCTCTATGAGTTGATTCTTTGTCTCTTCCGGTTTTTTCCAGTAACCTTGCATGATGTTTGGACCATGGAGGATGAGCTCTCCGATCTCTCCGACCGGCATAAACTCTTCCTTCTCTACCCCGAGGATAGCAGCCGAGATATTGGGAAGGGGAACCCCAAAAGATCCAACCTTGGGTCTATCAAAGGGATTGGTATGGGAGACCGCACTGCACTCGGTGAGTCCATACCCTTCAAGTATCCGAGTCCCTGTTTTTCGTTCCCAATCCTTGACCGTGGATTCATGGAGGGTGTCTGCTCCACAGACAATCCCTTTTAACCGCTTCCAGTTCACCCGGTCTGTCTTATCGTACTCTTTAAGGTATTCGTACATCGTAGGGACCCCGAAGAACATAGAAGCCTTATAGGTTTCTATGGCCTCAAGGATTTCTTCAAGGTCTGGTGTGGTAAAAAGGAGCAGGGTTGAGCCTTGGATTAACCCGTTTAGCATGACGACGACCTGACCATAAATATGGTAGAAGGGGAGGAAGGCGAGCATGGTCTCCTTTCCCTCTTCCAGAAAGGGCCAGAAACTTTGAGTCTGGGTACTACAGGCAATCAGGTTAAAATGGGTGAGCATGGCTCCTTTGGGGGATCCTGTGGTTCCTCCAGTATAAGGAAGGGCGGCCAAATCCTCTTTGGGAGAGAGACGAATCTCCGGGGCCTTGGGAGGATATTTCTTCATCAAATTTTGAAATTGATGGACCCCTGAACTTTCTTCAATCTTCGGAGTAGGAATATCCACTTTTCGCCAGATCTTCCCAATGAGACTCTTTCCCAAGAACTTTTTTAAAGGTGGGAGATATTCGCCAATGTTGGTGACGATCACCTCCTTAAGATTTGGATTTGCCTTCTCCACATTTTCATAAAGGATATCCTGGCAAACCAGGTATCTTGCCTCGCTATCTTCCAGCTGATACTTCACCTCGATGCTCGTATAGACCGGGCTGATGGGGGTGACCGTTGCCCCTGCCTTAAGGGCTCCGAAATAAGAGATAATGTACTGGGGGCTGTTTAAAAGATAGAGAGCCACACGATCTCCCTTCCTCACCCCTAAATCCCAAAGGGCATGGGCAAAACGATTGACTTGCTCCTCCAGCTCCTTGAAGGTCATCTTTCTTCCATAGAAGACGAGGGCCACTCTATTCCCATATTTTCTTATCACCTCATCAAAAAGTTCAGGAATCGTCTTTTCAGGAATGGGGAGGGTTTCAGGCACTCCTTTGGGATAGAATCTTAACCAGGGTTTCTTTTCATAGATTTCTTTATACTCCATTTTCCCCTCCTTCAGTCTTTTTCTTTCCCATCTCCGCAAAACAGATTCGGCAGGTCTTTCTCCAGGCGACATTCCGAACTTTACACCTTGGGCACTCCTCTTCCATTCTATCTCGAATCCAGGTCGTTAATCCTTCGGGCATAAAGAGAAGGATGATGATCACAATGAGGCCGAACAGAAGGGTCCTGATCTCTGGAAGAATCCGGAGAAATTCCATCAGAGGATAGAGGACAAAGACTCCCGTGATGGGGCCATAAATGGTAACCACCCCACCAAAGATGGCCCAGATGATGGCCTGGAAAGAGAGGGATACCTCAAGGGTGGAAGGACCAGCAATTCTGATAAAATGGGTATAGAGACCACCTGAAAGGCCTGCAAAGAAGCCACTAAGAGAAAAGGCCAAAAGCTTATATCTTGTGGTGTTGATTCCAGAGGCCCTCACTGCAACCTCATCTTCACGAATGGCATGAAAGATGATTCCGGTCTTGGAATCCCCAATCTTCCACATGACCAATCCTAACCCGATCATCAGAATGACACAGATATAGTAGGAGGCGATGCGAGAACTGGCCAGGGGTTTGATTCCTGAGACCCCCAATTCTCCACCTGTAATGTTAGGAAGGGTAAAAACGATTCCCATCAGGATGATGGGAAAAGCGAGCGTTGCCAGAGCCAGATAGGGTCCCCGTAATCTTAAACAGGGGATCCCTATCACCAGTCCCGCGATGACGGCTGCCAATGCTCCGATGGGGATCGTCATCCAGGGAGGAAGTCCTAATCGAAGATTAAGGATGGCGCTGGTATAGGCGGCTACACCGAAGAAGAGGGCATGTCCAAAATTCATCTGCCCTGTAAACCCTGAGAGGAGATCCCAGCTTGCAGCAAAGATGGCAAAGATAGAGGAGAGGATGATGATCCTCAGGAGATAGGGGTCTTGAATAAATAAAGGAAGGATCAGAAGTGAAAGACAGAAAAAGAAGGCGATCGTTCGACTCGGAAGGATAAAGATCTCCTTCTCAAGAAAGAGGCGGATCTTACGTAAGGAAAAAAGAGAAGCCACCATTTTCTTACCTCTCCTCTTCGAAGGCCACCCCGAAAAGCCCTTCAGGTCGAATGAGAAGGACCACAATCATGATCATTAAAGAAAAAGCGCCTTTAAGAAAAGCACCAAGAGGAATGAGGAAGACGACCAGGGTTTCCGTAAACCCTAAGATGAAAGCCCCTGCCAGACTCCCTTTGATCGAACCCAATCCCCCTAAAACCACGATGGCCAATACCATCACCAAAGGATGAAGCCACATGTAGGGTTCGACCACGGAAAGGGGTGCAACCAGAACCCCTCCGATAGCCGCCATCATGACCGCAATCCCCATCGTGATCATGGCAACCTGATTGACATTCATCCCCATCAGATTGGCCACCTCTCGATCCTGAGCGGTTGCCCGAATGGCGATGCCCAATCGGGTTTTGAAGAGGATCCACCAGGTGAGGAGAAGGACAAAGAGGACCACGATCAGGGTGAGCAGATGCTGATAACTCACCCTGACCCCTGAGATCTGGATGAACCCAGTCAAAAGGCTTGGATTTCCACGAAAGTGGCCTCCATAGATAAGAAGTACAATTTCCTGAAAGACCATCGCCACGGCAATCGTGACAATTAAGACGGTAATCTCATGCTCCTGAATGGGTTTGATGGAGAGTTGATAGACTCCCATCCCAATCGCAGTGACAAGGATAATGGACAAAAAAATGGCAAGGAGGGGATGAAGACCCATCCGGGTAGAGAAGGTGTAGATGAAATAGGCGGCAATCATATAGAAGGCGGTGTGGGCGATATTAACGATTCGAGCCACTCCAAAGATGAGCGAGAATCCCACAGCCAGAAGGGCATAGACCCCTCCATGAATCAAGCCATTGATCAGAATATTTTCAATCATCTATGCGCCCCAAGACTCTATTTCTTCTTCCATTTTTCCACAACCCAGGGAGGAATCTTATATTTCACCGCTCCCTTGTAGGTGATTCCTTCCCAATTCAGAGGCCATACGCACATCAATTTTCCATCTTGCCATTGGGTTCCTGTGGCTGTGACAAAGTTGGGTCCCCAGGTTACGTCATGATCTTTGGTAAATACGATTCGGCCTGCCGCTCCATAGAAGTCCGTCTTTTCGAGTTCGGTAACGAGTTTATCCGCATCGAGGGTTCCTGCCTTCTCAATGGCATTGGCGAGAATCCGGATGGCATCATTGGTTCCTGCATTATAAGTGGGGAACTCCCCAACTTTGGCAACGAATTTGTCATAAAAGGGAATGGTCATCGGAGTGATTTCCACCCGAGCATAGGTGTTGATGGTCGTGTCATAGTTCCCCAAGCCTCCCGTAGCCTCCCAGAAGCCTTTCTTCTGTGCTTCTACATTGATTCCCACAGAGGCGGCAGGGATTTTGAGTTCTCCCCATTTCTTGGCATAGGGAATCCCCAATGGGCCTGAGATCGTCGTGAAGATGATATGAGCCCCAGAGGCATTGATCGCAGACAGTTCAGCCGTGACATCGGTTGCGGTTGCAGAGGGTCTCCATTCTCCTGCGATCTCCATCCCCATCTTGGGAATATTGTCCTTAGCTGCGGCTACGATGGGATCAGCCCAGACTGCCTTCTCTGCAAAAATGGCCACCTTGGGTTTTGGAATTCCAAGTTCCATTCCGATGAATTTCCCCACCATTCCCAGAAGAATAAAATCGACCTTAGCCAGGAACATAGAGTTGATGGGAGTGACTCGGAACCAATACTTGTATTTATTGTAGTCCTTGGCGACCCGAGCGCAGAGTTCGGGATGAGCCGCACCGCATCCCATGAAAATCTTTTTATAATCCATGGCTACGTCCTGCATGGCAAAGACGGCCTCGGTTCGAAACCCCCCGATTAAAAAATCCACTTTATCCCTGGTGATGGCCCTCTCCACGGCACTGGCTGCATCCGGGACATTGAGGATCTCGTTGGTATCAATCTTTATCAGTTTGATTGGAAGCCTCTTTCCACCAACAAGAACCCCTCCTTTTGCATTGATCTCTTCGGCCGCATACTCTGCACCAAACCAGTGGTGTTGGCCTTGGATAAAGGCCATGGGGCCTGCAACACCGATCTTAATTTCCTGAGCGATTCCCCTTGATCCAACAAAAAGAATGAATAACGAAACCATTATCAGTGCCAAGAGTCTTCCCCATTTTTCCATGGTTAGCCCTCCTTTCCTTTTATTTTTGAATTAATTCCCATAAAAAGTTCTTCCAGATTCAGCCATCTCTCGAATGAGGGAAGCGGGCTTGAATCGAACCCCATGCTCCTGCTCAAGCCCGAGAAGATGGTCATAGACCTTTCGAATCCCCCAGGTATCTGCATAGCGGAGAATTCCTCCTCGATAGGGAGGAAATCCCAAACCATAAACCACAGCCAGATCCATGTCTTGAGCTCTGTCGCAAATTCCATCTTCGATAATATAAGCCGCTTCATTGATTGCCCTTGCAAGGACTCGGTCCATGATTTCCTTGTATGAAGCCTTCTTGGATTTTATCCCTTTCTCCTTTAGATAATTTTTGATCACCTCCTCTACTTTAGGGTTGGGTAATGGCTTCTCCCCCCGGTAATCATACCAGCCCGCTCCAGTCTTTCGGCCATAGCACCCTGTTTGGTAAACCCGTTCTTGAAGAGTTGAGATCTTCCATCGCTGTCCAAAGGATCGTTCAAAATATTTCGCCACATGATAGTTGATATCGAGGCCAGTGAGATCGCTGAGGGTTGCCGGTCCCATAGGAAGCCCAAAATCAAGAAAAGCCTCCTCGATCGTCATTAAATCGATTCCTTCTTCAATCATAAAGGTATACTCCCCCATGAGCGCACCAAGCTGTCTCGAGACATAAAAGCCAGGACCATCGTTGACCACGACAGGGATCTTTCGAAGGGCTCGTGCAAAGGCAACACTGGTAGAGAGGGTTTCATTGGAGGTCTCCTTCCCGCAGATGATCTCCAGAAGCTGCATCCTTTCGGCGGGATTAAAAAAGTGAAGCCCGATCATCCGCTCGGGGTTTTTCAGCACGGAGGCCATCTCCGTAATGGAGAGAGCAGAAGTATTGGTCCCAAAGACCACCTCGGGACGGCAGATGGCTTGAAGCCTCTTCCAAATCGACTGTTTAATCTCCATCTCCTCAACGACGGCCTCGATCACCAGATCGACCTGGTTGAGGTCTTCAAAAGAGGTGGTCGTCTTTAAACGATCTCGAAGGAGGACTTCAAGTTGATCCTGGGTCATCTTTCCTTTCTTGATGGAATAGTCGAAGGTTTTACGGATAGCGGATAAGGCCTTCTTAATCGCCTCCTCATGGATATCCCAGAGGAGGGTTTGAAATCCATGGATGAGGAGGAGGTGAGTGATGCCCGATCCCATCGTCCCTCCTCCAAGCATCCCAACGGTCTTGACCTTTTTGGGTTCCACTCCTTCAATCCGAGGAAGCCTCCCTGCGGCTCGACTATTGAGAAATAGACCGATCAGGTTTTTAGCCACATCTGAAAGGGCACAGTCACAGAAGAGCTGGGCCTCCAGTTTAAGATCGGCTTCAAAATCATCCGTGAGGCCCCGCTCCATGGCTTCGATGGCTTTAAAGGGAGCGATGTAACCCTTTGCCTTCTTCTGGGTCTCCTCTTTTGCGTAAGCGATGGCCATCTTTTTGGTCATCCAGTTTGGTAGACGATCCTTTCGCAAGGAGGTCCTTCGATCTCGATGATTCAGTTGCTTAGAGATAAAACGCTTTGCCACTTCCAGGGCCTTCTCCATGAGAACCTCTCCTGGAACGACCTCATCCACGCACCCCTTCTCTAACCCTTCTTCTGAAGAGATAGGCTCTCCAGTAAGAATCATCTTTAAAGCTTCCGGGAGACCGATCAATCGAGGAAGTCTCTGAGTTCCTCCTGCTCCTGGAATGAGGCCTACCTTGACCTCTGGCTGTCCGATCTGAATCCCCTGAGCCGCTATTCGGTAGTGGCAGGCCATCGCTATCTCAAGCCCTCCACCCAGACAGGTTCCATTGATGGCCGCAATGACCGGTTTGGGCCCCTCCTCAATGGCGTTTAGGAATCGATCGTTCTCCATGACCTGTTGAAAAAGGATCTCCCGGTCTTTTACTTTCTGAATCTCAGTGATATCTGCTCCTCCCGTGAAGTTCTTTCCACTTCCCGTAAGGATCACCGCCTTGATCTGCTCTTCTTCAAAGGCCTCTCGTATAGCCTCTCTGAGCTCGTCCATAAGGGCTTTGGAGAGTTGATTTACTGGAGGATGATCGAAGGTAATAACAGCGATTCCATCGTGAAGATCTATGTTTAGTCTCTGATACTCTCGTTTCGTCTCTCGCTACTCCTCTCCCTCTCTATGCTTCTCTCTCGATAAGGGTTGCCACTCCCTGACCTCCACCCACACAGGCCGTGGCCAGTCCATAGCGGCCTTGCCTCAGTTTTAGAATTCTCGAAAGGGTTCCCACCAATCGAATCCCTGTAGCTCCCAGTGGATGGCCGATCGCAATTCCTCCTCCCATCACATTGACTCTTTCTGGATCGATCCCCAACTCTTTGATACAGTTCAGAGTGACAATAGCAAAGGCCTCATTAATCTCCCAGTAATCGATATCCTTAACCTCCAGTCCCGCCTTCTTTAAGGCCATTCGGCTTGCAGGCACTGGCCCAATGCCCATAATGGTTGGGTCAACACCTGAAAACCCTATTGAACGAATGGTGGCCAGGGGCTCAATCCCTTTTTCCTTGGCCTTCTCTTTCGACATCAGGATCATCGAAGTGGCTCCCGCATTGAGGGGAGAGGAATTTCCTGCCGTAATCACTCCGTCAGGTTTAAAGGCAGGTTTAAGATCTTTCATCCCCTCCAGGTTTGCCTCCTCCCTGATGGCTTGATCTCGATTCACCACAAAATGCCTTCCATCCGGCAGCTCCACTTCGATGGGGAGAATTTCGTCATTGAAAAAACCCTCTTGATAGGCTTTGAAAGCCAATTGATGGGAACGGACTGCCCAGCGGTCCATCTCTTCCTTTGTGATCCCTCTGAGGCTGAAGAGTTTCTCTGCCGTGAGTCCCATATTCGTACTGGTGACCATATCCCAATGTCGATAGGAAGGATCGTTAAAGAGATGGGGATTGAGAGAGACAATTCCTTTCTCTTTAAGAGGGGCTCCCATAGGGACTCGAGTCATATGTTCCATCCCACCCACCATGACAATTTCAGCGTATCCCATGGCAATTTCCATAAATCCCATATGAATACAAGCCATGGAAGAACCACATTGCTGGTCGATAAATTTTGCTGGGATCTCTTTAGGCAGATTGGCTAAAAAGATGGGGATCCTTCCTCCATAGGTCCATTGTTCACTCACTCCATAGGCAGACCCTACAATGAAATCATCAATCTCCCCAGCCTCAAGGCCTGTTCTTTTGATCAATTCAGGAAGAAGCCTGGCCATCAGTTCATCGGCTCTCAAAGGATAAAACCAATCCCTCACGGGATCATTGGGCCTTGACCTGGAAAAGGCTGTTCTCAAATATCCAGCAATGACGACCTCCTTCATTCCTTTTTTCTCCTTCGGCTCATCTCACCCCTTAAAGATGAGGGCTTCGATCCTGAATTCCTGCGATTCTTTTAACCATCTTCTTTCTCGATTCGATGTCATACTGGGTGGTGATGGCGATGGCTTCCATGACTGGAGAGCCTCCGCCGTGATAGGAACCCATGAGGTGAATCCCGCCACTGGAAGAACAAAGGATGTCTCCAATGTAGCGCCACAGTTGGGCGGCGTCCTCTGGATGAATGGCAGGGTTACGGGTGATATATTTATAAAGTAAATCCTTGGTCTCTGGATTGATGAAATCTCCTTCGTAAGGAAAGGTAGCCGGAATCCCTCCAGCAATATCGCATAAGATTTCTGCCTCTCGATAGACGGCCTCTCCGGTCAGGCATCTTCCTACATTGGCATAGATGGAGTGAGGAATATAGGTTCCTGGTCCATAGGGAATCGATCCCACTCCTGGCACATAGAGTTCAGGTTTTCCAAGCTCAGAGGCTGTAAAGCCTGCTGCATAGCCCAGTTCCGTAATGAGAATAATCTCTGCAAGTTTGTCACGGACGTGGGGGGCTTTTGTAATTCCATTATATTCTGCAGCCAGGGCTACAGCCCCGATCATGAGATCTCCCATCGCAGGTTTACATCCTGAATAGCTATGACGATGAAACAGGGCAAATAGGAGGGCACAGATACCTCCTTGGACCGTCTCTCCGCAGAGAAAGACCCTCTCCCAAGGGACAAAGCAGTCATCGAAGATGACATAGGAGTCGGTATAGCCAGGTGCAAACCCTCTTTTAAAGTACTGTCGAGAACGAAGGTTATGAACCGTAACCACCTGTTTCACCCCTTCCCAATCTGCAGGCACAGCAAAAGCCACGGCCCAATCCTTCTCTTCAGGGAGAAGGGTTCGTGTGGGAACGACCAGGATTTCGTCAGCAATGGAGGCTTCGGATATATGAACTTTGGATCCTCTTACCACAATCCCATCGCTCTTCTTTTCTATCACTCGCACATAGAGATCGGGGTCCTTCTGCTGAGAGGGGCGCTTCATCCGGTCGCCTTTTACATCGGTCTGCGCACAACAACCCACGAGATCCTCTCTCTGAAATCTCTCGAGCCATTTCTTAAAATTTTTATGGTATTCTGTGGCTCCATGATTCTCTTTGTCGGCCTCGTAGGTGACATTGTAAAGGGCATTGGCGGCATCCACTCCCATGCATCGCTGGATGCATCCTCCGACCACCTGGCATAGGAGTCGAGTCATATCCTGTTTCTTATGGAGATCTTCTTTGTTCTGATGAACATGACAGAATCGATTGATCCTTTCCCCGCTCAGATGGGAGATAGCCGTACATAAATCTTCATATTTTGGATCGGCTGCATAATCAAAGGTCACGCTCATGGTCTCGATAGCAGGCATCTGGATCTCATCGTCCCGGGAAATCTTTTCCCCATTCAGGTAGAGGTTGCGTCGCATTTTTCGGAGTCTTTCAAGATATTGTTCTTTCGTCCTCATCGTTTCACCCCCAACTCTCCTGCCTTTCTCCCTTCAGACCATTTAAGGCAAATTTAAAGATGAAATCAGAAAGGTCATTTAGGGAAACCCCTTTTTTAGGATGAAACCAGATTCGAGTTCTTGTGATCATAGAGGCAATCATAAATCCTGCCAATTTGACGTCAATCTCGGGCCAATCCTGTGACTCAATGCCCCGGCGGATCACTTTTCGGATGATTCGATCATAGGTGTCTCGCAGGCCAATAATCTTTTTCCGATTCTCAGGAGAAAGATTATCGAGGGCCACATCAAAAAGAAGCTTGGCCGAGCGTCGATAACTTAACGTGACTTTTAAATGACTTTCGATGATCAGTCTAAGCTGTTCAGGGGGAGGAAGTCCATTTTCCTCTTCTAAATGTTGAATGGGATGAATGATCTGATCCATCTCCTCTCGAAGGACTTCGAAAAGGATTTCTTCTTTATCCGAAAAGAAGTTATAGATATTAGCTGGTCGACATCCATATGCCTTACTGATGTCAGCCATGCTGGTAGAAAGATACCCTTTTTCCCAGAAGAGCCTTCTCGCAATATTAAGCATCTTTCTCCTCTGAGGTCCGGTTTTGGGTGTGTTATGGGTTCTTAAGTGATTTCTTTTTAGGAAAGGAACCATCCGTCATTCTCATTCTGATGAATGAAATGAAGTTAATGAATAACCATTCATCTACTAAATCCCTTTCCATTTGTCAAGGGAAAAATGACCCCTCGGGTAATCCCTCACTCAGATGGGGAATAAGCCCGAGAGGGGTATTGGAGAAACCCAAAGTGCGGCTACCTTAAATGGTCCATAGAAATCCTTACTTTGGTTGGTTTTAATCAGAAACCCATTTCAACGATAGATCGATTCGTAG
>CAZMWF010000013.1:0-8126 GCA_964570075.1 uncultured Syntrophaceae bacterium | reverse complement strand
AGGACCTCGAGGGTGGCCTTCTCACCCTCGAGAATGGCTTCATGTCTCCTCGAAAAATCGGCCGACCCAATAAAACCCACCTTTGGTCGGATCACAATATCTGCCTGAGCAAGCTGGATTGAAGCGAGTTTTGAATACATGATATTGATGGATTGAAGAATGGTTTCGATCGTATTCCCTGGTGGATTTCGGTCTGAGCTCGCAGAGATATCTACCGCGATGACGATATCTGCACCCATTCGTCTTGCTGCTTCCACGGCCACGGGGCTCACCACCCCTCCATCCACATAGACCTTATCTCCTATTTTCACAGGTCTAAAGACTCCAGGAATCGAGCAACTCGCCCTCACCGCCTGCCCTGTGTTTCCTTTGCCAAAGATGATCTCCTGACCGCTCTGAAGCTCTGTAGCGACAGCATAGAAAGGAGTCTTGAGCTTTTCCATAGGACTGTTTTTTACCATCCTGTTCACGAACTCTTCCAGTTTTTCCCCTTTGATGAATCCATTTTCAGGAAGGGTAAGATCCACCATCTCCTTCTGCTCGATGGAGAAGGCGAGTTTCTGAAGTTCGTAGGCGTTCATTCCATAAGCATAGAGGGCTCCCACGACACTTCCAACACTCGTTCCAACAATGAAGTGAATCGGTATTTTATGGAGCTCAAGGATCTTCAGGACTCCTACGTGGGCGAATCCCTTTGAAGCACCAGCTCCAAGGACCAGGGCAATCTTCGCCGGCTTTGGAGGCGGGATATAAGGTTCTGAAATAGGAGGTGAAGGTTGCTTCATTGCACAGGAAATGAGAAAAAAGAGCCAAATAAAATTAAAAAGGCCTCTCCAAAAAACCATTTCTCTTACCCCTTTGGAACATTCTCGCACCTTATTGATGACCCATTTGATGCTCAAACATCTCGAAGGCATGAAAAGAGCTTCTCACAAAGGGACCGGAGGCCACGGCTTTAAACCCTATCTCCTCTCCAATCTTCTTAAACTCCTCGAACTCTTCTGGAGAGAGATATCTTTCTACTGGTAAACGATCGGGTCGAGGTTGAAGATACTGCCCGATCGTTAAAAAGTCGCATCCTATTTCCCTCAGTTCTTTCACGAGAGTTAAAACCTCTTGTCGGCTCTCTCCCAATCCTACCATAAACCCCGATTTAGTTAACAGCCTGGAATCCCATTCTTTTGCCCTTCTTAATAACTCCATTGATCGCCTATAATCTGCCTGAGGTCTAACCTTGGGATAGAGTCGAGCTACGGTCTCCACATTATGATTTAGAACCTCGGGGCTCTCCCTTAACACCATTTCCAAGGAGGATAGATCCCCTTGAAAATCAGGGATCAACACTTCGATTTTGATGTCTGGATCTAAGGCTCGAATAGATCGGATGGTGCGGGCAAAATAAGAGGCCCCTCCATCGGGAAGATCGTCCCGCGTGACAGAGGTAATCACCACGTATCGAAGATCCATTCCTCTTACAGCAGAGGCCACTTTTTGAGGTTCTTCTTCTGATGGAGGAAGGGGAAGGCCATGTTTTACAGCACAGAACCCACAATTTCTTGTACAGATATCTCCAAGGATCAGAAAAGTGGCTGCGCCCTGAGAGAAGCACTCTCCAACATTGGGACAGCGGGCTTCCTCGCAAACCGTATGAAGGCCGCTCTCTTCGAGAATAGACCTCACTTTCATGAGTTCTGAGAGAGGGGGAATCCTCTTCTTAAGCCACGGTGGTTTTCTCATCCCCTATGCCCTCCCCCTGAGTGGCTTTGGCAGATGTATGGCCAATCCATCCACATCGAGACAGGCTTCTTTAAGTGCCTCAGGAAGAGTAGGATGGGCTTGGATGAATTGGGTAAACTCTCCTATCTTCTCTCCCATCATGGTTAAAGCCACGGAGGCAAGGATATTGGCCTCCGGTCCAAGAATATGGATTCCTAAGATGGTCTCTTCTTCCTGACTGGCAATCACTTTGATCCAACCTTCGGGTTCACCTGAAAGGATAGCCTTTGGGTTGGATCGAAAAGGAAATCGTCCAATCTTGATTGGACCCCTCTCTTTTGCCTCTTTCTCCGTAAGACCCACCGAAGCAATCTCAGGATAAGAAAAAATACAGAGAGGGATGAAAGGCCTCTTCCATTGTCGTTTGAAACCCATCGCATTTTCTCCAGCCACTATCCCCTGCTCCATCGCGAGGGGAGCCAGCATCACCTCTCCAATGACATCCCCAAAAGCATAAACCCCGGGTAGGGTCGTCTCCAGATAGGTATTTACATTAATTCCCTGAGGGGTATTTTTGATCCCTATCTGAGTAAGATTGGGAGCGATAAGGGGAACCCTTCCGATGGCCAAAAGAACCTTTTCGCAACGGATCTCCATCCTCTCTTTAGCGGTTTTTATTTTTAGACTGAGACTTTTCCCATCGGAGCGAAGCTCTTCGACAAAAGATCCTGTAAAAATTCGAATCCCCTCCTTTTCTAAAAATCTTCTAAGATTTCGAACCAATTCTTCTTCAACACCGGGAAGGATCCTCTCCAGAATCTCTACGATGGTCACCTTCGACCCTAACGTATGAAAAAGGGTACTAAATTCTACTCCGATATATCCCCCTCCAACAATCACCAAATCTTTAGGGACCTCTTGGAGCTCAAGGGCATCATCACTCGTCATAATCCTTTCTCGATCAGGTAACAGAGGAGGAAGAACCTTAGGGATCGATCCCGTAGCCAGAAGGAGAGTGTCTCCCTTTAGAGTTAACCTTTCTTTATCTTCTCTCACAATCTCCACCTGCTCTGAATTCAGAAGATGGGCCTCTCCCCGAATGACCTCCACTCGATAGGAATTCAGCAGTAATTCAATCCCTTTTACTAATTCACCAACGACCTTTTCTTTTCGCTCCATCATGGATTTAAGGAGATCGGAAGGATGGGGGGGGTCGAACTTAAAGACGGGAGACTTCTTAAGGGAACGGAGAAGTTTAGCATCGTGGAGAAGGCTCTTGGTTGGAATACAACCCCGATTGAGGCATGTCCCTCCAATTCTATCTTTCTCAATGAGAGTGACTCGTGCCCCCAATTGAGCGGCTCGAATCGCTGCGACATAACCTCCCGGCCCCCCTCCAATAACGACGATTCGTTTTGCCTCCATCTGATTTTCTACTTCAACTCTCGGAGTGGCAAACCTCTTCGATGGTCTTCTGCTCCCACGCTCTTTGAAAAATCTCTTTGAAATGAAAAGAGACCCTCTCTACTAACCGATCCCTTGAAATCTCTTTTCCCAGAATCTCTTTCATCGATGTCATCCTCACTCCCTGAAGACCACATGGATAGATCCACTCAAAATATTTTAGGTCCGTCCGGTAATTCAACGAAAACCCATGAAAAGAGACCCACCGTTGAATGGCTATTCCAATCGAGGCAATCTTCTTGTCCCGAACCCAAACCCCTCGATTTCGAATATCCCTGCTTCCCTCAATTCCAAAATCTCGAAGGGCTCGGATGAGGACTTCCTCAATTTCATAGATATACTGGGTGACCCGGTACCCGTAGTCCTTCAAATTTAGAATAGGATAACCAACCAGTTGTCCAGGACCATGGTAGGTTACCTCCCCTCCTCTTTCCACTTGGAAGAGAGGAATCCCCATTTCTTTCAGAACCTCGGGAGAAACCAGAATGGAGGAACGATTCCCCCGTCTTCCAAGGGTGATGACGTGAGGATGTTCCAGAATCAATAGGAGGTCAGGTAACCTCTCTTCCACCCTCTTTAACCAGAGCTCGTGCTGGAGGTCCCAGGCCTTTTTGTAATCGATGAGACCGAGGTCTAAGATCAATCCTTTCTTTTCCACAAGGAATCCCGAGATTCGGAGCCCCTCCATCAAATTTCATCATTTTGGGCTCCACCTCAGTTTCGGCCTTCTCGCGGCCAGGACTTCGTCAAGCCTTCTGACCTTCACCCTCTGAGGAGCCTGACGAAGGAGATCCGGATTCTCTTCGGCCTCTTTTGCAATGAGGATCATCGTCTCAATCAATCGGTCAAGTTCGTCCTTACTCTCCGTCTCGGTGGGTTCTATCATCAACGCCCCTTTCACGACTAATGGAAAGTAGATGGTCGGAGGATGAAATCCGTAGTCAATCAACCTTTTGGCTATATCAAGGGTCGTCACATGAAACCTCTCCTGATATCGATCCGTGAAGACACACTCATGCATACAGGGTCGATCATAGGGAAGGTGGTAATGGGCTCTCAATTTTTTCATTAAATAATTGGCATTGAGCACAGCCAGTTCACTGACCCTCTTGAGACCTTCTCCCCCCATCGAGAGGATATAAGCATAAGCCTTCAGCATCACCCCAACATTTCCATAGAAGGCCCGCATCTTTCCTATCGTTTTGGGACGATTCCAGTTTAGATAATACTTCTCCCCTTGACGCTCAATGACTGGAATAGGAAGATAAGGAACCAACTCCTTTTTAACCGCCACCGGGCCAGCCCCTGGGCCTCCCCCTCCGTGGGGGGTGGAGAAGGTCTTATGGAGATTGAGCTGAACCACATCCACTCCAAGATCTCCCAATTTCACGATTCCCATCAGGGCATTGAGGTTGGCTCCATCACAGTATACAAATCCCCCTCTTTGATGAACGATCTCGGAGATCTCCCCCAATTCCTCCTCAAAAAGACCCAGGGTATTGGGATTGGTGACCATGAGGGCAGCTACCTCCTCGTTCATCTGCTCTTTGACTTGTTTGGCACTGAGGATCCCTCTCTCGTCCGACTTAATTCCCACCATCTGGAAGGAGGCAAGGGTGGAAGAAGAACAGTTGGTCCCATGGGCTGTATCAGGGACCAGGATCCTGCTCCTCCTCTCTCCTCGATCACGAAGACAGGCTCGGATCATCATCAACCCCGTCAGCTCTCCATGGGCTCCTGCAGCGGGCTGAAGCGTTACGGCATCCATTCCCGTAATCTCGGCTAGAAAAGCTCCAAGTTCATCCATCAGCCTGAGAATGCCCTGGCAGAGCGCCTCAGGGGTATAAGGATGAAGCTTAGAGAAACCCTGCAGTTTTGCCACCTCTTCGTTAAGCTTCGGATTATACTTCATCGTACAGGAACCAAGAGGGTAAAGCCCACTATCCACCCCGTAGTTCCATTGGGAAAGTCGGGTAAAATGACGGACCACCTCCACTTCACTCACCTCAGGGAAGCCATCCCACTGTTCTCGCAGAAGATGAGAAGGAATGACCCTCCGAGGGTTCACCTCATCGACCTCCCATTTGGGCAAAGAACACCCTCTTCTCCCTCTTCTCCCCTTCTCAAAAATGAGAGGTTCTTCTTGAATTAACCCGGTATCTCTTATTCTTCCCATAGAACCATCCCTTGCTTAAAAATCCATCTCTTATCAATAAGTCCTATCCCCTATGCTCCCTGCTCAAGGCTCATCGGCCCATGGCTTTTTGCAAAAGTTCGGCCCACTGGTCAATCTCTTCTTTTCTATTCATTTCAGTCACTGTGACTAAAAGATGATGGCTTAACTCAGGATAAAACCGTGCCAGAGAGAGCCCTCCCAGAATCTTCTCCCTTCGAAGCTCCTCCAGGACCTCTTGAGGGTCTCTCTCTAACTCTAAAACGAATTCATTAAAGGTAGGGGAGGTGAATCCGATTCGACACCCTCGAATCTCTGAGGCTAACTTCTTTGCATATTCTGCCTTACTCAGATTCTTAAGGGAGAGCTCCTTGAGACCCTCTTTCCCGAGACAGGAGAGAAAGATGGTAGCCATCAGGGCACAGAGTCCTTCATTCGTACAGATGTTGGATGTGGCTCTTTCCCTCCGAATATGCTGCTCCCTTGTTGCCAGGGTGAGGACAAACCCTCTTCTTCCCTCCAGGTCTATGGTCTCTCCTACCAGCCTGCCAGGCATATTCCTTATAAATTTCTCTCGGGTCGTGAAAATCCCAAGATAGGGACCTCCGTAAGAAAGAGGGATCCCTAAACTCTGTCCTTCTCCAGCCACAATATCTGCCCCAAATAAACCAGGCGGTTTGAGAACTCCGTAAGCCAAGGCCTCACTAAACCCGATGATCAGCAAGGCCCCTTGCTGGTGAACCCGTTCAGAAATTCCGGAAAGATCCTCAATGATGCCGAAGAAGTTTGGACTTTGAAGGACAACAGCGCTCACCTCTCGATCAAGATGATGAAAGAGAGAATGGGAATCGGTTCGTCCCTCTTCCTTTAAATAGGGAATCAAAACTACTTCATGGTGTTCAGGGTCGATATAGGTTTGGATCACCCTTCGATACTCAGGATGGACTGTCTCGGAAAGGAGAATCTTCCTCCTTCTGGTGATCCGATAGGCCATAAGGACGGCCTCTGCTAAACTGGAGGCCCCATCGTACATGGAGGCATTAGAGACCTCCATTGCGGTTAATTGACACATGAATGTCTGAAATTCAAAGATGGCCTGAAGGGTGCCCTGACTCACTTCGGGTTGATAGGGTGTATAGGCCGTATAGAATTCGGATCGTGAGACAAGATGAGAAACAACGGAAGGAATAAAATGATGATAGGCCCCTCCGCCCAGAAAAGAGGAGTAAAGAGGAGGTTGGAGCGATTCAAGAGAGCGAAGTAAATCCATTTCTGAAAGAGGAGAAGGAAGATTTAAAGGCTTCGTGAGACGAGATTGGGGAGGAATCATTTTAAAGAGGTCCTCGACCTTCTCCAATCCGATCTCTTCAAGCATCTCTTGAATCTCTTCCGGGGTGTGGGGAAGATAACGACTAAAATCTTTCATCTACTCTTCCTTTGGCAAGAGTCCTTGGTAGGCCTGGGCCGTGAGAAGCCCTTTTAACTCTTCTTTTCGCTGAATTTCCATCTGAACGATCCATCCTTTTCCATAAGGATCTGTATTGATGTACTCAGGATGATCTTTCAACTCTTCATTCCGGCTGATGACCTTCCCGGTCACAGGAGTAAAAATATCCGTCACCGTTTTTACGGACTCCACCACCCCAATACTCTGTCCTTTTTTGAATTCCGCTCCAATCTCGGGGAGTTCGACATAGACAATATCTCTTAGCTCTTTCTGGGCATAATCGGTAATCCCTAAAGTGATCCGATTCCCTTCTTCTCGGATCCATTCATGGGTTTCAGAATAGAGTAACTCTTCTGGAAACTTCATCCTTCACTCCTTGCTTGATTTATTTTAACTCTTCCAAGGGGACATTGATCATCTCCTCAATGATGGAAATGTGTTTCCACTCCCCATTTACCAGGATCATATGTTTAGAGGTCTTTGGAGGCATTCTTCCCCCTTTAAGAGCCACTTCGATAATCTCTTCTTTCGTAATCTTTTCCCCTTCTCTCCATGGCACGACCTCGATCTCCGGCGATTGATAATCGACTAATACACAGGGAATCTTACGACAGCCCAATCGCTTTAAGGCATGAAGCCGATGGTGACCATCTAAAATGATACAGGTCTTTTGGTCGATACAAATGGGCATCTTCAGCATCCCATCGGAAAGGATTTCATTCTTTAAAGCCTCGAGATAATCGGGTCGAATCTCCTCGTGTTCTTTCAATTCATCTAAATTGACAAATATAATCTTTTTCCCCTTCATGGCTATCTATGCTCTAACTTCATCATTCCGGCACTCTGGGAGTGTTAAGCCAATCTATGAGGAGGAATCGCCAAATAAAAAAGAGGAAAGCAATCGCTCACCCTTTTGCTTTCCTCCTGTCTTTTTACCTGAGAGATTATTCCGCACTCAGCGGAATTTATCCCCTTCGGTGTCCAGCTCCCTTTCAAACCCAGGGTCTGGATCTTTCCAGGATCCCAATCTGTTACAGTCCTTTTGCCTGAGAGTTTCTCCCGACTCGGGATTGCCCCTTCGGCGCCCCTCCCATGGATGAATTTAACAGGGAGGAGTCTCTCCTGTAACATTAAAAATTTTCTTCTAATTTCGAACCAAAGTCAAGCAAAAATTTTTCTCTTTGGTAATCCCTCACTCAGATGGGGAATAAGCCCGAGAGGGGTATTGGAGAAACCCAAAATGCGGCTACCTTAAATGGTCCATAGAAATCCTTACTTTGGTTGGTTTTAATCAGAAACCCATTTCAACGATAGATCGATTCGTAG
>CAZMWF010000012.1:0-7677 GCA_964570075.1 uncultured Syntrophaceae bacterium | reverse complement strand
CTATCAAAGAAAAACCCCTCCTCCATGATCAGAATCCTTCTCTGGTGGAGGAGGGGTCATCTCTTCTTCCACCTTTTATTTTACTTTAACTCCCTTCTCTGTAAAGTAGCGAATCGCTCCTGGATGAAATGGAATGGGTGAAGCCCCGGTGGGTTGATACTCGAGAGAGAGCCATCTGGCCTCCCGATGAACATTGACCAATTCAGGCTTATGATCAAAGAGGGTTTTCACCACATCGTACACCACATCCCCCTTCATCTCTTCATGACACACCAAGATATTCCATATCACGGCAATCTCCACATCGGTTTCTTGTCCTGGGTAAGTCTTTGCAGGAATCACCCCTTTCACATAGAGAGGTCCATATTTTTCCCTCATTTTAGGGATGGCATCTCCGTGGCTAATCAGTTTAATTTTAATTCCAGGAGTCGCAGCAAGATCGGTGACCGAGGCCGTAGGTAGTCCTCCATCCCAGAAATAAGCATCAATCTTTCTGTCTTTAAGGGCCCCTGCAGATTCAGAAGCCCCCAATTTATCACGTTTCATATCCTTATCTGGATCTAATCCATAGGCCTCCAGGACCCTCAAAGCCTTCACCTCTGTCCCACTCCCGGGGGCTCCCGTGGAAACCCTTTTCCCTTTCAGGTCTGTCACTTTTTCAATCCCCTTTCCTTCAAGGGTCACAATGTGCATATTGTTTGGATATAGGACCATCGCTGTTCGGAGAGGAATCTTCTCCTTGAATTTTCCCTTTCCTTGATAGGCATCCCATCCGACATCGGCCATAATAAGAGCCAGGTCTGCTTTTTTTGCTCCTACGAGAAGACAATTATCAACCGAGGCAGTGGTCACTTCAGCGGTGGCTTCCAGATAGGGAATATACTTTGAAAGAATATTGGCCATACCCCCACCCATCGGGTAGTAGACCCCTCCTGTTCCTCCTGTAGCAATGGAGAGTCTCACCGCTTTCTGAGCCCAAAGAGTTGTTCCTGTGAAAATAATAAGTGACATGGCGATGATTAAAATAAATAATCGTTTCATAGTGAACCTCCTGAACAATTTTTTGTAGTTTTATATTAAATTAAAACCATTTTGTCAAATAAAATTTTGATTCTATGGTCATTCATCAGAGATCAAATGAAGAATCTTCTCCGAAGCCTTTAGACCGATTCCGGTAAGTGTAGAAAGCACCTTCTCTTTTCTCCCTTTTTTTCTGAGATACTTTTTTAACCCCGCTATCGTGGCTGCGGAGGTGGGTTCAATAAAGTATCCCCTCCTACCCATTTCCGCCAAGGATCTTCGAATCTCCTCTTCACGAACCACCAGGATCTCTCCCCCCGTCTCTCGAACGGCCTCTAAGACCTGTTTCCCACGGATGGGTTCTGCAATGGCAATCCCTTCGGCTATGGTCTCTTTCTTTTTAATCGGAAGTGGCTCGTCCAATCCTTTTTGAAATGCCTGATAAAGGGGGGCACAGGCGACCGATTGAATGCCCACTAATTTAGGAATCCTCTTGATCATCCCCTCTTCTTGGAGCTCTTTAAAACCAATATAGGCCCCTAAAAAAAGCGTCCCGTGACCCACGGGCAAAACCAAGGTATCCGGGCACTTCCATCCCAACTGTTCCCACACTTCAAAAGCAAAGGTCTTTGTCCCATGAAGAAAGTAGGGATTCCAGCAGTGGCTGGCATAATAGATTTGGCGGGCTGCTTCCATGGCCCTGCGGGCCGTTTCTTCCCGGGAGCCTTCGATCTTTCTCAGGATAGCCCCATAAGCTTCGATCTGGGCTAATTTCTCAGGAGAGGTGCTTTGAGGAACAAAAATCTCACATCGAATCCCTCCCTGGGCACTGTAGGCTGAAATGGCCGAGCCTGCGTTTCCGGAAGAATCTTCGACGACCTTCTTGATCCCTAACTCCTTTATTTTACTGACCAGAACCGTGGCCCCTCGATCCTTGTAGGATCCTGTCGGGAAAAGAAAGTCGACCTTTAAAAAAACAGGCTGACCACCCAACTCTATCTCCACCAATGGAGTGAACCCTTCTTTCATGGAGACAATAGAACTCCTTTTTTGGATTGGAATAGCCTCAAGATATCGCCAGAGGGTGGGTTCTCTTTGAATGATCTTCCTGATAGGAAATTTCGGCTGGAACTCGAGATCGAGATAGGAACCACATTCGCATCTCCATCTCGTCGAGTCAACGGGATAGCCACGATGACAGTTTGGACAGAAGAATCTTTCCATTAATCAGAGGGATTCCTTTCAATCAGAGGGAAGAAAAGACGAAAGGTCGTTTGATTGTCTCCAGACTCTAACTCTATCCTTCCTCTCATTCGTTTGATTAGTCTGGTGGTAATGTGAAGTCCTCTTCCCCGGCCCTCCCCTTGAAGGTATCGGGTTTTCTCCTCTTCTTCCATCTTCCCGGTATTCGAGATCTCCACCACCGCCCATCCTTCTTTTCGATAGGAACGGATGGAGAGGATCCCTCCTTCCTCTGGGATGGCGTTGGTAGCATTGTTGAGAAGATTATCCAGAACTCTTTCGATATGGAGGGGAAAACATCGAATATAGAGGGGTGCTTCGAGAGGACCTTGGTGGAGCTGAATATGGTCGCGCTTCAACTCCCTTAAAGCCTCCTCATTGATCACAAATCTCCTCTTCAATTTTTCTGTGAGATCAACGATCTCTTCTCTTCCCTCTCCATGAAGGGTGAGGGCCAATTCCTGAATTCGAGCCGTTTCCTTCAAAAGGATCTCCAGGGCTTGCATGACCTTCTCTTTTTTTTCTGGATATTCCCCCTCCATCAGGATCTTTTGGATCCGTTTTGCAAACCCAGCCACCGCAATAGCTGGATTCTTAAAATCATGAAGGATGTCATCCATCTTTTCGAATCTCAGCCCTTTCATCAATTCTTTCCCGAAAAATGTAAAAAGTTCGATCTCCTCATCCGTAAATCGTTGATGATGGGCCTGAGCATCAAAGGCCAAAAAATATTGGACGACCTCGTTGACCTTCAAAGGAATATAAAGGACAGAGTTAATCTGTTGGTGCTCAAGAAATCGTTTGAGATGGTTTGGAAGAAGATGGCTTTTTTGGGGATGGTCGATGAGGATATAATTGGGATGAATCTTTTCATTCTCAAAGTCCCCAAAGGGACCGGTCTGGTGGACAATGGCATGGATATAGGGCTCCTCAGAGATTCGAAACACTTTCCCGATCCCGTGCTGGAGCTCTGGGTATCCTGCTTCGAGCACGACATATTCCCGATCCTCTGTGACCGAGAAGAGGGCACATCTCTGAATTCGCATGACATCTGCAAGTTCCGGGATCACTAAATTAAAGACTTCTTTCATTTTGATCCCTTCTCTCTTGCCCAGTTTTAAAAAGATTTTTTCTACAATCCGATCCTTGGAGAGGTTCAACTTCTGAAGATCGAGAATGCGTTTCCGAGCGATCACATAGCTGACCCTTCTTGAGAGCATCTCGGCAATCTTTCCCTCCAGAGGGGTAAATACCTTATTCTCCTCTTTGAAATAGATTTGAAGAGAACCCTCGGTATCCAGGTCTTTCATGGAGAATCGAGGGATATGGAGGGGAACAGCCATCATCGAGTGAATCCCAAGTTTCTGGACCCGCTCCTTATTCTTATATTTCTCCTCCCTCAAGATATTGGGAACAAAATAGGTCCGTTGAGTTCGGACGACTTCTCCGGCGATGGTATCTTCAAAGGGGATACTCTCCTCCCGATCCTCGGCATGGGAAGGATAGGATCCAAAAGAAACCAACTCCTCTCTTCCTGGATCAAGAATACGAATGCTTGCCGCCTCGGCTCCAAAAAATTCAACGATATGTTTGGCCAAAGTTTGAAGGATCTCTCGATCACTCAAGGAAGGATTAATCTCGAGAATCATCTCGGCTTGAGTGATGACCTTATCGATATATTGATAGAGGATCTCATCTTTGGTCAGGATGAAGACGGTCTCAACTAATTCACGTGGTAACTCATACCCTTTCTTTTTTAATTGAGTCAAGAGAGAATCGATCAATGACCGGTCTGTCTGGAGAAGATTCATCCCCCACTCCCATTCATCCTCTCTCCTCATTATATCTTTTTTATTTTTTGTGTCAATCGCTACGGATGAAGGAACCAATAAGGATTTTTAGGGGGAGAAGGAATGATTTATTCAAATTTCTTGATGAGAATCGCGCTATTGACCCCTCCAAACCCCGCAGAAATGGAGAGGCCTACTCTCACCTCTTTTTCTCTTCCCTTATTGGGAACATAATCCAAGTCGCAGTCCGGATCGGGACATTCATAATTAAGGGTGGGATGGATGAATCCCCTTTCCATGGCCAACAGGACAGCCATGGCTTCGACCCCTCCGGCCGCTCCCATCAAATGGCCGGTGATCGATTTAGTGGAACTGATAGGAATCCTATAGGCCCTCTCTCCAAACACTTCCTTCAACATTTTTGTTTCGACTTTATCATTGAGCGGGGTGGACGTCCCGTGAGGATTGATGTAGTCTACTTCCTCGGGTCGAACCTCAGCGATCTGAAGGGCATCCCTGACAGCCTTTGCCAGAGCCTCAGCCTCTGGATCGGGCTCTGTGGGATGAAAAGCATCTGCGGTCATCCCAAATCCCATAACCTCCCCATAAATATGAGCCCCTCTCGCTCGGGCATGTCCCAATTCTTCAAAGATAAGAACGCCTGCTCCCTCCCCCATCACAAACCCATCTCTTTCACGATCAAATGGTCTGCATGCCCTCTGTGGATCGTCATTACGAGTAGACATGGCCCTGAGGACATCAAATCCTCCAAAGGTATAGGGGGTGATACAGGCATCCGCTCCACCTGTGACCATCAAACTCTCCATTCCCCCTTGAATCTGAAGGAAACTATTGATCATCGCATGGGTTGCAGAGGCGCAAGCCGTCGAAACGGCATAGGCCGTTCCTCTCAGGTTAAAATATTGTGCCACCTGAGAGGTGACCGAGCTTAAATAGATATTAGGAAGGGCAAAAGGAGAAATCCCTCTGGGTCCCTTTGTCAAAAACCGCTCATGGTAATACTCCATTAACTCCATCGACTCCACTCCAATCCCAAGGATCACCCCTATCTCGAATGGATCGATTCCTTCGAGCCTATACTCTCCCCCCTTTTTATGACTGTCTTCCTCTTTTTGAACCTCTATCCCTGCATCTTCGAGAGCCAATTTCGTAGCCACGATAGCGAACTGAGAGGTCCGCCCAAAGTGCTTGGAGTGTTTTGTCTTTTCCACATATTGCCCGAACTCGAATCCATCGATTGGTGCTGCGATTTGACAGCGATACTGGCTCATGTCACGATTTGGAAATTCAATCCTTCGAAATGCCGTCTTGCCTGTCATCAAACTCTCCCAGTAGGCTTCTTTTCCAATTCCAACAGGGGTTACAGGGCCAATCCCTGTAATGACGACACGCTTTCTATAATTACCCAATCTCTTCTCCTTTCAATAGGATCTTTCTATTTTGGTGGATTCCTTATCCTCCTGTCAAGAAGATTCTTTTAAAAATTGAAGGATGATCGGATTCACTTCTTCCGGTTTTTCCCACATGGGAATATGACCACTCCCTTTGATGATCTTAAAGATCGAGTTGGGAATGGATTGAGAAAGGGCTTCGCCGACCGATGGGGGAAAGATTTGATCCTTTTCTCCCCAGATCAAAAGGGTGGGATGCCTAAGAGAAGAAAGAGAGGGTTTCATTGATTTGGCCTCTTCGGCATGCTTGAGGGTGGAGTAAAGAACCCAGGTCGTTCCTTTGAATCGAGTGATCTCCCATTGCCGGTCCACCACCTCAGGAGTTAAAAGTTTAGGCTCAACGATACATTCACAAAGAACCTGACGAATGGAATGACGATTTCGACCTGAAATGAGGAGATAAGGGAAAAGCGGGATGTTCCTCACTGCGGCCAGGGCTTTAAAAGAATCGTTTCTTACTTGATCTAACACATCGGGTGGAACAGAATCGATTAAGACCAAACGTTTTACTTTTTCAGGAAAAAAGAGGGCGGTGGCCCAGGCCACTCCCCCTCCCATGGAGTTTCCAATGAGGGTTGCTTGATCGATCCCTGCCCCCTCCATGAAGTCCTTAAGAAAAGAGATATAGGTTTGGGGACGATATTCAATCTTGGGCCGATCCGAATACCCATGACCAATAAGGTCTAAGGCCACGACCCGATAATACTGAGATAAAAAATCGATCTGTTTTTCCCAAACCCAGATTCCAGCCCCAAAACCATGGATCAGTAAAAGGGGGTCTCCCTCCCCCTTCACTATATAAAAAATGATGTGTCCATGGAGTGAAATCGTCTTTGGAATCAGAGTGGGACTCCATTGGATTCGATCTGGACGAAAAAGGGGTAACGGAGGTCTCCAGAGAAGGGGCATCCATAATAAGTTCACGAACCAGGAAAGAGTGATCATCGATCATTCGTCCAATTGAATTAAAATTCTGTAACCTCCCCTCCGGAAATAGGCCTTCGAGTTTGCGTATTGAGATCGAAGGTAAAGCCTGGTTCAATCTTTCCTGACGAACTATATCCTCGATCCTCCCAATATCCTCCCTCCATATGCTCGATAAACTCAATCTTTCCAAGCCATTTACAGCTTTTGTAACCCCATAGGTTTGGAATGACCATTCTCAGAGGACCCCCATATTCAGGTTCGATAGGCTCTCCATTGACCCCATAGGCTAATAGGACCCTTGGATGATCTAAATCTTCACAAGGGACTACCGTGCGATAACCCCCTCCCACCGAAGTAAATCGCACATGGTTTGCCTTTGGATCCACCAAAATCTGCTGAAGAAAATCTCTCCATACGATTCCCTCCCAGTCGGCTCTTATAGACCAACCCGAAACAGAAATAAGCCGACAATTGACCTTGCTCTTTGGCATAGCAAGAATCTCCTGCCAAGAGAATTCTTTTTCTTCTCGCACCATTCCTCCTACAAAAAGCCTGTAAGTGCGAAGATCAATGGAGGGCATTCCCCCGGCTTTGAACACGGGAGCTTTAAGCTCTTTCAGAATACTCATTCTCGTTCCTCCTGAATATTATGGCTTGATAATCAAAGAAGGTTCTTTTGAACCCTTCTCCTCAGCCTCCAAAAGAAGAGTAAAGATCGACCGACTCAACAATTGATACAGGAAAGGATTGGGCCGAAGAAGATTGAGAGGCTTTTTCAAATCTAAAGCCACGGACAGAGAGATTCTGGCTTCTTCTTCCTTTCCCATCTGGTAGAGAAAATAGGCCATCTCTTCCATTCTTCGTTGATAAAGGGACCGTTTTACTTCGGGGAAAAGGGTGGTGATGGCTTTGGAGAGGATTTCCTGAAATCGTGCCTCCTTTTGAGAGGGGGTGAGGAAGATTCGGGATCGCTCTGCTTCTTGAACTTGCTCTACATAGGGTTTGATATCCTCTTCATCCAATCTCCAAGAGGAAAAAGGTTCTATTCTGAAGAGTTTCACAGACCTTTCCAAAAGAAACTCATTTCCTTCAATCTCCTCTTCCTTAATAAGGGAATAGATCAAGGGCTTCTCATAGGTCTTCTTTACTTTCTCAATTTCCCATTTTTGAAGAGGATAGTCCTGAGGGATCTCTCTCCCATGGGCCATCGAAAGTTGATAGGCCTC
>CAZMWF010000011.1:0-37659 GCA_964570075.1 uncultured Syntrophaceae bacterium | reverse complement strand
GAATCGATCTATCGTTGAAATGGGTTTCTGATTAAAACCAACCAAAGTAAGGATTTCTATGGACCATTTAAGGTAGCCGCACTTTGGGTTTCTCCAATACCCCTCTCGGGCTTATTCCCCATCTGAGTGAGGGATTACGATTCTCGAGATATTTATAGTTGACTTAAAATTTTTAGCATTCAAGAAAAGGACAAAGAGGAGAAGTCGATGAAACGTTCGGATGGAAGAGGACCAAAGGAGTTACGACCTGTCAGGATGATAAGAAATTATTTGAAATTTGCAGAAGGCTCGGTCCTGATCGAGATGGGCAATACAAGGGTCATCTGCGCGGCAAGTCTTGAAGATCGGGTGCCTCCGTTTTTAAAAAATACAGGGAAGGGATGGGTCACGGCAGAATATGCCATGCTTCCCCGCTCTACCCATACTCGAACTCCACGGGAGACGACTGGCCGAGGGGGAGGAAGGGCCCTCGAGATCCAGCGATTAATTGGGCGGTCCCTTCGAGCTATCACCGATTTAAATGGATTTGGGGAGAGAACAATATGGATCGATTGTGATGTCCTTCAGGCCGATGGAGGGACACGGACGGCATCGATCACGGGGGGCTACGTGGCGTTGGTCGAGGCCTTTCGAAAAATGATGAAGGAGGGATTGATCGAGAGACTTCCTATTAAAGATTCCGTGGCGGCCGTAAGTGTGGGTAAAGTGGATGGAAGGATTCTTTTAGATCTCAACTATGAAGAGGATTCGAAGGCCGAAGTGGATATGAATGTGGTGATGACGGGCGAGGGGAAGTTAGTCGAGGTGCAGGGAACAGGAGAGATGGCCGTATTTACAAAAGAAGAGATGGATCAATTGCTGAAGGTGGCCGAAAAAGGAATCAAGCGTTTGATCAAAATCCAGAAGGATTGCTTGAAAAGAGAGGGTTAAGAAACTGGATATTATTGTAGCGACAAAAAACGAGGGGAAATTGAAAGAGATTCGAGAGATGCTCAAGGGCTTGGGAATCCGCCTGAAAGGGTTAAACCATTTTCAGGAGGGACCTGAGATAGAGGAAGATGGGAGGAGTTTTTTAGAGAATGCCCTTAAGAAGGCTCGTTTCTACTGCAGGTTTTTTTCTCAACCTGCCCTTGCTGACGACTCTGGATTAGAAGTGGATGCCTTAAGGGGAGCCCCTGGAATCTTTTCTGCTCGATATGCAAGGCCCGGGGCTTCGGACAGAGAAAATCGAGAAAAACTGTTAAAGGAGATGGAAGGGATTCCTACGAAAAAAAGGGGAGCGTCCTTTAAATGTGTAGTGGCCATGGTTTTTCCGGATGGAAGAGAGATCGTGACTGAAGGATCCTGTCGGGGGAGAATCGGATTCAAGGAGGTCGGTCGAAGAGGTTTTGGTTACGATCCCATTTTTTTCCTTCCACGGTACGGGAAGACCATGGCTGAGCTTACCCTTGAAGAGAAAAACAGGATCAGCCATAGAGGAAAGGCTTTGAGGAAGTTAAGGCGGAGCCTTGAGAGATTTCTAAAAAAGGATGAGTGAAACCCCATGGGCAGATGGATTCTGGCTGGGATGATCATAATGGGTATCGTGATGAATAGTCACCCTGTCCTTTCGATAGAAAAGAGGAAACTGGAGATGAAAGAGATAGCCCCTTTTGAAGTCGAAGGATATCAGAAAGAGGGGCAGGATGAGTTCTACGACCGACAAACCGCCTTTCGTTATATGAACGGGGCAGCCGAACTTTATCGATCTTATGGATTTAAACTTTTAATGGTTCGGCGTTACGTAAAAACGAATCACCCTTCCATTGTCCTCGAATTATTCGATATGGGTTCTTCTGAAGAGGCCTTTGGAATCTTCTCTTATCAGACGGATGAAGAGGAGGTGAATATTGGTCAGGCTTCCGATTATGGGGGTGGTCTTTTACGATTCTGGAAAGGAAGGTTCTTTGTCCATCTTTATGCTGAAAAGGAGTCCTCTTCAACCAAAAGGGATCTTCTCACGATGGGTGAGGTGATCTCCAAAAGAATGACCAAGGAGGGGGCAAAGCCCAAACTCATTCAGTGTTTACCCAGGGAGGGACTTTCCGAAAGAACCATTCGCTATTTTCACCTCCACCCCATCTTGAATCATCACTATTTTATTTCTCATGAAAATCTCCTTCGTCTAAACGAACGAACCGATGCGGTTATGGCTACTTATCGCTGGAAGGAGGAGAAGGCCTTTCTTCTTTTGATTCGGTATCCTGACTCAAAGGAGGCCCATAGGGCTTTTTCGCATTTCAAAAAAGCCTATCTCCCAGAGGCAGGTTCATCCCATACCACTCAAATAGAAAATGGAAGGTGGGTGGCGGTCAGGCTTTATCAAAATTATCTCCTCATCGTCTTGGATTCACCTTCTCGTGAAGATGGGGAGGCCTTGATTGAAACCACTTATGGATATCTCAAGAGGAGAGGTGGATGGCTGAACAAAAGACGATAACCCGCAGGGATTTTCTTCGTGGAACGGCCTATGGTGCCCTGGCCCTGACCTTCAGCTCTTCTACTCATAAGGAATCCGGAGCAGAAGAAAAGGCGAGAGTGATTCTGGTTCGGGACGAGAGGGCCATCGATTCGAAGGGTCGGATCAACTCTGAAGTGGTTCAGCAGATGCTCGATCGGGGTGTCTGTGAACTAATGGGGGAGAAGGATCCTGTTGACGCATGGAAGCGGTTGATTCGTCCAGAGGATAGGGTGGGGATCAAAAGCAATGTCTGGTCTCATTTACCTACGCCTGAAGAGCTCGAGTCAGCCATTGTCAAAAGGGTGATGGATGTGGGCGTTCCGAAGAAGAATATCGGGATTGATGATCGGGGTGTTCTGAATCATCCCATATTTAAATCGGCAACCGCGTTGATCAATGTAAGGCCTTTAAGGACTCACCACTGGTCAGGCATCGGAGGGTGTATCAAAAACTATATCATGTTTGTTTCCATGCCCTGGCTCTATCATGGGAATGCCTGTTCTCCTCTGGGTTCGATCTGGGGGAAGGCCATCGTAAAAGGAAAGACTCGTCTCAACATTCTGAGCCTCATCAGAACTCAATTCTATAACCGTGGCCCCCATCACTTCGATCGTCGCTTTGTCTCTGAATACAAGGGACTTTTGATCGGAAAAGACCCTGTAGCCCTGGATGCGGTTGGAGCTCGACTCCTTCAGCTTCAGCGAATCGCCTACTTTGGCGAGGATAGACCTCTGGATAACCCACCCACTCATATCTTTGTTGCGGATGAAACGTATAAATTGGGGGTGAGTGACCTTCGCCGAATCGAGATAGTCAAATTGGGCTGGATGGAGGATTCGTTGATTTAATTTCAGCATTTACCTTTTCGTTCAAAGGCCAACATCGATAAAAAGGAGGTGTTCCATTATGGCCAACCCGGAAAAGGTCATTTTAAAGATTGTGTCGGTTAAAGGAACCTGTGCAGCAAACCATTTTGAAGGCCAGGAGTTTGATCTGAGTCAGGATTTCACCCTTGGGATGTCCGGAAAACCCCAAACCCTCTGTCCTTCGGCCTTTCATGCTATCTTCCCATCCTGGCGGGTCTTAAGGCACGGAGGAGAGTTTCCTTGGGAAGAGGATAGAGACAAAACCACCGTGGCCTGTCCTGATCCATTCAATCCTGTTGTCATGGAACTCCGAAGGATTAAAGAATAGGATTCTCTCTCTCATTCATTCCCTTCTTTTCGTTGACGCGCCAGAGGATGACCATTCCAATGATAAAGAAGAGGAGGACGGAGAGAACTCCGGATTGAACGCTTTCGGTGAGGGCAATTAAAATTCCATAAATCAGAGGGCCAAAGATAGAGGCAAATTTGCCTGAAACCCCATAGAAGGCAAAGAACTCTGCACTGTTTATTTCGGGTGTAAAAAGCCCTTGAAGGGAACGGGAGGCGGCTTGGCTCCCTCCCAGCACCAATCCAGTCAATATCCCCAAGATCCAGTATTCCGTTTTTTGAGTCCAGAAGATTCCCAATCGAAAAGCCCAGAGCACAATGAGAGACCAGATGACCAGAGAGATCATCACCGTTCGTTTATTTCCAATCGTATCGGCCAGAACACCGAAGATCAATGAGCCAAAGAAGGCAATCCCTTGAACCATGAGAAAGAAGAGGATGATCTCTTCGGTCTTCATCCCGACCACTTCGACCCCGAAGATCGAGGCCATGACGATGACCGTTTCAATCCCTTCATTATAGATGAGATAAGCCAGAAGGAATTTCGTGAGTTCCCGGAAGGTTTTAACCCTTCGAAACGTTTCCCGAAGGCGTCTATATCCCTCTCTGAAATATCCTTCTTGAACCAAGGGGGATAATTCTCCTCCTCTTTCTTTTAGGAATAGAAAAGTCGGGATGGAGAAGAGAAACCACCAGAGAGAGACCGAAAGAAAACAGTCCTGAATGGTGAAGCTCCCCTTACGGAACCCGAGCATTTCTGGATATTGCAACATGATTAGATTAAGAGCGAGAAGAGCTCCTCCTCCAATGTACCCAAGGGCCCATCCCAGTCCAGAAATTCTTCCGATATTCTGCTCATCCGAAATCTCTGGTAAAAAGGCATTGTAGAATACATTGCTTTCAGCAAAGCCGATATTGGCGAGGATAAAAAAGAGGGCTCCTCGCCAGTAATTTCCTTCTCGAACAAAATAGAGAAGCCCGGTGAAAAGGATAGCCATATAGCAGAAAAACATCAGAAATCGTTTCTTTGAGCCTGAGGTATCCGCTATGGCACCCAAAAGAGGGGAGAAGAAGGCCGAGATGGCCATGCTCAAAGAAATGGTAAAGGTGAAAAAGGAGGCTCCATGAAGCCGAATTCCCAGGATTTCCACCCCCTTCTCTCCCCCTGCCACGACCGTGGCAAAATATTGGTTGAAGAGGACGGCGAGGATGGTGGTGGCAAAGGCCGAGTTGGCAAAGTCATACATTGCCCAGCCAAAGATCTCTCGCTTTGGAGTACTCATATTGAAATCTAAATGGTTCGGATCTCCTGTCTCATAAAGATGAGGTAGCAGATTCCAAAACAGAGAAAAGTGATCGCCACAATGGAAAGGAGATGAGGGATGACGATTAGGATACTTTCCTCGAGGGGAAGTGGGTTTTGGAAACGAGAGATAGAGAGTCTTTCCAATGGTCCCATGAGGATGAGCCCTCGGGTCGTCTTTCGCATGGGATCCAGAATGGTATTGGTCGCTTCACTGTAAAGGGTCATGGGAGAAAAGAGGGAGACCACTCGTTGGATCCTTTCATGTTTGATCAAGACTTCTGGGTCTATATAGGTTTGACTTTGGCTGATGGGAGCGATGGCATCGGCCAGAAATCCTGCTCCTAATCCCACAAAGAAAGAGAAGAAGATCCAGAGGGCTAAGGAGGCAAGAGCGGAGGTCGCCGTGCTCCGAAAGATCACGGAAAAGAGAATGGCCACCCCCAACCAGAAAGAGATATAAAGCAGGCTAATCAGAACATAGATGATCAGTCGCCATACTTCTTCCACTCCAGGGACTACCCCGATGAGCCGAATCCCCAACCCTGAGATCAGCAGCACGATGGCGACCAATACAATCGCAATAATAATGACTCCTGAAAAGAACTTTCCATTAATGACCGAATCTCGATAGATGGGCTGAGAAAGGAGTTTGGTGAGGGTTCTTGAAACCCGTTCACGATTGATGGAATCGAAACCGAGGAAGATCCCGATGAGAGGACCAAAGAAGCCAATGAACTGGACAAAGGAGAAGAGTTTACCTGTGGCCGTGAAGAGTAATAAGAACACGAGGGTCGGCTTGGCCATCCCCTTGAGTTCTTCCTGAATCGCCATTCCCACCATGGAAGTGATGATGACTCCCACCATCACGATAAGGGCGGAAATGAGGAGAAATCGAGTACTACTGAAGTGATCCTCCATCTCTTTTCTGATGATGGTCACTATTCCGTGCAATTTATGCCTCCTTAAAATAGGTCATGTAGATCTCTTCAAGGGTGTGATCCTTTGCGTCGACTCCCAATTTCTTTTTGGCCAACTCCTCGATGGGTCCTACAGCTACCAGATTTCCTTTAATCATGATTCCCACCCGATCACAGATCCTCTGAACTTGATCGAGGAGGTGAGAGGAGAGGAAGGTGGTGATCTTCTTTTCCCGACTCAAGGAGTGAATCAGATCGAGCATCCAGTTCGTTCCATCCGGATCAAGCCCTATCGTGGGTTCATCGAGAAAGATAATTTTAGGTTCCTTCAGCATCACCTCAGCAATTCCGAGGCGCTGCCGCATCCCTTTTGAATAGGTCCCGACCTTTTTCCCTGCCTCTTTGGAAAGACCCACTAACTCAAGCCACTGGTCAATCCTTTTTTCTGAGATCCGGTCAGGGATTCGATTGAGCCTCGCGATGAAACGGAGATTCTGCCTCGCATCCATATCCTCATAAAAACCGACATTTTCTGGAAGAAAGCTGACCTTCTCTTTAATCCGAAAAGGTTCTCGGGCCGGATCAAACCCTAAGATCTTTACCTTTCCAGAGGTGGGTTCGGTCAGTCCTAAGAACATCAGAAGGGTTGTTGTCTTGCCGGCCCCATTCGGTCCAAGAAATCCAAAGACCTCTCCCTCTTGAACCTGAAGGTTTAAATGATTGACCGCGGTTTGAGCCCCGTACTTTTTAGTCAGCCCCTCGGCTTCGATGACGATCTGGTTTTCCACGTTATCGCCTCCCTAACCAGATAAAGAGGGCACTCAGGCCTGCGATCACAAAGAGAATGATTCCTACTCCGATCCATCCCCATGCCGTCGAAGCCTTCACCGTCACTCTCATCTCAATCGTTTTATCCGATTTCTCTCCATTCACCAATACGCCCACCGAGTAGTCTCCGACCAGGGCTTGAGGAGCCGGTTTGACAGTCACCTCCACCTGTTTCAAGGCGTTGGGTTCCAGGGCGTCGATCTTTTCCGGTTTGAAAGTGACCTCCCAGTTTTCAGGCTTAAAAGATGAGAAGGTGATATTCCGATTGACTGCAGAGCCGGTATTTTTGACAAAGATGGAGAAATTGGCTGGTTTTCCAGGGAAGGCCTCAAGAGAAAGGACTCCTGTAGGGGTCCCTGCATCGATTTTATATATTCCCGTCAGAATCACTGTTAATTTTGCCTCTGCCTTCTTTTCTCCTGAACTGACTCGCACAAGGATGGGGTACTCTCCTGCCTGAGCGTCTCTTGGAGGAGTCACCTCTACCGCTACGGTTTGACTCTGCCCTCCTCGGATGCGAAGGCTCGAAATCTGTTTTGTCTCATAGGAGGGTTTAAAATTGATTTCCCACTTTTCGGGTCCTACTGCAGAAAGATTGAATGTCCGATCGACCTCGATCTTATTCATCACCTCCACCGAAAATTCAAACCTTGCATCCGTCTGTCCTCTTAATACAGGATAGGAAGTGACAAGTTGAATGTCGTCCATCCCTGGGTCTCTCTCTTTGACCGTGACAGCCAGTTTGTGGGAGGAGGTAAATTTCCCGTCCTCGGTTTTGGCATCGAATTGAAACAGATACGTCCCGGGTCCGACCGTTTTGTCTGGTTCCAGGGTCAAGGCAAGATTCCTTGATTTTCCATTGGAAACAAATAATCCCGTCACCAGATAACTTCCCCCTTTTAGAGTGGCTTTCCACCCTTTTGGAATCTCAGAGATTTTCACATCGATCGTCTCGTCGGTTTTTCCTTTATTCTCAAGGGTGAGGTCCATTTTAACGGTTTCTCCCTTAGGTATCGTGATCCCGGAGTATTCGGTATAGACCGCAATCCCGCGCTCCGGTCTTAAATCCTTCTTCTCTTCTTGAGCAAAGGGAAGGGGTGGAGCTATCCAAGAAGCCAAAGAAAAAAGGACAAAAAGGATAAAGAGCTTTTTTCTCCAAAAGAGATGGTCCATAGGTTGACCTCCTGAAGTAGATTAAATTAGGAAAGGAAGAAATTAGGCTTTTAATTTAAAATGTCATTACCTCGCTGTCAAGCAACTTTTAGAAAAGTGAAGGTGGGCAAGACCTGGCCTTAAAAATCTTTCTGGATCGTGAGGCGAACCTTTCCACCAAAACCAACCAGTTCTTTTAAATCCAGGACTTGGCCTTTTACCTTTAATTTTGGATGTCCGATCTCTCCGATTCGAAAATCGATCTGAGTCAATTTTTTCTTGAGTCCTTGAACCGAAAAGGAATCCCCGGTTTGATAAAGATCTTCTACCTCTTTGAGGGGAATGAGGGGTGGAGGAGATTCGGATGGATTAAAAAAGTGGACTTCTGTGAGGACCAGTGTCCCTCGGTCAATGGTAAACTTCTCGATGACATCCAAATTAAAAAGGGAGTTTCTCCAGTAAAGAAAAATCTCCTCACCATCCTTTAAAGTGAGATCTAAAAGGTTTGCTCCCCTGCTTTCATCCATTAATGTTAAACGACTTTTCCCTTCCAGAAGGATACAGGAAGAGACCCCGATGAGGAGAAGAATTTGAATAGCCATTATTTTAAAGATTTTTCTGGAGCCCATCGGTCGTGAGGGGGAGATATTCCCTTTCCCAATCCGAAAGGTTCCCAGCCCTTCCGTGAGGGAGGAGATTTTCTTATGGAATGGATTGCATTCTTTTTATAAAATTTTTATCATGAAGTAGAAAGGGCGGCAAGAAAAAAATGGATGGGAAGACAAAAAAAGCGATACGAGAGATCGTGGGGGAAGAGAACTTTACCGATGAGTTGGTAGAGTTGGTCCCATACGGGTATGATGCCTCTGATCATGAACATCGCCCAGAGGCAGTGGCCTGGCCTACCCAGACCGAGCAGGTCTCTCGGATTCTTCTCCTGGCCAATGAGCACCACTTTCCAGTGACTCCTCGAGGAGCAGGGACGGGGCTCTCTGGAGGGGCGGTCCCCATGTATGGGGGATTGATCCTGGATATGTGTAAGATGAATCGAATTCTGGATCTACGAATCGAAGACCGCCAGGTGGTTGTGGAACCTGGAGTCGTATACGGAGATCTTGAGAGGGTCTTGGCCTCCCACGGCTATTTCTTCCCTCCTGATCCTGCCAGCAGCAGCGTCTGTACGATTGGAGGAAATGTGGCCACCAATGCGGGTGGAATTCGAGGGGCAAAGTACGGAACGACACGGGATTATGTCTTAGGACTTCAGGTCGTTCTTCCGAATGGACGGATCATTCGAACGGGCTCGGCCTGTATCAAGTCCTCCTCGGGTCTCGATCTGACTCGTCTCTTTGTTGGATCCGAAGGGATATTGGGAGTGATCACCGAGATCACCCTCAAGATTAATCCCAAACCTCTGTCCACCAAGGTAGGTTTGGCCTTCTTCTCTTCTCTCAAGGAGGCAGTTCAATCCGTCACGGAAATCATGCACTGTGGAGTGATTCCGAGTGCACTCGAATTGATCGATGAAAATTCTATTCGCCTTCTGAGAGAAGAGGGAGGAATGGACCTTCCTCCATCGATAGCGATGATTCTCATTGAGACGGATGGTTATACCGATACGGATACATGGTTTCAAATGGAGAAAATCATGGAGGTGCTGAAAAGAAATAAGGCCATTCAAATTCAGATTGGAAGATCCCCCGAAGAGGCTCACGAATTATGGAAGATTCGAAAATCGATCGGAAGTTTGGCAGCCAGGCTTCGACCTCATAACGTGTCTGAGGATGTCACGGTGCCCATTTCGAAGGCCCTTGATCTGATCCAGGGGATTTCCTATATTGTTCAATCCCATGGACTTCCCTTTGTGATCTTTGGTCATGCTGGAGATGGAAATCTTCATCCTCGAATCATGTATGATCGTTCGGATCCTGAGCAGACCAAAGGACTTCAAAAAGCGGTAGAGGCTATCTTTAAGTTGACCTGTGATTTAGGAGGAACCTTAACGGGCGAACATGGAATCGGCTTAGCCAAAGCCCCTTTTTTCCACTTGGAACACGGGCCTGTGGAAAGAGAATGGATGCTCAAAATCAAAAGGCTTTTCGATCCCAATGGGATCCTCAATCCTGGGAAGATGGGGTTGGAGAGATAATGGGAGGATGAGAAATTCGGATTTCCTCTCCCTCCAACCGATAGGAAGTGTGCTTTAGCCAGTTCCGGTCATCCGGCTCAGGAAAATCCTTTCTCAAGAAAGATCCACGACTCTCTTGTCGGAGAAGGCTTCCTCGGAGAATGGCCTTGATTAAGAGAGCGATATTTTCTAATTCCCTCTTCCGAAAAAGGTCGTGAACGGTTTCGGGGGATATCCGTTCGATCTTTTTTTCAAATTGAGATAAAAGTTCCAATCCTGCTTTTAACCCCTCTTCTTCTCTTACCGCTCCACCATATTTCCAGGCCAGGATCTTGAGTTCTCGAAGAAGATCTCTCGGGGGATCGAAAGGCCCTTTTTTTCTCTTCGTGTAGGTTCGAACCTTCTCTTCCCATCTCTTCTTGCTCAGTGGGGCGAAGGGATGAGAGGTTCTCCCTTCCATCGATCGAATGGATTCCGAAGCGGATTGCCCGGAAAGGATTCCGAAGACCGCACATTCAGTCAGGGCATTTCCTCCTAAACGATTTGCCCCATGGACTCCCCAAACGACCTCTCCCGCAGCAAAAAGGCCAGGAAGAGCGGTTCTCCCTTTTTCATCCACTTCAATTCCACCCATGAAAAAGTGCACCGCAGGGCTTACGAGAAAGGGTCTTTCTTTAAATGGAAATTTAGATTTTTTTAAGAAATTGAGAGGATAATGATTCCATTCCTCCTCAGGAACACGAGTCAGATCGCAATAAATCTCTCTCTTTTGAGAGAGTTCGAAGAGTTTCGATGTCAAATGATCCCTTTCGTGAATAATGGCCTGATTCAAATCACCTTTAAGACCCAATTCCTCGAAGAGATTCTCTCCTTTATTATCGACGAGAAGAATCCCTTTAGGGAAAGGTGGGAAGAGAGGAAGGGAAGAAAGCCTTGGTTCTGCCAAAACCAAGGGATAGGACTGGACGAATTCCATATCGTAGAGAGGAAGTCCTGCTCGAAGGGCAAGGGTGTACCCATCCCCTAAGATGGTCTTCTGATTATCATTTCTTTGATAGATGGCTCCCGCTCCTCCTGTAGCCAAAATGATCGCCTTTGATCGAATGAGGCAGGGACGAGCGTTTCGGAGAAAACCCAAAGCTCCCACCACCTCGCCTTCCTCCACGATGAGATCGAAAATGAAGAGGGTAGAATTTACCTTTACTGAACTTCCTTTCAATCTCTCTATCAGAGGCCGAACTAAGAGAAGGCCACCCAATTCCGAGCTCTCCTGGGGACGGCCCATGATATATCCTATTCCTCTTTCCTGGATCGGAACCCCATAATTTCTTAGTCTCGAAATGGCCTCTTCTGCTCTCTCAACAAGGGTCTTCACCATCAAAGGACGATTCAGGTTTTTCCCCGCCTTTAGCGTGGCCTTCCAATGGTCCTCCTTCGAGAAACGGGAATTGGGTGAAGTAAAAGCCCCATTGGAGAGGGAGGTATTTGTTCCCAATCCGAGGGCGAATTTACTCACCAAGAGGACGTTTAAACCTGATCTCTCAGCCTCGAGGGCGGCAAGGAGACCAGCCAGTCCACTCCCAATAATTAGAATGTCCGTACGAATCTCTTCCATTGTTTTTACAAATACCAACCCTTTCTATCTTTGAGATAGGGTTGGAAAGGAAATGGTTTGACGAGAAGGTTTGAGACGATGAGCGAAAGGGTCTATTTTTTTGGCTTCATCGGTTTTTCACAGCAGATGATATCACAGGCATCTATACAACCACACGCTTCATCTACTGTGACTACCAATCCGCACACCGTACACTGATAGGTGTCACCCTTCTTCACTTTCTTCTTAGAGGCTTTCGGGGTTGCCTTCTTTTGAGCCATAGTCTCCTCCTTTCATCCATCATTATTTTTTATTTAATTTCCCTTTACCTCCTCGAGCTCAAATCTTATCTGCCCAATAGGGAGGTCCAATTCCATAAGAATGGGAATCTTTTCTCCAAGAGCCGTATACCAGATTTGAATCCTTCCCTCTTTGTCTCCGAAGGTGGAGAGGGGAGTGATGGATTCGAGGCAGACGGTTTGAGCAGAACCAACCCATTTACAACTGACCTTTTCTTCTTTTGAATGAAAGATCATCTTTCGAGGTTTAATTCCATCAAAAACGAAAAGCTGAAGCGTTTGACCTGCTCGGAGTTCTTCTTTCAAATAATACTTTGCAAACAGAGAGAGAGGGTCATAGGTCTCGAGAGGGATTGGCAACACCCTCTTTTCTTTTGGGTTTCCATTCTCAATCACCACATTTTGACGGAGGGGATCGAAGGTAATGAGTTGGTGGTAATTCTTATTCTTGATCAGTAGACCTCCTTGATGGATTTCCTTGGTATAGGTGATGGGCGATCCACTTTTTTCATCAATGATAGAAACAAACCGATTCTTCATCCAAAACAGATATCTTAGATTTGGAAAGGAATCTACCTGAGCCTCAATCTGTAAGAGAGGAGTGTTTTCCTTTTCTATGCCATTTTTGATTTTAATGGAAGCTTTAAGAATCGGGATCCCCCATTTATGGGCGGTATAGAAGAAGGTTCGTTCGAAAAGACTCCCTTGTCTTTGGGCCTCTCGTTCCTCTCCATCAATCAGGGGAGGGAGGAAGAATGGAAATAGGACGATGAGAAGAAAGATTCGTTTCATTTTCCCCATCTATGCCCCACCTTTTATTAATTATCCAATAAATTCTTCGTTTGTCCAGAAAAAAATTTATTTCATAAGCATTCGGGGGATCCAGAGGGAAAGTTGGGGAATATAGGTCACGATGAAGAGAACCCCGATGGCTGCCAAAAGGAAAGGAAAGATAGCCTTTACAATCTGCTCCAGTGTAATTTTGGCGATACTGCAGGCGATGAAAAGGCAGACCCCAAGAGGTGGGGTAATCAGACCGATGACCAGATTGAGGACCATGACCAAACCAAAGTGGATGGGATCAATCCCTACCTTCACAGCAAGGGGGAGAAGGATGGGGGTAAGAATGATCAAAGAGGCAGTGGTTTCCATAAAGGTTCCTATAAAGAGCAGAAAGAGATTGATCAGAAAAAGGAGGACCCACTTGTTCGTGGTGATCGATAAAAAGGTTTGGGCCACTATTTGGGGGACTTGATGGTTTGCCAAGATCCAGCCAAAGATCGCCGAGTTGGCGATCACAAACATGATGATGGAGGTCGTCACAATGCTATCGATCAGGATCCTCGGAAGATCTTTTAAACGGATTTCTCGATAGACTAAAAAACTGATGATAAAGGCATAAGCCACCGCCACTGCGGCCGCTTCGGTGGGGGTAAAGATTCCACCTAAAATGCCCCCCAAGATGATCCCTGGCATCAGGAGGGCCAATAAGGCATCCTTTAACCCGTAGAAGAATTCTCGGAGGGATTTGATCGGCTCCTTTGGATAGTTTCTTTTACGGGAAATCCAATAGGCAATTCCAAGCAGGGTCAGTCCTACCATAATTCCTGGAATCAACCCTGCCAAGAAGAGGGCACCAATGGAGAGTTCTCCAACAGTTCCAAGGATGACCATAGGAATACTTGGAGGGATGATGGGGCCCACGGTCGAAGAGGCGGCGGTGACGGCGGCACTGAAATCTTTATCATAACGCCTCTCGGTCATCGCGGGAATGAGGATGGATCCTAAAGCTGAGGTATCTGCCACAGCCGCTCCTGTGATCCCTGCAAAAAACATACTGGCCACGACGTTGACCAAGGCTAATCCACCCCTCACATATCCCAAAAGGATGTTACAGAAATGGATCAGCCTTCGGGTAATCCCTCCCACATTCATCAGATTTCCTGCCAGGATGAAAAAAGGAACGGCCAGAAGAGGAAAAGAGTCGGTTCCTGAAAACATCTCCTTTGGCATCAGAAGGAGGGGAATATTGCCAGTATAGAGAAGGGCCACGAAAGAGGTGAGCCCGAGGACAAAAGCAATGGGAATCCCCAAAAGGAGAAAGGTAATAAAGCTGATTGCCAGAATCCAGAGCAAGTTAGAACCCTGCCTCCACTCTTTTCATTTCCTCTGTCTTTTCTATGCCGATCAACCCTTTTCTATGTTTAAGCCCTAAAAAGAATTGATCGAAGAGGTGAATCATCATAAGAAGGGCTCCGATGGGAATGGCGAGATAGGGAAATCCCATGGGGATTCTCATCGCTGGGGAGGATTGTTTCATATTAAACTGGGCTAATTGAAAGCCTTTCACCATGACGGTGAAGAGGAAGAGAAGAAGAAGAACAAGGGTGGTCAGGTAAATCGGACGTCTTTTCCCTTCCGGAAGCTTTCCTATAAAAGCCTCCACTCCAATATGGAGCCCTCTTTTTAAGGCGATGGAGGCACCCAAAAAGGAAGCCCATACCAGGGAATATCGTGAGAATTCTTCAGACCAAGGGAGGGAGTGAACAATGACGAATCGGAAAAAGACCTGGGCAAAGGTTACCAAACACATCGCTATGATAAGGGTTAAACAACCCACTTCTGCACAGCGATTCAAAAAATGACTGATTTTTGAAACCATCAATCCCTCGATCCTCTCCTCCCCTCCTCGGGGGAGGAGAGATAGAAGGAGCTACTTTGTTCCAACAATCCTATCGATCAGATCCTTTCCAAACCGTGATTCGTATTTTTTATAAGTAGGCTCTGTGGCTTTCTGGAAGAGTTTTTTGTCCGGGTAAGTGACCTGCATTCCGAAACCTTTCAGTTCTTCAAGCATCTTGGTTTCGTTGTCACGGATAAATTTTCTTTCAAACTTAGCCGCTTCTTTTCCTGCTTCTATAAGGACCTTCTGGAATTCAGGGGAGAGGCTATTGAATTTCTTTTCATTCATGAGAAGAAGAGCAGGAGAGTAGACATGTCCAGTAAGGGCTAAATGTTTGTTTACTTCGTAGATTTTGTGGGTTCGGATAATATTGATGGGATTCTCCTGACCGTCGATCACCCCTTGCTGAAGGGCGGTATACACTTCCCCCCAGGTCATTGGGGTTGGATCTGCTCCAAGGGTTCGAAAGGCATCCATGTGAACCTCATTTTCCATCGTTCTTAGCTTTAGCCCCTTGACATCTTCGGGCTTATTGACCGGTCGTTTATTATTGGTCAGATTTCGAAATCCATTTTCCCAGAAGGCAATCCCTTTGATGCCCGCCTTTGAGAGGGCTTTCAGGAGATTCTCCCCAATAGGGCCATCCAGGACTTTATCCACATGGGCATTGTCTCTGAAGAGAAAGGGAAGATCCACGACGAGCATTTGGGGGACAAACCCGCCTACCGGACCTGTAGAGGTGATGACGAGATCAATGGTACCAATCTGCAGTCCCTCGATACATTCTCTTTCCCCTTTTCCCAACTGACCTCCTGGATAGATTTCAATTTTGAGATTCCCTTTGGTCTTTTGATCAACCCATCGTGCAAACTCCATTGCCCCGATATGATAAGGAGCAGAAGTTGAGACAACATGGGCTAACTTTAGAGTGACAGGCGTCGACATGGCCCCTTGGGTCATCCCAAAGATCAAAAGGATACTTGCCACAAGACTCATCATCCATTTACCCTTTTCCATTTTTATTCCCTCCTTATGATTATTTTATTTTTTCCAGTTCTTTTTCATCGATGTGAAAACTATGCTGGTCTGTTGGAAAGATTCCCTGCAGGACTTCCTGTCGATAGGTCTCAAATGCCTTTAGCATCTCCTGGCTTAGATTGACGTATCGTTTGGCAAATTTGGGTGTAAACCGGTCGAAAAGTCCCAGCATATCATGGACGACCAGAACTTGACCATCGCAGTGTGGGCCAGCTCCAATACCGATCGTCGGGATTTTTAGCCGCTCTGTAATTCTTTTTGCAATTGGAGCTGGAATGGCTTCCAGAAGGACTGAAAAGGCCCCTGCCTCTTCAAGCAAAAGGGCATCATCAATAATTCGTTGAGCCGTTTGAGCATCTTTCCCTTGGACTTTGAATCCCCCAAGCATAGAGATCGTTTGGGGAGTTAATCCGATATGGCCCATGACAGGGATTCCTGCCTTCACAATTGCCCTTACGATCTCTTTGACGCTTGCTCCCCCCTCGAGTTTCACTGCATCGGCTCCTCCCTCTTTTATGAAACGACCGGCATTGAGGATGGCCTCCCGTTCAGAGGTTTGATAAGACATAAAGGGCATATCGCCGATGATCAAGGCAAACTTCGCTCCACGAGTGACCGCTTTGGTATGGTGAATCATCTCTTCCATCGTTACAGGGATGGTGTTTTCATAACCTAAAACCGTCATTCCTACAGAATCTCCAACGAGGATAATATCGATTCCAGCCCTATCCTCGAGGAGAGCCGTTGGGTAGTCGTAAGCCGTAAGCATCGTGATCTTTCGTCCTTCCCGTTTCATCTGTTGAATATCTACGGGCGTTACCTTTTTTCGATCCATCTTTGCCTCCAGCACTCGAACTGGGTGGTTAAAACGTCTTTTCGATCACTTTAATGAGGTCTGTGATCATCCGATTGTATGGAACAGGGATCCCCAATCGTTCAGCCTCACGGACAATGGCCCCATTGAGGGAATCGATTTCTGTTCTTCGCTTCCGATCCAGATCCTGGCCCATGGAACAACGATTCTCTCGAGTGGCCTCGATAACGGCCTTCACTCGATCCAGAGGATTTCCATGAATCTCAATCCCCTTTCTCTTTGCCACTTCGACCGCTTCAGAGACCAGGCATTCCAATAGCCTCAAGGTCTCGGGATAATCGAGAATTTGACCGTTTTTCAATCCGGTGATGGCTGCCAGAGCATTAAGACCTACATTGACAAACAGTTTCTCCCACACCAGAGTGTGGATGTTGGAGGAGACCTCCGTATCCATTCCTGCCTGGCAAAACCTCTGCGAAATCCGATGGACCCGCTCCGTCATTCTTCCGTCAAGCTCTCCCACATAGGTCTTCCCCCATCCAGCATGACGAATCCGGCCGGGTCCAAGCAAGGTGGCTCCCTGCCCCGTCACGCCCAATAGGACCTTTTGAGGATTCACATATTTGCAAATCGTCTCTTCGTTTCCAAGACCATTCTGGAGGGTGAGAAAAAGGGTCTCCTCTTTCTCGAGAACTAAAGAGTTCTTCACGGCACTCTCGGTATCATAGGTTTTGACAAAATAGAGGACCAGATCGGCTTTCCCAACGGTTTTGGGATCGGTGGTGGCGTGAAGAGAAATGGTTTGCTCTCTCCCTTTTTCTTCTATGATGAGACCGTGAGTCTGAAGGGTTTCGATATGCTCCTTCCAGATATCGACCAACCAGACCTCCTCTCCAGTAAGCGAAAGAAGCCCTCCGAAAAGACTTCCCATCGCTCCGGCTCCCATAATAACGGTCTTCATCACCACCTACCTGATCAAATCAAGTTTCGACCTTTTTTCATTAACATAACCTCTCCTCGGAATCAAATCTTTTCCCCCAAGGGTGGAACCCTTCACTGAAGGGTGGAAATCTCTCCGGTTTGTTTCCCACTTCTGAGAGAGGAATTCCCGAAAGGGGTGTTTCACTTTATCAAAAAAATTTTAATTTAATTAAAAAATTTTCTTGACTCCTCTGAGGAAGGAAGGTATAAGTAGAATATGGTCAGTGACGAGATTAAACACGAAATCAAGAAACTTCACATCGGGAAGAAGATCCGAACCCTCCGGAAGGAGGCAGGTCTGGTCCTGCAGGATCTTTCGGATCGAACAGGACTCTCCAAGCCTTTACTCTCCCAGATCGAGAAAGAGGTGGTCTCCCCTCCTATTGCGACCCTCCTTAAAATCTCCAAAGCCCTCCATGTGAACATCAGCTATTTTTTTCAGAATAGCGAGCCTGAAGAAAGGATCGTTCTGGTCAGGAAGGATGAGAGCAAAAAGGTTGATTCTCGATCCTTTGGACGGGAAGAGAGCGGATATTATTATGAAGCGCTCGCTTATAAGAAGGCTAAAAAGTCGATGGAGCCGTTTTTGGTGGAGTTTAAAAGAAAAAGGATTGACCGATTGTCCTTTTTCAGCCATGAAGGGGAAGAGTTTATCTACCTTTTAGAAGGGACTCTGGAATTTAGGACGGAAAACCAGCAGTATATTCTTCACCCAGGAGATTCTCTCTACTTCGACTCTTCCATTCCTCATGCCTATCGGTCTTTGGAAAGAAAGAATGCCAAGGCTTTAACGGTGGTCTATTCTTCAAAATGAAAAGCGAAGAAGGATAGAGTTTCAATGGTGGATCGAAACAATGATTGAGATCCGATTTCATGGAAGAGGAGGACAGGGAGCCCAGGTGGCTTCGAAGGTCCTTGCCGTGGCCTTTTTTCATGAGGGCTATTATGTTCAATCTTTCCCTGCCTTCGGAGTAGAAAGACGGGGGGCTCCTGTGATGGCTTTTCTAAGGATCGATCGAGAACCCATCCAATTGAGAGTGAACATCTATAGGCCGGATCATTTGGTCGTTCTCGATCCGACCTTGATCGGCACGGTGGATCTCACCTCAGGGCTTAAACCAAATGGCTGGATCCTGATCAATTCCCATCAGTCTCCAGAAGCCTTTGAGGGTCTGAGAGGATTTAGAATCGCCACCGTGGATGCGACCTCTATTGCGATTCAATACGGTTTAGGGTCAAGAACGAACCCCATCGTCAACACAGCCATCTTAGGGGCTTTTTCAAAGATCACAGGATTGGTAGGGATCGATTCCATCGCTCTAGCCATCCGTGAGGAAATTCCGGTAAGGAAGGATGAAAACGCCAGGGCAGCAAGAGAAGCCTATCACGAAGTGAAATACGAAATCCGAAACCATTTCACTCAGTCATGGAGACCCTAAGACTCCATTCGTAATCGAAGGGAAACGATGAGCAAACAGCTTACTTTCAAGGGTGCTTCTGAAATGCCAGAGATTCCCATCTCTCTGGGATTCATGGATTGGAACAAAACAGGGGCCTGGAGAGCCCAGCGTCCCTATTATCTCGATAAGACGCCTCCTTGCAATGCTTCTTGTCCTGTGGGGAATGATATCGTCTCTTTTATTCAGAAGATTGTAGAGGAAGATTGGGATGGGGCATGGAAGGTTCTTCGAGAGGAGAATCCCTTCCCAGGAGTCTGTGGTCGAGTCTGTTTCCATCCCTGTGAGTCCCGATGCAATCGCTCCTTCTTGGATGAGCCCATTGCCATCCATGCCCTGGAGAGGTTCGTTGCTGATTTTTCAGAGGGCCAGGGTCAAAAAGTAAAACGAGAGGTTGAGAAAGGAAAAGAGAAGGTAGCCATCATCGGCTCCGGACCTGCTGGGCTAAGCTGTGCCTATCACCTCGCAAGACTCCATTATTCGGTAACGGTGTTTGAGTCCTTTCCTCTTCCAGGAGGAATGTTGAGAATGGGAATTCCTTCCTATCGTCTACCCCGGGAGGTCTTAGAAAGGGAAATTGCGTTGATCGAATCGATGGGGGTGGACATTCGTACAGGGATCACCTTGAGCCAGAATCTAACTTGGCAGGATTTAAAGGACTATTCAGCCATCTTCATCGCCACAGGGGCCCATCTCGGAAGATCCCTCGGGATTCCTGGGGAGAAAAGGAGAGGCGTGTTTCAGGGCCTCGATTTTTTAAAAAGGGTCAACTTAGGCAAGAGGATTGAATTGGGAGAGAGGGTGGGGATCATTGGAGGAGGAAATACAGCCATTGATGTTGCCCGCTCTGTCATCCGTTTAGGGAAAAAGGCCCTCCTTCTTTATCGCCGTTCAAAGGAGGAGATGCCCGCATTTGAGGAAGAGGTCTCCGAGGCTCTGGAAGAAGGAGTCAAGATAAGATATCTCGTTAACCCCATCCGGATCCATTCCAAAGACGGGTTGAAGCGGCTGGAATGTGTGAGAATGAAGTTGGGGGAGAAAGATGAAACAGGACGTAGGAAACCCGTTCCCATTCCCAATTCCAATTTTTTTATTGAAGTGGATAGTCTGATCATTGCAGCGGGTGAAGAGATCGAATTCTCTCATTTCCCCAAGGGATTGGAGAGAAAGGGGGGAATTCTCCTGACCCAGAGGGATGGAAGCGCTGGAGTCAAAGGGATCTTTGCTGGAGGGGATCTGACTTCTACTCAACGAACCGTAGCCCATGCCATCGGTTCGGGGAAGAAAGCCGCTCTCGCTATTGACTGTTATTTTAAAGAAAAGGATTCAGAAGAGGCGTTTAGACGAACCCTCATTGGAGAGGGACCTTCCATTTCGATCTTCCGATATCTTCATCCGGATGAAAGACGGATGGATTCCCACATTGTCCGATTCGAAGAATTGAATTTGGATTATTTTGAGCCGGCACCGAGGCAGAAAGAATCCAAACTCCCTCCAAAGGTAAGGGTCAAAGATTTTAAAGAGATCACCTCCACCCTTCCTTCTTCCTTAGCCATTGAAGAGGCAGGTCGATGTTTCAGTTGTGGAACCTGCAATGGGTGTGAGACCTGTTATGTCTTCTGTCCGGATGCTTCTATTCTGAAGAGGCAAGGGGTTTTCCTTCGGGAAATTGATTACGATTTTTGTAAAGGATGCGGGGTCTGCTTTACTGAATGTCCTCGAGGAGCGATCACCCTCAAAGAGGAGGCGAGATGAAGAAGGTCATTACCGGGAATCAGGCAGTGGCCTATGGAGTCATTTTAAGCCGTGTCGAAGTGGTCTCGGCTTATCCCATTACCCCTCAAACGACGATTGTCGAAGAACTTTCTGAATTAATTGCTAATGGCAGACTCCGTACCAGATTTTTAAAGGTGGAGTCCGAACATTCGGCTATGGCTGCTCTGATCGGAGCTTCAACTGGAGGAGTGAGGTGTTTTACAGCGACTTCCTCCCATGGATTGGCTTATATGCACGAGATGCTCCATTGGGCCTCTGGGGCTCGCCTCCCTATTGTCATGGTGAACGTCAATCGAGCCATTGGACCACCCTGGAATATCTGGAGTGATCAAAGCGATTCGCTCTCCCAGAGAGATACCGGGTGGATCCAGCTCTATTGTGAAAACAATCAAGAGGTTCTGGATACGATTCTTCAGGCTTACAGGATCGCAGAAACCGTAAGGCTACCTGTGATGGTGGTCCTGGACGCCTTTGTCCTTTCCCACACGTCTGAACCGGTGGAGATTCCAAGCATGGATGAGGTAGAGGCGTTTTTACCCCCCTACTGCCCTCCTTATCCCCTCGATCCTCAAGAGCCAAAATCTTATTCGGTGATCACCACCCCGGAATATTTCTTTGAGTTTCGATATAAGATCCAGAAGGCCATGGAGGAAGTTCCTGAGGTCTGTCAAAAGGTAGAAGATGAGTTTTATTCCCGTTTTAAAAGAAGATATGGCGCGGTTGAAAAATACGGAGATGAGAAGGCTGAAGTTCTTCTTCTCACTTCTGGAACTGTGACGAGCACTTCAAGAATCGTCGTAAAGAAATGGAGGGAGGAAGGGGTAAATATTGCTGGATTAAAAATCAAGAGGTTTCGTCCCTTTCCGGCTAAAGAGATTGGGGAGGCCATAAAGGGGGCAAAGAAATTGGCCGTGATCGATCGAAATCTCTCAGCGGGTGTAGGTGGGATCTTTGCTCAAGAATTAAGGGCCGCCCTTTATTCCCAGGAGGAAAGGCCTGCCATATTTGGATTTGTGTCAGGATTGGGAGGAAGGGATATCACTCCAGAACTACTCGAAGAGGCCATTCAGTATACCCTTGTCCATTCTCAACCTGAAGAGGAGATTTTATGGTTGGGACTAAAAAGGTAAATTCAAATAAGATAACACTCCCTGAAGTGGAGAATTTGGGTCATGGACATCTGGCCTGCGCAGGATGTGGAGCAGCCATCGCGATGAGACTGACTTTAAAGGCCCTTGGAGAGAGGGTGATAATGGTCTTTCCAGCCTCCTGCTGGTCCATCATTCCCGGGGTCTGGCCCTATTCAAGTTTTCGAATCAATGCCATCCACGCAGGTTTTGTAACCGGGGGAGCAACTGCCTCTGGCCTGCGGGCTGCCCTTGATGTGAAAGGGGATGAGGAGACCCTGGTCGCCGTTTGGGGAGGAGATGGAGGAACCTTTGACATTGGGCTTCAGGCCCTTTCAGGGGCAGCGGAACGAAACGAAGACTTCCTCTATATTTGTAACGATAATGAGGGTTACATGAATACAGGAACCCAGAGGAGTTCAGCCACTCCCCTGATGGCCTGGACAACGACCACCCCCGTCAGTCAGCCCAAAGAGAATCCCAAAAAGGATATGATGGCCATTATGGCCGATCATCAGATTCCTTATGCCGCCACCGCGACCATCGCCTATCCCGAGGATCTGATTCGAAAGATGGAAAAGGCCAGGAGGATTCGGGGAACTCGATTCATTCACCTGCTCTCCCCCTGTCCCCCGGGCTGGAGGATTCCTTCCGAGATTTCTGTGAAGATCTCAAGGCTCGCCGTCCGATCTCGGGTCTTTCCCCTCTATGAGATTGAGAACGGAAGGAGGTATACCCTTCAGGATGAAAAACGGATAGTTCCGGTTAAAGAATATCTCAAACTCCAGGGTCGATTCAGCCATCTAAGTGAAAGTCAAATCGAGGAGATTCAAAAAAGGGTCGATGAGGCTTGGGAGCGGCTGAAGAGGAGGGCCCGCTGTTAGGACTTCTTATTCAGATCATTAAAAAGAGGAAGATGAGGGTGAACCCGATCATCAAGAGGGCGGTGGCCCAGGCGATGAAATTAAAGAGGGGCCCATTGGTGTGGTTCATCATCAATTTCTTATCATTGATGAGAAGGAGCATGAAGATAAGGACAAAAGGAAGAACCATTCCGTTAATCACTTGGGAAAAGTACATGATCGAAATGAGAGGAATCTCTGGATAGAGGATCACCCCTGCTCCCAAGAAGATCATCAACGAATAGATTCCATAGAATTGGGGAGCCTCCACAAATTTTTTATCGATTCCCACCTCCCATCCCAATCCCTCACAGATAAGATAGGTCGTGGACAGCGGAAGAATAGAGGCAGCAAAGAGGGAGGCATTGACCAGCCCAAAGGCAAAGAGATAGGTGCAATATTTTCCGGCCAAAGGTTTAAGGGAGAGGGCAGCATCCTTGGCTGTTTCAATGTGGATCCCATGTTTGAAGAGGGTCTCTGCGCAAACCAGAATGATGAAGAAAGCCACGATATGGACGACCACTGAACCTGTAATGACGTCAAATCGAGCGTATTTATACTCCTCGATCTTGATTCCCTTTTCCACAATAGAGGCCTGGAGATAGAACTGCATCCATGGAGCAATGGTGGTTCCTACGAGACCAATCAACATGGTGATTTCAGAAGACTGGAAGCTTAACTGGGGATGGAGAAGTTGTTCGAAGACATGAGCCCAATCGGGTTTGACCAGAACTCCTGTGATGATATAGGAGAGATAGAAGACACAGGCGACCAGAAAGGCCTTCTCCACCGTTTTGTAGGTTCCTTTGACCACCATCCACCACACCAGAAGGGCACTCAAAGGAACAGAAACGAATTTCTCCACCCCAAAGATCTCCATCCCCGCTGCCACTCCGGCGAAGTTAGAAATGGCATTCCCCATATTGGTGAGGAACATTCCGATCATCAGATAGAAGGTCACTTTGGCTCCAAATTTCTCACGAATGAGATCGGAAAGGCCCTTGCCAGTAACCACTCCCATTCGAGCACACATCTCCTGAATCACAATGAGGGCGATCATGATGGGAATGAGAGACCAGACCAACTTGAGTCCGAACTCCGCCCCAGCCAGGGAGTAGGTGGTGATCCCTCCTGCATCATTGTCCACATTGGAGGTGATTATCCCTGGTCCCATCAGGAGAAAGAAGAGTCCGATCGTTCTCCAGAGGGATTGCTTTGAAGTGGAGATCCATTTTTTATAATCGGTCATCCTTCTTTTCTTTGTTCAGGGGATTCTTCTCCCCAGGGGGCTCAACAATTTAACGGAGGATTATCCGGCATCAGGAGCCAATACTTCTAATACACTCCTAAAACTAATGACTCCCTTCAGATGGTTCTCCTCATCCACGACCGGTAAAGCCCGGAATCCATATTTTGCAAAGGCCTCCACCACTTCTTTTTGATCCTCGTCAAGTTTTACACTCACCACCCTGGGGCCCTTGATCTCAGAGAGGGATTGATGGGGTTTCGCCGTGAGAAGGTCTCGAATGCTTACCACTCCTTGGAGGACCTCCTCCTCATCCACAATATAGATATAATCCACAATATCCAGATGAGGAGCTTCTGCCCTCAACCGAGCCATAGCCGTCTCCACAGGGGTCTCAGGAGGCAGACGGAGATAGGCCGTGGTCATGAGGCCTCCAGCGGTCTCCTCAGGGTGAATCAGGAGTTCCCTCAAATCCTCTGCGATTTTCTCTTCCATCCCTTCGAGAATCTTCTCTGCCCTCTCCTCTGGAAGATCGGCCAGGAGGTCAGCCGCATCACTGGGGGACATCTCCTCCATGATATCGGAGGCCTTCTCCACGGGAATCGTTTCGATCAATGCCTTTTGAATTTTAGGGTCAATTTCTTCGAGCGTCTCAGCGGCCGTCTCCGTGTCGAGGGCTCGAAAGATGGCGGATCGTTCCCGGCTGCTCAGATCCTCGATGATGTCGGCCAGATCAGCAGGATGGAGGTGAGAGAGTTTTTTCTGAGAGACACTGAGTTGAAGGAGGTCAGACCCCGAGAGGAGCTGGACGTATTTCCAGGAAATGAATTGGTTGGGGAGGACATAGGAAAAGAGCCACTGCAGAATCTTGTCCATCATCCTCTCCCATCCTACTCGTCTCATCAACCCCCTGAAGCCCACATCCACATGGACCAGTCTTAAACGGGAGTCGACCCGAAGGAAATGGAGATCATTGACTCGAACCACCTTGGCTCCATAGGTATCTACGATCTGTTTGTCCAGGACCTCTTCTCTGAGGAAGATGATCTCTTTTTGAGAATGAAGGGTTTTTGGATCCTCGAGGCTTTCTTCAGAGCAAAGAATTTGGGGTTCGATTTGGTGGATCTTTTCCCAAGGAAGATAAGCGGCTCTTTTTCGATTTCTTCGAAGGATCATTCCAATAATGAGAGGGTAAGGTTCGGCTCTCTCCGCAATGAGATCGAAAATCTTCCCTAAGGTCTCTCCTGCAGAATGATAGACCTTTCGATTCAAAAACTCGCTGAAAAAATAGAACTCCTTTAGATGGTGTTCCATTTGAACCTTTCGTCTCTTCTATCACCCCACGGGGGAAGAATGGCTGGGGAGGTTTTTTTCTCTTTTATAAACGACTTTTCGGAGCGTGTCAAAGGAAAACGGTCTTGATCTCTCCTGGAGCCATCCTTTCGAGGATGAGCTTCACCTCCTCTATCAGACCCTCTCTAAGACCTTTTAGAGATGGAACTCTTAAGAGGAGGCATTTGAGTTTTCTAAACTCTTCTTCCTCGATGAACCTTCGAAGGAGTTCCTCCACCTCCTGAGTAGAGACTCCCTTCAGATGGAGAAAGAGGCCGTGGAGCTCGTCCTTAGAGAAGCGTTCGATGACATCATGTTCTCTCAGCTTGGCTCTCAGATAGATGGCGTTGATGAGGTCTGTCTCACCTCGAATGGAGAAGAGAGTGAACCCGCGATTCTCCTCGCTTACCCCTCGCATTTCTTGGACTCCAGCTTCAGAGGGCTCTTCATAACTTAATTCTTTCAGAAGTCTTAAGTTTCTCAGGAAGAGAACCTGGTGATCCCGTGAACGAAACCACTGGAAGGGAAACCCTTTGGTCTCCCCTTTGGAGACCTCTTCTCTCCTTTTGGCTTTGGCCTGTTTTTGCATCAAGGTATATTCCACTTTTGAATAAAGATTCTTAGCGAGGAACCCAAATTCAATGATCTCCCGGTCTCGCACGGGGTTCCGATGATAATATTGCCGATACTTTCCCTGGAGGAGTTGCTGAATCGCTTTGATCTCTGCGAGCCGGTTTTGAATCTCCTTATAAAGTTGCCGGATCTCAACGATGATCTCCTGAGGAACTTCTCGCTCCGGAGTGACTAAAAGGGACATCTCCTTAAAATTTTCTATTCTCTCCTTGAGAGAGTAATAGTTTTGCTGAATCGTTCTTTCTAAGCTCTCGGCGTATTGTTGGACCGGATCCTTTGGCATCTCCTATCCTTCAACCCGATTCCGTCCCTTTCTTTTGGCTCGATAAAGGGCATGGTCTGCTTCCCGAATCAGATCCGTGACCGTGGAGACAGCGGGTGAAAAGGTCGCTATCCCAATGCTGACCGTCAGATTTTGATTGGGTTGCTGACGTTCATTAGGGAAAGAAGTCTCCGCGACGATCCTTCTTATTCGCTCGGCAATCTCCCGGGCCTTCTCTCTTCCCGCATTAATCAGGATAGCCGCAAATTCTTCACCCCCGTAACGGGCAACGATATCGCTCTGTCTGACCCCTTGATGGAGGAGATGAGCAATGCCCCGAAGCACCTCATCTCCTGCTAAATGTCCATTTCTGTCATTATAGTGTTTGAAATAGTCGATGTCGATCATCAGCAGGGAGAGCTCGGTGGGGTAACGCCGCTGACGCTCGACTTCCAGGGTGAGTTGTTGAATGAAGAATCGGTGATTATAGATTCCTGTCAAGTCATCGGTATAAGAGAGCAGGAGTGCCTCTTCCCTCATCTTTTCCACTTCCTTGACCTTCTCCTTAAAGAGGTCTTTGATGGCCTGGAGTTCCCTGGCATACTCATCCCTCTCTCGGATCCTTTCCATCAATTGCCTCTTTAACCTCTCCCATTCCTCCGTCGATTGAATTTTCTCTCTCAGATCTTTCAACTGGATAAAATAGGTCTCCTCCTTCATCGTTCCAAAGAGTTCGACAGGAATCTTTAACCCATCTCTATTGAGGATATGGAAGGTCTCGACCACTTCCTTTCCCTCCCTCATCTCTTCAAACTGGTCGATCGCCTTACCGGCTTCCTCAAGAGGAATGATCTCAAGAAAAGTCATCCCAGAGAGTTCCTCCCAGCGGTAGCCTAACAGTTCCATCCCTTTTGGATTGACTTTTAAAAACTCTTTTTTCTGATTGAGGAGGAAGAGCGGATCTCGGATCATTTCAAAGGAGGATCGAAGCAGAAGAATCTCCTTTTCAAGGGCCTCGATTCGTTGTTGAATCTCTTTGAATGGAGAACTCATGGATATTAATTTTTATACCATTTTTTGTAACGTTTTTTCCATCTCTTTTAATAGAGTTGGGTCGAAGGGAGGGACCCTCTTCAGGGAAGGGTCCAGAGGATTCTCGGGATTGAAATTTTGAAGAACCATTTTCGGTCCAGGTCTTAACTGTTGGCCGAGGAGAAGAAGATCTTCCATCGTGTGAAGCTGGGGAACGACCGTCATTCGAAATTCATATTCCACCTTTCCCTCCTTCAGAATCTCAATCGATCTCCATAAGGAGCCCATATGGACTAAAACCCCCGCCGATCGTCGATAGCGAAAGGGATCTAAGGGAGCTTTGATATCCATGGCGATGTAGTCCACAAGTTGTTCCTCAATCAATCTTTCCAACATCTGGGGATTAGACCCATTCGTATCCAATTTCACCTGGAATCCCCGTTTTTTGATTTCCAAAGCCAGTGCAGGGAGGTCAGGGTGGAGGGTGGGTTCCCCTCCGGTCAGGCAGATCCCATCAATCCAGTCCCGGAGGGAATGGAGACGTTGAAGAATGGCTTGGAGGGGAATCGACTCATACTGCTCAGGACGAAGAACGAGGGGATGGTTATGACAGTACGGGCATCGAAAGTTACAGTAAGGAAGGAAAAGGACAGAACAGAGCTTTCCTTTCCAATCGACAAAAGAGGTTTCGAGAAAACCTTTGATTTCGATCATTGTTGCTTTTCATAAAAGGAGATGAGAGAGGGATCATGATGGACTTTTCGAAATGTACTGTTTGACCTCCTGTAGGGTTGGAACGATCCCTCTCCAACTGACGATCTCCTTCTCCTCCTCGTCCTCAATGACCAGAGAAGGGGTTGAAAGAATACTTCTGAAAGAGGCCTCCGCTAACCCATCGATAGTGTCTAAATCGTAATGGAATACCGGGAGGCCTTCTTTCTTTAATTCCTGTGCCATTTCTTTCAGGGCAGGACATTTTGGGCATTTTGACTTGGTAAAGATTCTGATCAGTTTCATGTTTCCCTCCTCAAGGAAAAAGGGCAGAGGATCAAGAGAGTTTCTCTTGAGTCCCTCATCAGGCCAAGAGAATGGTTTCTCCTCCTCGGTTTTCTATAAAGGCTTGGTTTCGATAGCGGTTTCGTAGCTCCCCCATTTTGCCTTTATTCCAGCTGGAAAGTTTTGTAAAATATCCAGTAATTCGAGTAATTCCATCCACTTCCTTAGAACCGCAATAACTACAGGAGGATTGAAGTCCTCGACTGGTTCGATGACAGGCATTGCACGTGGTGAATTCGGGGGAGAAGGCAATCTGGTCATTCTGCGTCTGGCGAAACGTTTTGATCACAAAATTGGCAATGGATTCCTTAGAAGGTTTAGCCTCCCCTAACCAGAGATGCGTCAGAGCGCCCGCTTCGATTAAAGGATGAAAGAGGCCTTCCTGTTTTACTCGTTCGATGGGATTAATCGGGGCACTCACATTGAGATGGGTCGAATTGGTATAATAGACTTCCCCTCGAGCGAGGTCTCCTTTGACGATATGGCCTGATTTTGGAGAGTGATATTTCAGATCCAATTTCGCAAATCGATAGGCCGTGGATTCGGCAGGGGTCTGTTCTAAGACAAACCGCATTCGATGCCGTTCGCTCAGCTTATCGACCAGAAGCTTCATATGGGCAATCACCTTTAATCCAAATTTAAAGGCCTGTCTCGATTCGTGCATCTCCTGACCTGTGTGAATCTGAACCAATTCGTTGAGTCCAACCATCCCGATGAGGAAACTGGCCCGATCCATTCTCAGATAAGGGATCCCATCTCGCTTCATAGCCAGAAGGGCTAGAGGGCCTTTCTCGCCCAGAGAGAGGAGCTTTTCGATAAACTGTTTCTTTTCGAGATGGGCCTTGACAGCCATTTCCACAAATTCTGTAATCTTGGAGAAGAGCCTGGTATCGTCCCCTTTGGCCAGATAGGCAATTCTGGGAAGGTTAAGGGTCACATTCTGCAAAGCACAATAGCGCATCCTCCAGGGTTGTTGGGCATCCTCGAGATCGGATTGCTCGAGTTTAAAACTGAGTCGACAGCATTCAGAGATTTTTGCCGTTTCTCCCCGATCAAATACATAGTAGGTATTCCCTTTTTCGGAGGCGACTTCGGAGATATGATAGAGAAACTCCATGTGACGGGAGGTTTGAAAGAATTTCTCCGTAATATGAACCAGGGGTTTAGGAAAGAAGAACGGCCTTCCAGAACCATCCCCTTCCAGAAACACATCGAAGAGGGCCCAGGCAAATCGTTGGGATTCTTCCAAGTAGTCGCTATAGGTCTTTCCGGTCAACTCCCCTCCAGGGCCAATAGCTGGAACTTTCTCAAAATGCTTAGGAATTTCCCAATAAAGATTGAGATCGGTAAAGATCGCCTGCCCTCCTCGAGCCACAGCCTGCTGAGAGAATTCGAAGATCATCATCTGGGCGAGTTGTTCTAATTCTCTGTCCGACATCCCTACCAGATAAGGAGCAAAGAAGATATTGACTGCATCCCACCCAATGGCTCCAGCAAAATGGCTCTGGAGAGCGGCTGCAAACTTCACCATGTGGGCAAGGAGGACTTCAGGGTGTTTAGCGGGTTTTGCCATCGCAATGGAATTGGGGAGGCTGAGACCGAAGCGTTTGATGTATTCGAGGGATTGACCGCTGCAGTAAGGACGGTCAATGAATCCGAGGTCATGAAGATGGATATCTCCTCTCATATGGGCATCGGCAATCTCTTCTGAGAATACAGAGAGGAGGGCATACTCCTTTTTGATCCTTTCAGCGAGGGTGAGATTGGTGGCTTCTGGACCATGAGGGACATTGGCATTCTCCTTGTTCGGGTGGAGGATAAGTTGATCCACATCGTAAAGAGGCATTCCCAAACGAGTGTGCATCTTGCGAGCCTGCTCCAGTCCTCGCTCGATCAATTTGGTATCCACCAATTCACGGATGAGAGGGGCCGTAATCATCTTAATCTTTGAGGTGAGGATCAGTTCTTCCACTTCCTTGGCAATCTCTCTGGCCGTGTCGAGATCTACATAAGTCTCTCTCAGGAGGGCATCCACGATTCTTTGGCGATCCCAGCCGTGCAACGACTCCTCAGAAGTGCGGACAAAAAGAGCCATATCTGTCGTTTCGAATTCTTCTCTCACTCCCCTATTCTCTTCTTTCAACTCCATTATATTTGGCATAAGAACTCACCTTTTTTTCTCACCCATCCCTTACCCTTGAGGGTGGGATGAAGGTCGAGAGGTTTTTTCAATATTTTTAGATTGAAACTATGGAAGGACTATATATTGTATGATTTTCCTTCTTTACAACAAGATATTGTTATTTGTCAAGTGAAAATTTTAAAAACCTGTAAGTCTGCGATTTTAAGAGTATTTGCTTTAAGTTAAAGCTTTTCTTAGAAGTTGACTTATAAAGACCCTCATAGTATAAAATGGTTAAGTTCAATTTTCAGGAGGAAGAGCTTTGTCAGGAGTAGCTACGATCATTCTTGCAGCAGGGAAAGGGACCCGGATGAAGTCAGATTTGGTCAAAGTCCTTCATCCTCTCTTGGGCGTCCCTATGCTCTCCTATCCGATTGATCTATCCATCAAAGGAATCGATGCTGAAAAGACGATCGTTGTCATTGGTCACCAGGCTGACCGAATTCGGGAGGCTTTTAAAAATGCCCGGGTCCAATTCGTCCTTCAGGAGGAACCCCTTGGGACCGGTCATGCCGTCCTTCAGGCCCTTCCTCTCCTGGATGGGTTTCAGGGAACCGTGCTGATCCTTTATGGAGATGTTCCTCTGGTGAAGGCAGAGACCCTGAAATGCTTTATTCAGACTTTCCATAAAAATGACTCGACCCTTTCTGTTCTGACCGCAGTGGTGAAAGATCCCTTTGGTTATGGTCGAATTATCCGAAATGCAGAGGGGTGGCTGGAGAGGATTGTTGAGGAAAAAGATGCTTCAGAGGAGGAACGACTCATTCGAGAAATCAACACCGGCCTCTTCTGCATCAGAGCTTCCTTTCTCTTCGAAGGATTAAAACAGATCAATCGAGAGAATGCCCAAGGAGAATACTATCTGACCGATCTCGTCGAGATAGCCCGAAGGATGAATCTCCGATGCACTGCCCATATGGTTGCGGATCCTTTGGAGGTGATGGGAATCAATACCCGATTGGATCTCAGTAAGGCCCATGAGTTTCTCTACCAAGAAAAGGCAAAGGAGTTAATGGCTTCAGGGGTGACCATCTTAGATCCAAAAACGACCTATATCGACAGAGAGGTAGAGATAGGAAGGGATACCATTCTCTATCCCTATTGTTTTCTTCAGGGGAAGACAAGGATCGGAGAACGGTGTGTGGTTGAATCCAACTGCAAGATTTCTGATTCCTGGATTGGCAATGAAGTGACCATCCGTTCAAATTCCATCGTGACCGAAAGCCGAATAGAGGATGGGGCCATCATTGGTCCCTTTGCCCACTTAAGACCCCTAAGTGAGATCAGGAGCAAGGCCAAGATCGGGAATTTTGTAGAGGTGAAAAAATCGGTGATCGGCCGAGGGACCAAGGCGAATCACCTCGCCTATATCGGGGATTCCTTTATCGGGGAGGAAGTCAATATCGGCGCAGGGACGATTACCTGTAATTATGATGGATTTGAAAAACATCAAACCATCATCGGAGATCGAGTCTTTGTGGGGTCCAATGTAGAATTGGTAGCTCCGGTGAAGGTGGGGGATCATGCGACCATCGGGGCTGGAACCACAGTTACTCAGAATGTTCCGGAAGGGGCTCTTGCAATCAGCCGCGTCAAACAACGAAACATTCCGGGATGGAGGAAGAGGGTCGAGTCCCGACGAAAGAAAAGGGAACCATAGAGATGTGTGGAATTGTAGGGTATGTGGGACAACGAAACACCGCCGAGGTCCTTTTAGATGGACTGAAAAGGCTGGAATACCGGGGTTATGACTCAGCCGGGATCGCCGTGTTTCATCGAGGAAAGATCGAGATCCGACGGAATGAAGGAAAATTATCAAAATTAGAGGAGCGGATTCGGGGAGAGAGCTTTGACGGGAAAGTTGGGATTGGGCATACCCGCTGGGCTACCCACGGGAGACCCTCGGATGAGAATGCCCATCCCCACAAGGCTGGCCGAATCGCTGTCGTTCACAACGGAATTATCGAAAATCACCTTCCTCTCAGGGAGTTTCTAAAAAAGAAGGGTCGCCAGTTTACCTCTGAAACCGATACAGAGGTTATCTCCCACCTTATCGATGAATTCATCAGGGAGGGAGCCTCCTTCTTTGAAGCCGTCCTTCTGGCTCTGGAGAAAATTCAAGGTTCCTATGCCCTGGGTATTCTTTTTGAGGGGGAGAGGGAGTGCCTGATCGGAGCTAAAAAGGAGAGTCCTTTAGTCGTAGGAATCGGGGATGGGGAGTATTTTATTGCCTCAGATATTCCGGCCATCCTTCCCTATACTCGAACCTTCGTCTTTTTGGATGATGGTGAGTTGGTTTTTATCTCAGGGGAGGGAATCCGATTCTTCAATGTGAGAGGAGAGGCCATCTCAAAGGAGCCAAAACGGGTAGATTGGAGCCCAGTGATGGCCGAAAAGGGTGGCTTTAAACATTTTATGCTCAAGGAGATCTTTGAGCAGCCCAGAGCCGTGATCGATACCCTTAGAGGTCGGGTCTCTGAAGAGAAGGGGGATGGGCTCTTTGAAGAACTTTCATTGGATGATTCCATCCTGAAAAGGTTCAGAAGAGTCTGTCTCATTGCTTGCGGGACATCCTATCATGCTGCTCTGGTTGGGAAATTTCTCATCGAGGGTTTTTCAAGGATTCCTGTGGAGGCTGACATTGGATCCGAATTTCGATATCGAAATCCTATCCTTGGGGAGGATACCCTCCTGGTGGCTATCTCCCAGTCCGGGGAGACGGCCGATACCTTGGCTGCCTTGAGAGAGGGGAAGCGAAAAGGATCATCTACTCTGGCTATCTGTAATGTATTGGAATCAAGCCTGGCCAGGGATTCCGATCATGTGATTTATACCCGTGCAGGACCTGAAATTGGGGTGGCCTCCACCAAGACGTTTGTCACCCAACTAGTCGTCCTCTTTCTCCTTTCCCTCAGGATGGGGAGATCTTTGGGCCATCTTTCCCAAGAAGAGGGGCGATCCTTGATCCAGAAGTTGATCAGGATTCCCCATCAGATGGAGGAGATTTTGAAGGCTTCGCCAAGGATTGCCGAAATCGCCCAAAAGTATCTCGAGGCAAAGGATTTCCTTTATCTTGGGAGAGGGATCAACTATCCTCTCGCCCTCGAAGGCGCTTTAAAATTAAAAGAGATCTCCTACATCCATGCCGAGGGGTATCCCGCAGGAGAGATGAAGCATGGTCCGATTGCCTTAATCGATCGAGAGATGCCGGTGGTCGTGATTGCTACTCAAAATGAAGTCTATGAGAAGGTTCTATCTAATATCGAAGAGGTTAAGGCAAGGGGAGGAAAGGTAATCGCTTTGGCCTCCCAATCGGACGGTCTCATCTCAAAGAAGGCCGATGACATCATTTTCATTCCGGACACCCATCCCACCCTTACTCCTATCCTCCTGGCCATCCCGCTGCAGCTTCTGGCCTATTATATGGCCGATTTGAAAGGAACGGATGTGGATCAACCCCGAAATCTGGCTAAAAGCGTCACCGTCGAATAAGACTACTGAAAAATGTAAATTGCAAAATGAAACAGGAACAATTAGAATTAAGAGTGTCCTTTAATGTGATACGATGCCTTTTCTAATTCCTCACTGAAGATTGGGAATATTCTATAAGTCTGAGAGGGATTACGTGCCCTGTTAAATTTTCCATTGACATTTGGATCCGGTTAGATGACTCTCCTTGATTCCCTCAATCCTGCCCAAAAGAAGGCTGTTTTAGAAACAGAGGGGCCCTTGCTCGTTTTTGCGGGGGCAGGAAGTGGTAAGACCCGGGTTCTCACCTATCGGATTGCCTATTTGATCCAAGAGAAAGGGGTCTCTCCCTCCCATATCTTCGCCGTCACCTTTACCAACAAGGCAGCCGAAGAGATGAGAGAGAGGGTAGAACATCTCTTGGGGAGGTCGGCCAGAGGGGTCTGGATTTCAACGTTCCACTCCGCCTGTGCCCGAATTCTGAGACATCATATTGACCGCTTAGGATACCAAAAAAATTTTGTGATTTACGATGAAGAGGATCAGCAACGGCATCTCAAAAACGTGATGAAAGAATTGGGTCTCGATTTTAAGATGTTTCATCCAAAGGCAATGCAGTCTGCCATTGAACAGTTAAAAAATGAAGGGATTTCTCCTCAGCAGTTTCAACCTTCTTATTATAATATCTTTCAGAAGCGATTAGCCCAGGTCTATGAGCGATATCAGGAAGATCTTAAGCGAAACAATGGAGTCGATTTTGGCGATCTTCTCCTCCTGACGACCCTCCTATTTAAAAAATTTCCAGAGGTTCTTCGATTCTATCAGGATCTCTGCCGGTATGTGATGGTAGACGAATTTCAGGATACCAACCTCATTCAGTATCAATTGATTCGACAGTTGGTGAAAACCCATGAGAATATTTGTGTCGTAGGGGATGATGACCAGTCCATCTACCGATGGAGGGGGGCAGAGGTTGGGAATATCTTAAATTTTGAGAAGGACTTCCCCGGAACGACAGTAATCACTTTAGAGCAAAATTATCGGTCCACCAAGAATATTCTTTATGCGGCCAATTCGATGGTTCGGAGGAACCGCTTCAGAAAAGACAAGGTCCTCTGGACAGAGAACCCTGAAGGAGAACGAATCACTTTCTTTGTCGCCAAGGATGAAAAGGAAGAGGCAGAGTTTGTGATCCAAAAAATCAAGGAATATCTCTCCACCCATCCTTCCGACCCACCCTATCGAGATGTAGCGGTCTTTTATCGAATTAATGCCCAATCCCGAGCCTTGGAGGAGGGATTCGTCAAACATCACATTCCTTATACGATTGTAGGGGGATTAAAATTTTATGAGAGGCGGGAGATTAAGGATGTCCTGGCCTATTTAAGATGGGTGAGCAACCCTTCAGACAGCCTCAGCTTGAGGCGAATCGTCAATGTACCACCCAGGGGAATCGGAGAGAAGACCCTCGAAAAGATAGAGCTCTATTCCAAGGAGAAGGGTCTCTCCCTTTATGAGGGAATGAAAGCCTCTTTGGGCGAGCCGTGGCTAACTCCTTTTGCGAAAGAAAGAATCGTGGCCTTTCTTCGATTGTTAGAGGAGTTTTTAAAAGAAGCGCAAACGGCTCCGTTAAGTCAATTGACGATGAGTATTCTTAGTCAAACGAAGTATCTGGAGCATCTGAAGGAGGAAGGAACCGAGGAATCCCTTTCAAGGCTGGAGAATATCGACGAACTCCTCTCCGTGATGATGGAGTTTGAACGGGGAGAGGAAAGGGGAAGCCTTCAATCCTTCCTTGACCAGGTCTCTCTCATGACAGAGGTGGATCTTTATGAAAATAAAGAAAATCGGGTTTCGCTGATGACCCTTCATTGTGCAAAGGGGCTTGAATTTCCTGTGGTCTTTATGGTTGGAATGGAGGAAGGACTTCTTCCCCATTACCGGAGGGGCGAGGAGATTGAAGACCTTGAGGAGGAGAGAAGACTCTGTTATGTAGGAATGACAAGGGCAAAAAGGAAGCTCTACCTTTCTCGTGCCGAAAGACGTTCGACCTTTGGCGTTGGAAGGGTGAATCTCCCTTCCCGCTTTCTGGATGAACTCCCTTTAGAGGTGATTCAATTTGAGGAGAGGGAGAGAGAAGAAGAGAGAGATCAGGAACGGGTTTGGATAGAAAGGATAAAAGAAAAAGAGACAGAGGAGATTTTAGGAGAAGGGATCTCCTGGCATCCGGATGGATTCTATCCCCTCAAAATGGGCATGAGGGTAAGACATCCAAAATTCGGGGAGGGGAGGGTCAGATCTGTCGAAGGGACGGACGAAGAGCAGAAAGCCACCATTGTCTTTCCATCAGTCGGTCCGAAACGATTGAAGGTCCGATATGCACATCTCGAAATCATTGAATAAATTTATTTCAGATCTCAATATATGGATTTTGGAATTCTATGTTTCCAAAAATACGCTATGCACTATGCCCTATGCGTTTTACGAGAATGAGGAGAGATTATGAAAACCTATTATATTCTTTCGGCCATTGGCAAGGATCGACCAGGAATCGTGGCAGATGTCTCCGAAGTGATCTATGAGTGTGGAGGAAATATTGAGGACTCCAGTATGACCCTTCTTCGAAATCATTTTGCTCTTCTCCTCCTTTTTTCTACCGAGAGGGAAGAGGTCGGTCAAAAGCTTCCTTCGGGTCTGAGACGTCTCGAATGGGAAAAGAACCTCACCCTTTTCTATTCTCCGGTTACCCTGGAAGAGGCTCATCTTAGAGCAAAGGAAGGGGTGGAACGGTTTAGGATCTCGACCTCGGGAGTAGATCATGCTGGGATTGTTTTTAAGGTCTGCCGTCTTCTTGCCGATCGGGGAATCAATATCGTTGATATGAAGACCCTTCGTCATATTTCACCGGAGAGTGGAACACCTCTGTTTGAAATGGATATGGAAGTAGAGATTCCGAAGTCCGTATCGGAGCAAAAGCTTAGAGAAGAGCTTCATCGTTTAGCCAATGAACTGGTCATTGATCTCGTATTAAGGAGGCTATGAGGGGGATCCCTTCGTGAGGCCTAAGGTTCTGATCAGTCAGAAGGTATTCGATGAAGTGGTTTGGAGGGTTCAGCAACATTTTGAGGTGGATTTCAATCCATCGGAGACTCCACTGCCTCCATTACAACTCAGAGAGAGGCTTAAGGATAAGGAAGGGGCGATGATCCTTCTCACGGATCGGATCAATGAAGAAATTCTTTCCTCCTGCCCAAGACTTCGGATCCTTTCCAATGTAGCAGTGGGATACGACAATATCGATCTGGAGGCCTGTCGTCGTCGGAAAATTATGGTTACCAATACCCCGGGTGTTCTCGATGATACCACCGCTGATTTTACCTGGGCCCTTTTACTTGCCACCGCCCGGCGAGTGGTCGAGGCGGACCGCTTTCTTCGAACAGAGAAATGGAGCGGATGGAAATTGATGGAATTTCTTGGTCTTGATGTTCATCATAAGACCTTGGGTATCTGCGGTTTGGGTAGAATCGGGCAGAGGGTTGCAAAAAGGGCTAAAGGGTTTGAGATGAGAATATTATATACCGATCTTCGGCGTGCCTCAGCCGATCTCGAAGAGCAGTTGGGTGCCCATTTTGTAGAGAAGAGAGAACTGCTTCAAGCCTCGGATTTCATCACCCTGCATCTTCCCCTATCCTCCCAGACGGTTCACTATATTTCTGCTGAAGAATTGAGACT
>CAZMWF010000010.1:0-7369 GCA_964570075.1 uncultured Syntrophaceae bacterium | reverse complement strand
TTCCATCCCTAAGATGGCTGCCATGGCTCCCTCTCCGACTGGGACAGCCTCCTGCATAAATTTTCCTCGGAGTTTCACGATCTTGACCGCCTCTCTAAAGGAAAGCGTTCCGGAAGCCACTAAGGCGCTATATTCTCCCAGGCTGTGGCCAGCGACAAATCTGGGCTCTATCTCTGTCTCCTCTTTCAAAACCTTCAAAGCAGCGATACTGACCGTTAAAATGGCGGGCTGGGTATTCTCTGTTAGCCTTAAGACCTCCTCAGGCCCATGAAAGCAGAGAGTTGAAATGGAGAAGCCTAAACTTTCATCCGCCTCCTCGAAGACCTCTCTTGCCACTCTAAAATGCTCATAGAGCTCTCTCCCCATTCCCACATATTGGGATCCCTGACCTGGAAAAAGAAAAGCGACCCTTTTCAATTCATCGCTCCTTATTTTTTCCCAGCATACTCTCGACTCAATTCTAATCCGATGATATTTCGCTGGATCTGGTTTGTCCCTTCGTAGATCTGAAGGATTTTGGCATCCCTCATCATCTTCTCGACTGGATAGTCCCTCATATAACCATATCCACCAAAAATCTGAACTGCGTCGGTCGTGACCTTCATGGCTACATCGCTGGCAAAGAGCTTGGCCATTCCAGAGACCTTCGAGATATCTTTGGGGTCTTTCGTTCGATCGATATAGCGAGCCACGGAATAGACTAAAGCCCGGGCGGCTTCCACCAGGGTCGCCATATCCGCCAGGAGATGTTGAATGGCCTGAAAGGAGATAATCTTTTTTTCAAACTGGACCCGTTCCCGGGCATATCGAACCGCTTCATCCAGGGCTCCCTGGGCAACTCCTACGCCTTGAGCTCCCACACCAGGTCGAGTTCGATCAAAGGTTCTCATCGTGATAATGAATCCCATCCCTTCCCTCGCGATGAGATTTTCTTTTGGAACGAAGCAGTCTTGAAAGACCAACTCCCTGGTGGCAGAAGCCCGAATCCCCAATTTCTTCTCTTTTTTCCCAAAACTAAACCCTGGCATTCCTTTCTCGATGATAAAGGCACTGGCCCCTCGGGGACCTTTCGATCGGTCGGTCATGGCGATAATGGTATAAATCTCAGCCTCCCCCCCATTGGTGATCCACTGTTTCGTTCCATTGAGAAGGTAACCCCCTTCGGTTCGAGTCGCAGTGGTTCGGATCGATCCGGCATCACTGCCGGCATCGGCCTCGGTGAGGCCAAAAGCGGCAAGCCTCTTCCCACTGGCAATGTCTGGAAGATACCTCTTCTTCTGTTCCGGATTTCCGTATAGGATGATGGGGTGAGCCCCCAGGCCGCTTCCTGCATAGCTTGTGGCCACTCCCAGACAGGCACGGCTGAGTTCTTCGACCGCCAGACAATTCTCCAGAACCCCTCCACCAAATCCTCCGTACTCCTCTTCGATAGAGACACCAAAGAGACCGGTCTCTGCACAGACTTTCATGATCTCCCAGGGAAACTCTTCTTTTTCGTCCAGTTCCGCCCTTACAGGAATAATCTTTTCCACGGCAATCTTTCGCGCTAAGTCACGGATACTCTGTTGTTCGGGTGTCAGAAAGTAATCCAATTCGACCTGCCTCCTCTCCCTCTCATTTAGAGGACGGAAATTTGCTTACCCGATCTTGGGCCTTACCATTCTGGATGGGATTCAATCGAAGCCAATCTTCCTTCTCTTTCAATTCCTCAAGGAGATGTTCGTTTATTTTATTCTGGGCCAAATTCGAAGCCAGAAGAATCGCATTCATGATCGCTTTGGCATTGGAAGACCCATGGCTGATCACGCAATTCCCATTGACTCCTAAGAGAGGGGCTCCTCCATACTCGGAATAATCGAATCTTTTTTGAAGCCTTCGGATAACCCGCTTCATAAAGAAATAGGCCACCCTTGCTCTCAGGTTATCCTGAGCTTCCCATTTGAGAATGCTATGGATCGTTTCCCATAAACCTTCGCTAATTTTGAGAGCCACATTTCCTACAAACCCATCGCAAACAATGACATCGACCTTTCCACTATTGAGATCCCTTCCTTCCACATACCCGATATAGTTAAGCCTCAAATTGGAGAGAATCTTATGGACTTCCCGAGTGAGTTCATTCCCTTTTCCCTCCTCCTCTCCGTTGCTCAACAGTCCGATTCGAGGCTCCTTGGTCTTTAAAATGTATTTCGCATAGGCATCTCCCATCAAGGCAAACTGAACGAGATGGAGGGGTTTGCAATCCACATTTCCCCCGGAGTCGATAAGGATGGTATTTCCAGTTAAGGTCGGATGGATCGTTGCGATAGCCGGTCGATCCACGCCTTCAAGGGTTTTAAAGAGATACATCGCGAGGGCCATGGCCGCCCCTGAATTCCCAGCACTCACCACTGCACTGGCCTCCCCTTTTTGAGCCAGTTCAATGGCTACCTTGATGGACGTATCCTTCATCCTTCTGAGAACAGTGGAAGGAGAATCATGCATGGCTACCACATGGGGAGCATGATGAATAAAAATAGGGAGTTTAGAAGTAGGATATTTGGAGAGTTCTTTTGAAACCTGATCCTCATCCCCCACCAGAATCACTTTGATTCCATGATCCCTTGCTGCCAGGAAAGCCCCTTCGACAATCGCTTGGGGAGCAAAATCTCCCCCCATGGCATCGACAGCAATCCTCATCTTACCTCTCCCTCCTTACTCCTCTTCTACTTTAATCACCTCTCTCCCCTTATACGTCCCGCAATGGGGACAGATATGGTGAGGAAGGACAGGCTCTCGACACTGAGGACAGAGGGTATAGGTGGGAAGTTTGAGCCGATCGTGGGTTCGTCTTTTATCCCTTCGTGAGGGGGAATGCCTTCGTTTTGGGACGCCCATAGATATTTCCTTTCTTATTTAGTGATTCAGTTTTAATTTCTGAAGGGCTGAGAATGGAGATCCCCACTCTTCTCTCAGACAGTCACACGAGGAGAGATTGAGATTTTTTCCGCATACAGGGCAGAGTCCTTTGCAGGTTTCTGAACAGAGGGGTTTGATGGGAATCTCTAAAAAAACCTGCTCACAGGCGATCTCGGAGAGAGGGATCTCTCCTCCTTCAAAGAAATCCAATTCCATCTCTTCATTCGAAAGCTCCTTCTCTTCTGAGAAGAAGGTTCCTTTCAGGGGATGGAGGGTAAGGTCGAAGGTCGTCTCGATCGGGTAGAGAAAATCGGTGAGACATCTCACACACTGGAGTCGAAGAAGAGTCTGGATGTGACCTTTCACTAAAAAGGTCTGCCCTGCCTTCCTCAGGTTGGCCTCCGATCGAAGAGATTCTTCAAAACTGAAGTCGATGTGGGAGAGGGTCTTTAGATAGTTTGAAAGGGTAAGCGGTTCTTCCTTCCAGCTTAACGTCACTCCCTCATCTGGTATATCATCGATCTTTAAGGTAAACATCTCGCTCCGTCCTTTCCAATAAATTAAAGAATTTAATATAAAAAAATTTTTCTGTTTGTCAAGAGGTAAACAATGTTAACAGATCCATCCAATAATCTGCAAGGGATTCCTCTTTTATTTTTTGATATAGGAAACCGGAAAGGTCAGAAACCCTTAAGTATTATTAGTAAGAGACGGGATCTTTGAATTAGCGGGACGGCCTGGGTCTTGGAAATAGTTTTAAAATGGCATCGAGCGACTCTTCCTGTTTCTTACATTTGACCAGGGCTTCCAACTCAAGAAGATCAAAACTGGAAAAGGTCTTTGGGTCGATCTCGATCCCATAATGTTTCCGGAGATGTTTTGAAAGGTAATCCCGTAGGGCGAGATCATACTGTTGAAATTCTGGATCCTGAATCCCCTTAAAATGTCTCCCTTCGTATTTTAAAAATTCAGAAGGAAGCCTTCCATCTTTTGTCAAACCTGGGGAAAAAAGAAAGATGGAGAAAACACCGCACAGGAAAAAAATCCTTTTTAATTTCATAAAAGTTGTTTAAAATATCCCTCCCCAAAAGTCAAGAAATCCGTTATTTTTTGCCCGAGGGGGCACTGAGCTTCCCGATATCGATGAACGGAACAGCCCCTCCCGTGAATTGAGGCAAGATTCCATTCCACTTTTCGATCCCCTTGTATTCCACCAAAATTGGACTGATGGAACGGGAGAGCATTTCGTTCGCCTTGGCCTGTCCCTGGGCAACCACCAAAATGGCCTCCGCTTCTCCTTTAGCCGTCACCACCTTTTGTTGGGCCTCAATCTCCCTTTGGGCTAAGATCTGCCTTTGAGTCTCGACCTGCTGCTGGGCGACCTGTTTGGCTTCGATGGCCTTTTCATATTCTGGGGAGAATCGAATGTTGGCGATGTAAATATCATCCACAATAATATGGTATCGGGCTAAGTTTTCTCCTAATTTGGTCATCGCCCTTTTCCGAATCTCCTCTCTTTTGGGGAGGATTTCGGTGATGGGATAATTGGGGACGACCTCTTTAACAAAATCGTTGAAAGCAGGATCGATGACCTTGTTCGCAAAATCAAGCCCCACCTTTTGATACAGCACATTGACATAAGCAGGATCGATATGGAAGTTCATCATTCCTGTTAATTTGACCATCTGATATTCTTTGGAGGCGGCATCAATCTCCTTAAAAGGATGGGGTTGAACTCGAACATCCACCTTGATCACCCGCTCGGCAATGGGAACCTTAAAGTTGAGTCCCTCTCCCATCACCCTCTTCTCCACACTCCCCCACCAGAGGACGACTCCCCGATGTCCAGCAGGAATGATGACAAAGGATCCCCAGATAAAGATAAAAAGGATGAAAAGGAGAATGACCACTCCTATGGTTTTGCGCCTCGGACCTCTCCACTCGAATACATCTATCGTTCGTTCCACCATCGATTTTCCTCCCTGATGAAATCTAAAAGGCTGTCTTTTAGGGTTTTAATGTCCAACCCGCAGGTCGAGCACAGAACTCTTTGACCGCATCGGCTCGATGAGGTGTCCTTTCCACATCCACAATGACGGTAAAACAGTGATCGAATCTCTGAAAGTAATATCGAGTATAAGGAAAATGAAATTCCGAATGACCTCTGGGGATATGGATATGGTTTAATGCAACCACGACCTGATCTCGATCCTGGATGACCAGGTTCCCACGGAGAGGAATTCCTTCATTTCTTAGCCTGACTCGAAACCTCACTTCCTGCCCGGGTTGCACAGGGTCAGGAAACATATCGAGATCCTCAACGAATAGAGGCCCGACCCGAATCTCCTTGAGAGTCCATCCATAGAGACTCTTTCGGGCACAGAACTCTCTGGCCAGATCGATAGGCCTCCGTGTCCGTTCAATATCGACCTCTACTCTGAAACAGTGTTCCCTCCTTGAAAAACGATATCCCGTACGAGGGAAAATAATCCGATTCTCTCCAGGCCGGATAAGGATATCCTCCACCGAGGTGACGATCTCATCACGATCTTTAATAGAGAGGCTTATCCTTCCTGAATAAGGGGACGAATTCGATAGAAGAATTTGGAACTCCACCCTTTGGCCTTCCAAGACAGGATCCGGAATCAATTCGATTTCAAGAATTCTTAGATCTTCGGGATGAATCTTTGGCCCCAGCCTTTCAAAGACCTTTTCCCAGGGAGGTTGGGCCTTGGCGAAGGCAGAATAAAAGAAAACTAAACAGGCAAAAAGAATCATTCTCTTCATAGTGGACCCCCTTCCTTGATCCCGTTTAGATTAATCCCCTTCCCACCAAAAAGTTCATGGAACTCTGGCAGGAGGTAGTCGCCAATGAGATGGCTTCTGAAAAGGAACGAAAGGCATCCTGGAATTGGGAGAGCTGAATTCTCCCGATCACCTCCATGAGCTTCCTTTCCAGCTCTCCATAATGCCTCCCTCCCAATACATTTTCAGCGATTCGAAGTTCCCTTAAAAGGGCCTCCAGATAACCAATCAGGATCTTCTGTCCACCAAGGAGTTCTTCTTCGTTTTTGATGGACATCACCTGCTCAAGCAGTGAGGTTCCGATAATCAGCCCTGACTTCATCTTTTCCGAATATTGAAAATCTAAAATAGCGTATCTGGTCTCCATCCTCTCCTTCTCCCTTCCTGAATCCTTTTTGATCGTAACCCATCCATTGGTGTAACGAAAGAAGCCTCCCGCATACGAAGGGCCCGGGGGATATCCCTTTCAGGTCTCAAATGTCCTCAACCCTTCGGGGATAAACCCTATTTGATCCGCTCTTCATCGTTTGGCCCGCTCAAGATATTTCTTGGTGGCGACACTGACCTTCACCACATCCCCTACTTTAATAAATTGGGGAACCTGAATCTGCATTCCGTTAGAAAGCGTCGCCGGTTTATAGACCTCATCCGTTAGGCTGCTGATCGGAGGAGGGGTCGCGGTGACTTCCAACTCCACCCAATCCGGAAAGATGACATTGACCGGTTGACCATCCAGGAATTCAACAGGGAGTTTCATATTGGGCTGAAGAAATGGATGGAAGGTTTCTAACAGGTGCCGTTCCAATTGAATTTGTTCATAGGTATCGGGATCCATCATATAGTATCCATCCGGGTCTTCATAAAGGTACTCCATCGTCTTTCGATCCAGCTCGACCGGGTTGATCTTTTCATCGGGTCTGAATTTCTTCTCGAGTAGAAGTCCTGTTCGAACCTCCTTCAATTTGACATGGACGATCCCGCCCATCTTCCCCCCACTCATATGGTACTCAGAGGCCAAAACCTTATAAAGATTCTTCTCAATCTGAAGAATCATTCCTGACTTCACTTCTGATGCTGGAATCATGGTTTCCTCCTTTTTCAAAAACACTATCAAAAAAGGAGTGAAAAATCAAGCAGGATGTAATCCCTCACTGAAGGGTGGAAATAAATTGAAGTTCGAGAGGGATGTTGGAGGTTTGATGGTGAGCCGCAATGATTTCAAAGGGCTATCTCACATTTCTTAACGATGGGCTTTAAGGTGTTCTAAAAATTGAGCGTCCAAGAGGACCCCCAGTTTTGCGGCCAGATCCGCATGTTGGATGGCTAATGAATACTCTCCTTTTTGATAATAGAGGTAGGCAAGATGACGATGGGCCTCTCCATATTGAGGATGGATCTCTAAGGCCTTTTGATAATAGGGAATGGCTTGTTCGATCTCCCCTTTTTGACGATACAGATTTGCAAGATTGAAGTATCCTCGAGCATAATCGGGTTTCACTTCGATAGCCCTCTTATAGTGAGCAAGGGCCTCTTCCATCTTTCCCTGTTTTAAGTAGATAGTTCCAAGATTATTGTAAGCCTCGACATAGGCTGGGTTCGACTGAAGGGCTTTCTTATAATGGGAGATCGCCTCTTGATACTCCCCCCTTTCGCTGTAAGCGATTCC
>CAZMWF010000009.1:0-9693 GCA_964570075.1 uncultured Syntrophaceae bacterium | reverse complement strand
AATAGGAATCAAAAAGATCTTCCTTGGGATTCTCGGGAGGAATGTCTATTTGAGCCATCTCTCTTTTGGCTTTTCTCGCCGCGGCGATCCCGGCTCTTAAGGCCTCTCGATTCAATTTCTCCGTCCCTTTAGGCACCCGCTTCAACACGGCCTCCTCAATCGCCTTCGCACTCACAATCGGACTCAACTGAGACAGAGCCCCTAAGGCAATGATATTGGCCACCACTTCCCTTTTAAATCTCTCTCGGGCCATCCGCGTGAAAGGGATCTGATAAGCACGGGGGGTTGGAACCTGGGTCACAAAGGTAGAGTCCACAATCAGAATCCCATCAGACTTGAGATCGGGGTAGAACTCATCGCAGGACTTCTGGTTCATCGCTAAGAGAAGGTCCGGCCTCATGGCCTTTGGATAGTCTATCTCTTCATCACTGACAATCACCTCGGATTTACTGGAACCTCCTCTTGCCTCAGGTCCATAACTCTGTGTCTGGGCCACCCACTTCCCATCGTAAATCCCAATGGCCTCAGCCAGAATAATCCCCATCAGGATGATTCCCTGTCCTCCAGATCCTCCCAACCGGATCTCATACCTTGAAGCCATCTTTGACCCTTCCCCGTCTATCCTCGTTCTGCGGAAGCCTTCGCCCGCTCCCGAATCTTCTCGTACTCCTCCTGGTAGATAGGCAAATCCCGATCGACCAATACCCCGATCAGAATCTTCCCCTCCAGCTCCTCAGGCTTCATCTTCAAGGATTGCTCCACCGGAATCGCATTATCCCTCTGCCACTTCATCATCTCCACGGCCGAACCCAGACGGTTCTGCCTTCCATACTGAGTATGACAATGGGAAATGACCTCCACCACTGAAAAACCCTGTTTCAAGAAGGCCTTCTCCATCAAGCTATCTAAAAGTCTGGCATGATAGACCGTTCCCCTTCCCACAAAGACCGCTCCCGCAGTCACAGCCAGCTCGGAGATCTTGAAGGCATGCTCGATATTGGAATAGACCGTGGTGGTCGACTTCATCCCATAAGGGGTCGTCGGAGAACTCTGACCCCCCGTCATCCCATAGATGCTATTGTTGAGAATGATCGCGGTCACATCAATGTTTCTTCGTGCCGCATGAATAAAATGATTCCCTCCTATCGCTACCGCATCCCCATCCCCCATAATCACAATGACCTTCAACTGAGGCTTGGCCAATTTAATCCCTGTCGCAAAAGTCAAAGCCCGTCCATGGGTCGTATGAAGGGTATTAAAATCGACATAGACCGGAAGCCTCCCCGAACAACCAATCCCTGAAACCAACACGACCTCATCCTTCTCATAACCAATCCGATCAATGGCCCGAATCAAAGCCCCTAACATAATCCCGATCCCACAACCCGGACACCATACATGAGGAAACTTTTTGTCGTGACGAAGATAATGATGGATCAGTTTCGTAATCTCAGGCATCAGAGAGCCTCCTCCATACGACTCAAAATCTCCGAAGGGGTGATGATCGTTCCGTCCACCTTGTTGAGAGTCAAGACCTTGGCCACCCCCTGATTGACCCTCTTGACCTCCCGGGAGATCTGACCCATATTCATCTCAGGAACCAAAAGAACCTTAGAAGTCTGAAGCACCTTCTCGATCGCATTCCTCATAAAGGGCCAAAGAGTCAGAAGCTTAAGAAGACCTACCTTATGCCCCTTCTCCCTTGCCTCGATGACCGCCCGCTTCGCAGATCGAGCCACACACCCATAGGCAATGATCGTCATTTCTGCGTCCTCCGTTAGAAAGAACTCGGCCATCTGAATCTCAGAAAAATGGGAACTGATCTTTCGATGAAGTCGGGCAATAAAGGGACCGATCTCATCCGGTCTTGAGGTCGGAAAGCCCCGAATGTCATGGGTAAGCCCTGTGACATGGTACCGATAACCCTCCCCAAAATTGGCCATGGGGGGAACTCCACTGGGAGTATCCTCATAGGGGATATACCACTCAGGAGGCATCGTGGGTTTGACCCGATTAAAAATCTCTATCTTCTCGTCTTCAAAAAAGATGACCTTCTCTCGCATATGAGCGACCACCTCATCAATCAAAAGAATGACAGGAATCCGAAATCGCTCAGAGAGATTAAAAGCTCGAATCGTCATATCATAACATTCCCGCACCGTGGAAGCAGAAAGAACAATGATGGGATGATCCCCATGGGTCCCCCATCGGGCCTGCATCACATCCCCCTGGGCTGGAAACGTTGGAAGCCCTGTACTTGGCCCCCCTCTCATCACATTCACAATGACACAAGGGATTTCCGCAATAATCGCAAACCCAAGGTTCTCCTGCATCAAGGAAAACCCCGGGCCACTGGTCGCCGTCATGGCCTTCACCCCGGCCAGAGAAGCCCCAATCACTGCCCCAAGGCTTGCAATCTCGTCCTCCATCTGAATAAACGTCCCATCCACCTGAGGAAGCCTAACCGATAAGATCTCTGAGATCTCTGTGGCAGGGGTAATGGGATAGCCCGCAAAGAAACGACAGCCTGCTCTCAGCGCCCCCTCTGCAACGGCTTCATTTCCCTGGAGCAGCAACTCTCTCCGGGAGGACCTCTTCTTCCTTTGGTTCCCTTTCTTCCTCTCCATGTTTGACTTCGACCCTCTTTTTCTCCTTTAAACCCGACCTCACGGTAATCGCAAAATCCGGACAACGGATCTCACACCACCCACAATTGATACACTTCTCAATCTCTTTTACATAAGGATATCCGGTTTCATCGATGGCCAATACACCCGTTGGACAGAAGGCAACACAGATCCCACAGGCCTTGCACCACGCCCGATAAATATCAATCCTCGGGACCTCCTTCCTTTTCTTGGGCTCGACCTTCTCTGAAGGCATTAAACTCTCGCTTTTTATTTTAAATTTCTGAACTATTTATAAATGAACCCAGAAGGGTTTGTCAAAGATTTTCGATGATCGCAGAGGCAAATTCAGAACACTTCACTTTCTTTGCCCCTCTCATCTGGCGTGCCAAATCGTAGGTCACTATCTTCTGTGAGATCGTCTTTTCCAAAGCCTTCTTGATCCTTTCTCCAACCTCCTTCCATCCCATAAACTCAAACATCATGGCTCCGGAGAGAAGAAGGGACCCGGGATTAATCACATCCTGATTGGCATATTTAGGAGCCGAACCATGGGTTGCCTCAAAGACAGCCGCTCGATCCCCGATGTTGGCTCCTGGGGCCATTCCGAGCCCTCCCACCTGAGCTGCCAGTGCATCAGACATATAATCCCCGTTCAGATTGGGCATGGCCAGAACATCATACTCCTCGGGTCTTAAAAGAATCTGCTGAAACATCGCATCGGCAATTCGATCCTTCAGAACGATCTTTCCCTCGGGAAGATGCTTCATCTTCTGGCCCAAGAATTCACTTTCTAAAATCACTCGATCTTGAAACTCCTCTCGGGCTAATTCATATCCCCATTTCTGAAAGGCTCCTTCCGTGAACTTCATGATGTTTCCTTTATGGACGAGAGTGACACTTTTTCGGCCCTGTTCGAGGGCATATTGGATAGCCTTCCGAACGAGCCGCCTGGTCCCAAAACGACTGATGGGTTTGATTCCGATCCCTGAATCCTCTCGAATCTTCTTCCCCATCTCTTTGTCAAGGAATTCCCTGACTCGAAGGGCCTCAGGGCTTTCGGCCTGCCACTCGATCCCTGCATAGACATCCTCGGTATTCTCTCTGAAAACCACCATATCCACTTTCTCAGGATGTTTGAGAGGACTGGGAGTTCCCGAAATATATTTTACAGGACGGATACAGGCATAAAGATCGAGTCGCTGCCTTAACAGGACATTGATACTTCGAATCCCTTCTCCCACAGGGGTGGTCAAAGGCCCTTTGATCCCCACTTTATATTTTCGGATGGCTTCGATCGTTTCTTCGGGAGCCCAATCTCCTTTCATTCGAAAGGCTTTTTCCCCTGCATAAACCTCTACCCAATCAATCTTTCTCCGTCCTCCGTAGCATTTTTCTACCGCTGCGTCAAACACTCGGACAGAGGCCCTCCAGATATCCGGGCCTACTCCATCCCCTTCGATAAAAGGAATCACAGGATGATCCGGGACGGACAGAGTCCCATCTTCTTGAATCTCGATGAGTTCACCCATGGTCTTCTCCTTTATGGTCTTCTCTTTTCCCTGACCAAGGCCAGAGTCCCTCCCACCCTTACAATCTTTCTTTCTCTTTCGTTAAGAGGAACGGAGAGAAGGATTCTTTTCCCACTGGTCTTATTGGTAAGGAGGACCTCATTGCCTGTGAGATCGCCCACCTCCAGTTCAATCTCATCCCCCTGAGAGAGAGCCTCGTAATCCTCCTCCTTTTTGAAAAGGAGAGGGAGGATTCCAAAATTGATAAGATTGGCTAAGTGAATCCTTGCAAAGGATTTGGCGATCACGGCCTTGACCCCTAAAAACATGGGGGCAAGAGCGGCGTGTTCCCGACTCGAACCTTGACCGTAATTGCTTCCACCGACTATAAATCCCCCTTTAAATTCCTTGGCTCTCTTTACAAAGGAAGGATCCATCCTTTCAAATGTATATTCCGCGATGGCTGGGATATTAGATCTTAAGGGAAGAACCTTTGCTCCTCCGGGAAGAATATCATCCGTAGTCGTATTGTCTGAGGTCTTAAGAAGAATGATACCCGAAAGGGTCGGAGGAAGAGGGTCCTTTGTGGGGAGAGGTTTGATGTTAGGACCTCGAATGAGCTCAACCTTCTCCGCCTCTTGAGGAGGAAGAGGGGGCTGAATCATATTGTCTTCCACCGGAAAGGACGGAGGAAGTTCGATGACCGGAGGGGTACCGAGACTTCTTGGGTCCGTCAGGACTCCCCGGAGGGCGGAGGCTGCGGCGACCTCAGGACTGACAAGGTAGACCTCAGCCGTTTCTGTTCCCGATCGTCCCTTAAAATTTCGATTAAAAGTTCGAAGGGACACCCCGTTCGTTTTAGGAGCCTGACCCATCCCAATACAAGGACCGCATACACTCTCGAGAATCCTTGCCCCGGATTCGATTAAATCCCCGAGGGCCCCATTGGAAGCGAGCATCTTTAGAACCTGCCTCGAGCCTGGAGAGATGACCAGACTGACATGAAGAGGGATCGTCTTTCCCTTAAGGATGGAAGCCACCGTCATCAGGTCTTTATAAGAGGAATTCGTACAACTTCCTATCGCTACCTGATCGACTTTGAGTCCTTCCAATTCTTTGACCGGGAAAACACGATCAGGACTATGGGGACAAGCGACCATCGGTTCCAGAGCCCCTAAATCTATCTCGATCTCTTCATCATAACGGGCATCGGGATCTGGACTTAGAGGAACCCAATCCTTCTCTCTTCTCTGTGCCCTGAGAAAGGCAAGGGTCATCTCATCGCTTGGGAAAATGGAGGTGGTCGCTCCTAATTCTGCCCCCATATTGGTGATGGTAGCCCTCTCAGGGACGGTGAGGCTCCTCACTCCTGGCCCTCCATATTCAAATATCTTTCCCACCCCTCCTTTTACAGTGAGTCTTCTTAACATTTCGAGAATCACATCCTTGGCACTCACCCAGGGAGAGAGTTGTCCCATCAGTTTCACCAAAACCACTTTTGGCACCTTCAAATAGAAAGGTTCTCCTGCCATGGCTAAGGCGACATCCAATCCTCCCGCTCCTATGGCAAGCATTCCCATTCCCCCACAAGTGGGGGTGTGGCTGTCTGCCCCTAATAGAAACTGGCCCGGAACCGAAAACCTCTCCAGATGAACCTGATGGCAGATTCCATTGCCAGGCCTTGAGAAATAGAGCCCATATTTTGCAGAAAAACTCTGAAGGAAGAGATGATCATCGGCATTCTCAAATCCAATCTGAAGGGTATTGTGATCGATATAGGCTACGGATAATCTCGTCTTGACTCGAGGAATAGAGAGGGCTTCGAACTGGAGAGCCGCCATCGTTCCGGTTGCATCATGAAAAAGGGTTTGATCTACGGAAAGGGCTATCATTTCTCCAGGCTGAACCTTTCCCTCGATGAGATGGGATCGGACGATCTTCTCGAATAGATTCTCTCCCATTATTCTCTCTCCTCCCTCAAACGATTCTCCGGGAAATCGATCTCCTTCGGAACCCAATGGTTACTCTCCTGAGGCTCCTGTTCCCTCTGGGTGTAGAGTTCTATTAATTTAGAGGTAGGAAGCTGGACCAACCTTTCAAGAACCCATTCATACTTTCCTTGTTTGATCTCCTCCATTCTCTGATAAAGACGCCGGGGGAGGGTAAGCATGTGCCTTCCATAGATTCGCCTGGCTAAAAGGGCCACATTGGGTTGAGAGATCTCGGCAGGACACTTCGAGGCGCAGGCTCCACACATCACACAGGGAAAGGAGAGGTAAGCCACCCTTTCGATCTCTCCTCTTATCGCACAGGCGATATATTCCATCACGGGAATCTCCATGGGGCAGACCCGGGTGCAGGTGTTGCATTGAAGACAACGAAAGATCTCCGGATAAATCCTCCCTAAAATATCGGGTTGGGCCCGGAGTTTTTCAAGCTCGTATTGAGCCCGATTCATCGGGATAAAGGGAGACTGGGTAATCTGCATCTCCGGTTCTACTAAGGATTGACAGGCCAGGACCATTTTGATTTTGTAGTCCTTGGGAGTTCGGTATTCCGTAAGGCATGCCCCGCAGATTCCTCCTCGACATCCGCAGGAACGAATGAATTGATAACCCGAATATTCCATGGCTTTCTGAATGGTCAATCCCTCAGGAACCTCGTACCGTTTCCCAAAGATATGGATAGGAATCAATCTCCTCTCTTTTCTCTCCATAGGTTCTTCTTACTGGTGGGTTTGGGGAAGCGCTCTTTCATATCGATAATCCGGGAGAAGGATCGGAGATTGGATCTCTTTTTTTAAAATTCCTTCTCTCTCCAGTTCTCTTTCATATTCGATGATATGGTTTAACGAAAGCTTCCCTACCTTTGTCTCCCTGGATCGCTCGGCTGCAAGAATTCCTGCGCGGCGACCAAAAACAAAGATATCAAGAAGAGAGTTTCCACCCAACCGATTCCTTCCATGAACTCCTCCTGAAACCTCCCCCGCAGCAAAGAGATTTGGAACCGTCGTCTCTCCGTTCTCATCGATAAGAAGCCCTCCATTCTGATAATGCTGGGTGGGATAGACAAGAATAGGTTCCTGGGTAATATCGATCCCGAAGGTATGAAAACGGTGAAACAGATGAGGAAAGATTCGATGAATCGTTCCCTTTCCCTTGTTCAGTTCCACGAGAGGGGTGTCTAACCAGACTCCTTGCATCCCTGTGGGAGTAGAGACTCCTTTCTTCCGCTCTACTACCTCCCTGATGGTGGCTGAGGAAGTGACATCCCTCGTCTCCAGCTCATTGATAAATCGCTTCCCCTCGCAATTGACCAGTTGGGCACTCCACCCCCGGAAGGCCTCCGAGACCAAAAGTCCGACTAACTGCTCCGGGTAAGCCGTTCCTGTGGGATGAAACTGGATCGCATCCATGAAGATGATCTTTGCCCCTGCCCGATTGGCAATGACCAAGCCATCGGCTGTCGCCCCATAGTGATTCGTAGTAGGAAACCCTTGAATATGGAGTCGCCCAATTCCTCCTGTGGCTAAAATGGTTGTCTTTGAACGAATGACAAAACGTTCTTTTGTATCGAGGTTGATGAAGATGGCCCCTCCGCATCTTCCCTTTTCATCCAAAAGTAATTCTACCGCAGGACAGAATTCAATCACTTCTATCCCACGGCTGTAAACCTCATCCCTCATCACTCTCATTATCTCCATTCCTGTATAATCGGCTGCAGAGTGGACTCTCCTTCGACATTGTCCTCCTGCAAAAGAGGCCAGAAGATCCCCATCCTCTTTTCGGTCAAACATCACCCCAAGGCGGGCAAGCCATTCAAGAATCAATGGGGCGTCTTCCACCAGTGCCTGAACAAGATTGGGGAGGTTTTCAAATCCGCCACCACCCATCGTATCGAGATAATGAAGGGCTGGAGAATCGTAAGGTCCTACGGCTGCCTGAATCCCCCCTTCGGCCATAAGGGTATTGGAATCCCCAAATCGAAGCTTGGTGGTCAGAAGGGTTCGGGCACCACACTCCGAAGCAAAGAGGGCTGCAGAGGCTCCTCCCCCTCCTCCCCCTATGACCAACACATCGACCTCCCTTTGGATTCGATGAAGATCTATCTCATTGGGGCGAATGAGGCTTAACCCTTCGAAGAGATCGGCGAGTTCATTGGGTACCCGTTGTCCCTTGTTGACTCCAACCTTTAATTCCCGTCTTCCACCCTCCCGATAATCAGGATGAAATTGCTGGAGAAGTTCTTGACGTTCTTTTAATGAAAGTTTAGGAAACTCTTCTTTCGCTCGAGAAAGCCTGGTCTCCTCCACCTTTCGAATGGAAGCCTGCATACTCTCTGGATAAGCGGACATCTTTCGTTAAACTCCTGATCTTCTTTCTTCATAAAAGAGATAAATGGGGAGAGTCAAGGAGGGTTTACCCCGAGCGATATACCCTTTCTGAGATATAAACTCGTCCCTCCATAATCTTGCGGGCCGTTCTTCCGATGCTACATTGAATGATCTGAATCTCCTTTCCCCTTATTTCGGCCTCAACCTCCACATCAAGAATCCCCGAAGGATGGCCAATATGGAATCTTCTCTTCAGTAGACCCTCTTCTTTTTTACCACCTATTTCATTAACGATCGATCCTGGAATCACGGCGGCAATGGCTGCCGGAATTCCACCCGTAATAGGAAATACCTTGTGCATCTTTCCCATAGCCATCGCCCGCGCAACAAAATCGATCTCGTCCGCCTTGACTTCGGTCCGATTGATCGTTTCATAATTCTGGCAAGGAGCCACAAAGGCGACTTTGGGAATGGAAGGATTAAGGGGGATCCTCATCCGTTCAGCCACCTTCTTCCTAATCGCTTCGAGTCTTTCCCTCATCTCTAAGTTTTGATCGAACTCCAGGGGAAGTTCCGTACCCCGAAGCCCCAGATCTTCTGCAGGAATGAAAGCGGTAGGATTTCCTGCATCCACAATGGTAAGGGAAATCTTCTCACCCGTTTCAAGGGTCACCTGATCCACGACATTGCCTGTGGGAAGAAGACGCCCTGTCGTGACTCCTGCGGGATCAAAAAAACTGAGGTCAATTCTTGCTCCTGTCCCAGGAACTCCATCAATGGCATAATCCCCCTCCGTTACGACTTTTCCCTTCTTTACGGGGACCCTGGCATGAATCATCTTTCGTGTATTGGTATTAAAAATTTTAACAAGGGTAAATGGTTCTTCTCCACGAACCAGACCTTTGTCAATGGCAAAAGGGCCAACCGCAGAGCTGATATTCCCGCAATTAGCGGAGTAGTCCACAAAGGGTTTATCAATGCCCACGGCTCCGAAGGTATAATAGACATCCATCTTTGGGTCATCCGCCTTAGAAATGATAGCCAGCTTGCTGGTCAGAGGATCTGCTCCCCCCAGACCATCGATCTGGCGAATATCTGGACTTCCAAAGATGGCTAAAATAATGCGATCCCTTAATGTAGGATCTTTAGGGAGATCCTGCTCCATAAGGAATACCCCTTTGCTTGTCCCTCCTCTCATAATCGTACACGGAAACACCGTCTT
>CAZMWF010000008.1:0-3955 GCA_964570075.1 uncultured Syntrophaceae bacterium | reverse complement strand
GGGATTTCAGGTTCCATTCAACACCAGGCCGGAATGAAGACCTCCGAGGTGATTGTAGCCATCAATAAAGACCCAGAAGCCCCCATCTTCAAAATTGCCACCTATGGAATCGTTGGAGACCTTTTCACTGTGGTTCCGATGATAAAAGAAGATTTTAAAAACCGCTTGGGAAGATAATCTCATCTTCGTGCCTTAAATGGGTGCCAGTTTGAAAAAACTGGCACCCCGCCGCACTCCCATTTTACCTTTCTTTACCACCCACCATAAAAATATATTTTATCCTTGATTTTTTTTCTCCCTTTCATCATAATGGGTTAAAAAATAAAAAAGGGGTCTTTTATGATTATTACCTGTGCATCCTGTTTGACCAAGTATCGACTCGATGATTCGAGAATCTCTCCGAAAGGATCAAAAGTTCGTTGTTCGAGGTGCCAGCATATCTTCTATGTCGTTCCGCCTCCTGAGACCAAAGAAGAGGTGACCGAACAGTTCGAATCCTTTGCCAAATATCACAAAGAATTGATCTCCCCGGAGGAGAAAGGAATGGAAGTTCCCCCGCCTGAAAGGGAAGAGGAAATAAGGGGATTTGAAGAAGAGGAAGAGAGATTCCCTTTTGAAGAACCACCCTCTGCTGAGAAAAGAGAGGAGGAGGTTTCGACTAAAGAAGCCGCTGTCAAAAAGGAATTTGAGCCGAAACCTATCTCGCCGGTGGAGAGGATGGAGCCTAAGAGAAGAGTGTTAAGAGAAAAAAGGAGTTCCTTTCGTTTTTTAGGGCTTGTCGTTATTATCGCATTGTTCGTATTTGGACTCTTTTATCTCTGGTCCGAATTCGAATCAGGAGGTAGATTTTCCCCTTATCTCAGCCATTTCACAGGGAAGATCACGGGGCTCTGGAATCAGATTCTGGGAATCGAGAAGAAAGATCTGATCCTAAAAGACCTCAATGGTTATGAAGAGAAAGTAAAAGATCTCTCTCTTTTTGTGATCGAAGGGAAGGTGGAAAATCAATCTTCCAAAGACAGAAAACACGTCAAAGTAAAAGTGGTCATTTTTGACCAATTGAAAAAAGAAGTGGCCTCTAAGGAAACCTTCTGTGGGCGTACTCTTTCTCGAGAAGACTGGAAGGTTCTCCCCTCCGAATTCTTTGAAGGAGACATGAGCATCCATCCTAAAAGCCCAACAGAGAGGTTAGTTCCTGCCGGGAAATCGGCTCCCTTTATGGTGGTCTTTAAAGACATCCCCCCTCAAGCCAAGGAATTTAAGGTAGAGATTGTGGAAGCCCCTATACCCTGAAGGAGCTATCCTCTAAATTTTCTACTCCAAATTTTTTTCGAGTCTTTGCCCCCTGAATATAAATCTCAACCAAGGTCAGAAAAAGGGTGACAATCAAGGGCCCCACGACCAGCCCGATCATCCCGAAGGAATGGATTCCTCCAAGAATAGCAAAGAAAAGGAGAAGGGGATGAATATTCGTCTTTGCACTAATAAAATAAGGCCTGAGAAAATTGTCTATCATCCCGATGATGAAAATTCCTAACCCTAAAAGAATCAACCCTTTTAAAAAGATTCCTTGAAAGAGAAGAAAAAGAGCCGCAGGACCCCAGATCAGTGCTGTCCCTCCGATCGGGATGAAGGAGAGAAAAGCCATCGCCGTTCCCCAGAAGATGGGGGACGGAAGACCCAAAACCCAAAAGGACAATCCTCCTAATATTCCTTGAATCAAGGCAATGCATAACCCCCCAAAAATGGCAGCATAGACCATTTCTTTGAACCTCCGGATGATGAGGTCCCTCTCCTTGGAAGGAAGAGGAATCATCTCCTTCAATTTCAACCACAATTGATCCCCATCCTTAAAGAGGTAATAGAGGGAGAGGAGGGTAAAGAAGAATCCGATCACAAACGAAGAGATTCCTTTGAGAAGGGTTGACGTTTGATTCAATAGGAATGTCCCGATCTGCTGAACGTTTTTTAAAAAAAGATTCATAAAATCAATTCGTCTAAAATCGATATAGGGGCTCAATCTTTCAAGGACCCACTGGACTATCTTCCATTGTCCGATTCTATGGAGAAGATCCTGGAGATCACCCGCTTGGATCATCCCTTCTAACCAGTGATAGAAATCGATCATCTCGTGGGCCAGAGAGATCATAAGGAATCCTGCAGGCAAGATGATGACCAGAACGACCAGAAGCGTCATGAGGGCTGAAGAGAGGATTTTCTTCTTCTTTAAGATTCGATGGAGCTTTTGACTGAGAGGAAAGAAAAGGGTGGCTAAAAGAACGGCCCAGAGAAGAGGGACTAAAAAGGGCAAAAGGATCCGATAGAGAAGATAAAAAGAGAGGAGGGTCAACAGTAGGGTGAAGAGAAGAAAGATATGTTCTCGTTTCATGGAGGGGTCTCTCCTTTTCGCCTCTTCACCAGATAGATTAAGGGGAGGCTTCCAAAAGTGATCGCCATCTTTACTCCGTATTGGCCCTTGATCAGTGCTCCAATGGGCATCACCCCGTAAAAGGCAAGGGTGATGAAGACGACACTATCAACTCCTGTGGAAATGGTATTACTCGTCAACACTCTCAACCATTTTGGGCCCCGGATATAGGTTTTCCAGAAGGCAAAGATCTCCGTATCGATCAGGGAACTAATGAGATAGGCAGTCAGGCTGGCAAAGACAATCCTTGGCGTACTGCCCAACACCGAGGCAAAGGCTTCTTGTCCTGAATAGAAGGGGGCGGGAGGAAGAATGATAGCCAGTTGGGTATAGAGGGCAAGGAGAAGATTAGCAATAAAAGCAGTTAAGACGACCTTCTGGGCCCCCTTTTTCCCTAAGGATTCGTTAATCAAATCAATAAGGGTAAAGGTGAGGGTGTAAATAAAGATGGCCGCTGGAACAATCATTCTCCCGATCTGAACAGGTTTGGAGGCCGTCACATTGGCCACAATCTCGCAAGTGATATAGAGTCCTATGAGAATAATGTTCATGAGGCAAACAAGGGGTCAGGACTTCGAACGGATGAGAAGGATGGGCGTCTCCGCTCGTGTCAAAACTTTCAGGGCGACACTTCCCAATACCCACCTTGTGATTCCTGATCGGCCATGGGTGCACATGACGATTAAATCCACCCCGCTCTCCTTGGCATAGTCAATGATCTCTACAGCTACCTGTTGGCCGGTCTTTACCATATATTTTGCTTGAAGGCCTTTCTTTTTAAGCTCTTCAGCGAGGTCGGCAAGATATCTCTCTGCAAATTCCTTCTGTTTCTCATCGACGATGAGAGGGGTGACCAATTCCGGGGAGCCATAGATGGGGAGAAATGGAACGACTTGAAAAAGGATGATCTCGGATTCAAAAAATTTGGCTAATTTTTCTGCCTCCTCCAATCCCTTTTTGGCCAACTCGGAACCATCCAAAGGGACTAAAATCTTTTTATACATACCCCACCTCCTCTATTCTTATTCAGAAAGCCTTTGTTTTCACCCACCTTTAAAAACGGCTTTAAAATTTATATCAATTTTTTATTCAATAAGCAACCTAATATTCACTCCCTTTGTAAACTCCTCACTGAAGGGTGGAAATAAATTTAAGACCGACAGGAGTATTTCTGAAACCCATAGAACGCAGTAGCCGCACCATGGGTTTCTCCAATACCCCTCTCGGGCTTATTCCCCATCTGAGTGAGAGATTACCTCCCTTTGTAACCCCCCATTCAACTGGGGGAAGGGTCCGACTTGATTTTCACCCATTGAGATTTCTTTAAAGAAGATGGATGAACTATTGGGAAAATCGATTTGACTCTAAAAGGCTTCCTAATGTATTCTAAAAAAGATGGTTCATTTAATAGATGGAGAGAAGAATGGACGAGATTCGGTTAACAGCAACTGTCCAGAAGGCAGGGTGAGCTTCTAAGGTTGGTCCGGAGGATCTGGATCAAATCTTAAAAGAATTACCTATTCAAAA
>CAZMWF010000007.1:0-14517 GCA_964570075.1 uncultured Syntrophaceae bacterium | reverse complement strand
TCGTGGGAGAGCCTTACGAAGGGGCCGGCGGGAATCATGCTTCCGCGAGCGACCCTCTTCGGGATCGATGTGAAAGGGGACCGATCCTTTTATTACATCATCTTTGTCTGTTTCGTAGTCCTGACCTGGATCGCGGTCAATCTCATGCGGACCCGATATGGACGGGCTTTTATTGCGATTCGGGACAATGACCGAGCCGCCGAGGGAATGGGCATTCCAATCTTTCGATATAAACTTCTCTCTTTTGCTATTAGTTCCTTCTATGCGGGTTTTGCAGGTGGTCTGGCTGCCTTCTACATTGGAAGCATTACTCCCGAACCCTATACCCTGATGCTCTCTGTAGAATATATCGCTATGATTATTATCGGTGGTTTAGGAAGTATCCCGGGTTCCGTATTTGGGGCGATTTTCATTACCTCTTTAAATGAAATTTTAAGCCATGCTACAGGGTTTTTTATGAATATCGGCGCATTGACTAAAGTGGCCCTGACCATTGCCCCTCTTCGGGAATTCATTTTTGGATTGGCCATCGTGCTTTTTATCATTTTTGAACCACGAGGATTGGCAGAGGTTTGGCGAATCGTGAAGTCAAGCTTTAAACTCTGGCCATTCTCATATTAAGAATAGAAAAGGCGGTGAATGAGACAATGGAAGACAACCTTCTTCTTCAGATCAATAATATCAGTGTGGTCTACTCCGATGTGATTCAGGTGCTTAAAGGAGTCTCCCTTGAGATCAAAAAGGGTCAGATTGTTTCTCTGCTGGGAAGTAATGGGGCAGGAAAAACCACTACACTGAAGGCTATCTCAGGGCTCCTTAAACCTGAAAACGGGAAGGTCACGGAAGGAAGTATCATCTATCAAGGCCGTCCGATTCACAACTCCTCTCCAGAAGAGATCACCCGTTTAGGGATCATTCAGGTTCTCGAAGGTCGCCAACCCTTTAAGTACCTGACCGTTGAGGAAAACTTGAGGGTTGGAACGGCGACTCGATGGGGAAAGCCATATAAAAAGGATCTTGAATTGGTCTATCATTATTTTCAACCCCTTGTGGCTCGGAAGAATCGATTGGCCGGCTACTGCAGTGGGGGAGAGCTTCAGATGTTGGTCATGGGTCGAGCCTTGATGGCTCAACCAAAACTTCTTCTCCTGGATGAGCCCTCTCTGGGACTGGCCCCTTTTCTGGTGAGAGAGATCTTCGAAATCGTAAAGAGGATCAATGAAGAACAGGGGACGACGATCATGCTGGTGGAGCAGAATGCCAATATGGCCCTTCAGATTGCCCACTACGGTTACGTGATGGAGAACGGAAAGATTGTGATGGAAGATGAGGCGGCGAAGTTGAGGGAGAATCCTGATGTGAAGGAGTTTTACCTTGGTACAGCAACCTCTGGAGCCCTGAAATCTTATAAAGACGTAAAGGCTTATAAGAGACGAAAGCGGTGGCTATAGCTATTAAAAGTGAGGAGTGAGGAGTGAGGAGTTAGGAGTAAGGAGTGAGGGGTGAGGAGAAGAAGAGAGGCGACATGGGTCGCCTATTAAAAATTCATTGTTTGTGAAAAATTGCACTGAAAGAGGAGGGATGAGAACTCCTATGGATATTCATATTGGAGAGATCCTGGCCAGAAATGCAAGGCTCTATCCCAATGAGGTGGCTCTTGTGGAGAGGGCCCCAGCCGAAGGGAAGAGAAAAGAGATGACTTGGAGGCAATTCGATGAAAGGGCCAATCGTTTTGCTAATGCCTTGATGGAGAGAGGGATTGGGAAGGGTGATAAAGTGATCCATCTCATGATGAATTCCATCGATTGGCTCATTGCCTATTTCGGTATCATTCGAACAGGGGCCTGGGCTGTGCCACTCAATTTTCGTTTTACCGGGAATGATATTAAATATTGTTGTGAAGTGGCTGAACCCAAGGCTATGATATTTGGAGAGGAATTTATTGATCGAGTGACCGAAATTAAAGACGATCTCCCTACGATCAAGCATTATTTCTTTGTTGGAAAGGATGTCCCAGGTTTCGCAGAGTCTTTTGAGAGGGCTCTTGATCGAGCTCCCTCTACCCCGTGTAATGTTCCGATCACTTATCATGATCCTTGTGGTCTTTATTTTACTTCAGGGACGACCGGACAGCCCAAGCCTATCCTTCTGACCCATAAGAATATGGTTTGCGCCTGCATCACGGAGAATCATCACCATTTTCAGACCCGAAGGGACAACTTTATTCTTATTCCTCCCCTCTATCACACCGGGGCGAAGATGCACTGGTTTGGAAGTTTTATAGTGGGTGGGAAGGCCGTCATCCTGAAAGGAGTGACCCCGGAATATATTCTTGAAGCCATTCATGAAGAGAAAGGAACGATCATTTTTCTTTTGGTCCCATGGGCTCAGGATATTCTGTTAAAAATCGATAGCGGTGAAATTAAATTGAAGGATTACGACCTCAAACAGTGGAGGCTGATGCATATTGGCGCCCAGCCAGTTCCTCCTTCTTTGGTTAAACACTGGAAAGAGTATTTTCCCAATATGGCTTATGATACCAATTATGGATTGAGTGAATCGACCGGACCTGGGTGTGTGCATCTCGGGATAGAGAACGAGCATAAGGTGGGTGCCATTGGACTGCCGGGTTTTAACTGGGAAGCCAGGATTGTGGACGAAGAAGGGAGGGATGTCCGTCAGGGAGAGGTCGGAGAGTTAGTGGTCCGTGGTGATGGGGTCATGAAGGAATATTACAAAAATCCCGAGGCTACGGCAAAAACCATCCGAAATGGCTGGCTTTATACAGGAGACATGGCGAGAAAGGATGAAGAAGGATTTATTTATCTCGTCGATCGGAAAAAGGACCTGATCATCTGTGGAGGAGAAAATGTTTTCCCTGTTGAAGTAGAAGATTTCCTTCACACCTTGCCCGGGGTGAAGGATGTGGCGGCCATTGGATTTCCTGATGAGCGATTAGGGGAGATCGTGGGGGTCATCATCGAGGTCGCCCCTGGGAAAACTCTTACCGAAGAGGAAGTCTTGAGATTCTGTGAACAACTCCCAAAATATAAACGGCCGCGAAAGGTCATTTTTGGGGAGGTCCCACGTAATCCGACGGGAAAGATCGAAAAACCTAAACTTCGAAAGAAGTATATTGGGATGGAAGAGGCCTTTAAGATTAAATGAAGGAGGAGAGGAGGATATATTTAGGGATTGATATTGGTTCATACAGTTCCAAGGGGGTTTGCCTGAATCATCATGACTCCTTAGCTTCCTTTGATTGCCTCTCTCGGGGTGACTTCAAAGCTACAGCGGAAAAGATTAAAGAGGAGTTGCTTCTTCGGTCCGAAAGGAGAGAAAGTGAGATCTCCTGGACTGTAGCCACTGGATTTGGTGCTCAACTCGTACCCTATGCGAAGGAGATTAAAACTGATATTTTATGCTTGGCTAAGGGAGTGGCTTCCATTTTTCCCTTCGTGAGGACTGTGGTGGATATTGGGGATCTTTATACCAAGATTGTTCGGATCGATGGGAGAGGAGGAATCCACAACTTTCTTTTGAGTGGAAAATGTGCAGGAGGCAGTGGCCGAATCCTTCTGGTCATGGCAAAAGTGCTACAAATCCAGGTCGAAGAGATAGGGGAATTGTCGCTCCGGTCTAAAAAGAGGGTGGATTTTCACACCGGTTGCGCTGTCTTCTCGGAATCAGAGGCCATTTCAAGAATCGCTGAAGGAGAAAAGAAAGAAGATCTACTGGCCGGGCTTCATCGAGCCCTTGCCGCTCAGATCTATAGCCTGATGGAAAGAGTGGGGATAGAGAAAGAGATTGCTCTGGTAGGAGGCGGAGCAAGGGATGTGGGGTTGGTTCAAGCCTTTCAGGAAGTTTCAGGCTACGAAGTCGTTGTTCCTCCTCAACCCCATATGGTCGCTGCATTAGGTGCCGCCCTTCTGGCAAGAGAGAATGATTCAAGAGGTCAAGGATCCAAGTGAAATGGTTTCCAATTAGAAAGACTTTAGAAGAAGGGGAGAATCGATGAAAATAGACGAAGTTTATTCTATGATCGAGAACCAATTTAATCAATATGGGTCAAGGGCAAGACAGCTCAGAGATGAAGGTCGAAAGGTGATTGGTTACGTATGCTCCTTTGTTCCCTTGGAGATGATTACGGCTTCTGGAGCGATTCCCTTTCGAGTCAGAGGGAATATTCAGGAACCCATCACTCTCGGAGATACACTCCTTGAAACCATTGTCTGCCCCTATTATCGAAGTTGTTTCGATCTTTCGATTAAAGGAAGATACGAGTTCCTCTCGGGATTGGTCATTCCTCATGCCTGTGACAGCATGGTCAGAAGTTATAGCGTCTGGAGCTATTCCCTTCCTTATTCCTATTTTCATTTTGTCAATGTTCCCACCGTCTGCGAAGAATCCTCGTTCGAGTTCTTCGAAGAGGAATTGAAAAATTTCAAAAGAAGTCTTGAGAGATTGATGGGTGAGCCCATCGAAGAAGAGGATCTTTTGAAGGCCATCCAGCTCTACAATCAAAATAGAGAAAAAATCAGAACCCTCTACGAACTGAGAAAGAGCGATCCCCCTCTCCTCTCAGGCACGGAATTGATGATGGCCTTGACCGTCGGCTCAGGCCTTCCCGTGGATGAGTCGAACGGATGGTTCGATCGAGTGATCAAAGCGGTAAAAGGAAGGAATGCCTCTCCTCTCATCAAAGGTCCAAGGATTTTGATCGATGGGGCCTGTATCGATCATATCGAACTGGTCAAGCTGGTCGAGGAATTGGGAGGAAATGTGGTAGCCGATACCATCTGCAATGGCACAAGAGATTCCTTTCCAAAAACAGAAGAATCCGGAGATCCTATCCGTGCCCTCTCTCGTCGCTATCTGGATAAGCTGAACTGTCCAAAGACCTATCGAGCCAACAAGGCCGGAACGTTTGAAGGTGATATAGCAAGCCGATTTGGTGATATCGGGGCATATGCCAAGGAGTTTCGAGTCGATGGGGCCATCCTCTATGTCTACAAATACTGTGACCCTTTTGGATTTGAGGTCCCTGCAAGAAAGGCCTATTACGAGTTCATCCATGTTCCAATGCTTCATCTGGAGGATACCTATTCCGCAGGAAACCTGGGCCAGCTGAGGACAAGGATTCAAGCCTTTCTGGAGATGATCGGTGGGTAAGAAGAAAAAGGAGGTTTAACCATGACCGAGCAGCAAAAAGAGGTAAAACCCAGAAAGAGAATGACCGCCACGAAAGCGGCTGCATCGATTGGTCCCCTGGTGAAGGAGTTTATTACCGAGACACTCAAAGCACGAGCCGAAGGAAAGCAGAAATTGGCCTATACGTTTATCGTCTGCCATCACGAGGAGATCCTTCGGGCCATGGATGTCATTCCGATCTGGACAGAGAATTTTGCCGGGGTCTGCGGTGCGAAGCGAGATGCAGAGAGGTTCCTTCAGAGGGCAGAATCCTTAGGACTCTCCCGTTCGTTATGTACCTACGCCCTTTGTGGAATTGGGTTTGATCAGTGGAGAGAGGAATTGGGCGAGATGCCTCCAGATTCCCCCTGGGGAGGGATGGCGAGACCTGATTTTATGATCTCCAGTGGGCAGATACTCTGCGATCCGCGGTCAAAATGGTATCAAGCCTCTCAACAATTTATGCCGGATGTTCCCATCTATAATATCGATCTTCCCTACCCGCTTTTTCAAAGAGATCAGGATCATCGAGAGGTCTGGGGATATTACCATAAATATATCGTGAAGCAATTGAGGGGATTGGTGGCTTTTGTGGAAGAGCAGACTAAAAAGAAGATGGATTATGATCGACTCCGGGAGCTGGTCGATTTGAGTGACCGAACCTGGAATCTTATCGATGAAACCTATCGACTTCGTAAAGCCGTTCCTTGCCCTATGGGGACAGGAGATGCGATGAATACCATGGTTCCGATCTGTTTTATGATGGCGACTCAGAAGGCCTATGATTTCTTTGTCGAACTCAAAAAGGAGCTGGAAGAAAAGATTGCGAGAGGGGAGGGAGAGGTCGAAAATGAGAAGTATCGGCTCATGTGGGGAGGGGGATTACCCGCCTGGTATGCCTTGAATGACTTCAATTATTTTAACAGCAAGGGGGCTTCCTTTCCTGTGGAGACAACCTATCGAATGGTTGCTCCTCTTTATGAGATGGATATTCCCGAGACAAGGGACCCTATTGAACATCTCGCCTGGAGATGGCTCGGGTATTGGACTTTCTGGTACGACAAGGCCAGAAAGAGACCTGGCTCTGAACCGGATGTAGAGCGGTTGATCAACTGGATCGAAGAATATAAGATCGACGGAATCGTCATGCACGAGGCCTTCTCCTGTCGAACCTGGCACGTCGGTCTCATCTGGCAACTCCATCAACTGGGAAAGATCTATAAGCCGATCCCCCTCTATGTCGTGGGAAAAGATGGGAAAAAAGAGGTGGTAATGAAGGAGCTCCCCTCCTTGATTTTAGAAAGTGATATTATCGATATTACTTCTTATTCCGAAGTGGATACCCGAAATAAGATCGATGCCTTTATTGAAACCCTGGAGTCCTATCGGGTCAACAGGGCCTATTAGATTTCGGAATTTCATCGAGCGAGACCATTGACCTCCTACTTTGCAGGGATTGATATTGGTTCCACCATGACAAAGGTGGTCATCCTAAAGGATGGGATCCTCACCTTCGTTATCGGACCCACCGGCCCCGAACAACGTCGTCTGGCCAATAAGGTCATGGAGGAGGCTTTGAAGAAAGCCCGCCTTCCTTTTTCCGAAATCCAATATATCGTCTCTACCGGCTACGGGAGAATCAATGTCCCGTTTTCTGATCGTCAGGTTACAGAGATCACCTGCCATGCAAAAGGGGTGAGCTATCTCATCCCTGAAGCCAGGACCATTATTGATATTGGGGGTCAGGATTCTAAAGGGATCAAGATTGACCGCAGTGGCAAAGTCCTTGATTTTGTGATGAATGATAAGTGTGCGGCCGGGAGTGGTCGTTTTATTGAAGTCATTGCCGATACTCTTGGAATCTCTCTAAAAGAAGTTGGAGAGCTCTCTCTTCAAAGCCGTCATCCTGCAAAGATCAGCAATATCTGTACGATATGGGCTCAGCAAGAAGTCGCTGCGAGTTTAGCTCAGGGCGTTCCTCTTTCTGATTTACTTGCAGGGATCCACTCCTCCTTGGCAGAGAGAATTGGGAGGATGGTCAGTCGATTGAAAATTGAGAAGGAAATTGTGGTCACTGGAGGGGGAGGGAAAAATAGGGGCCTTCTTCGGGCCCTTTCTGAGGTTTTAGGAGAAAAACTCATCGTTCCGGAGGAACCCTTGATCACGGGAGCCCTCGGTGCTGCTTTGATTGCACGGGAAATGGTCGAAGGGGCAAAGAGAGATAAAATGGTTCTCAAGACCAAAGAGCGCCAACTGGAAGAGATAGAGATATTATAGAATCTCAAACCCACCATAAGAGCCATTTAAAGTTACCGCTCCAAGATTTTCTCTACGATCCCTCTCGGACCCTTCCTCCAACTGAGTGACAGAGTATAGAAAATCTATTCTCTAACTTGACGGAGGGGGGAAAATGGGTTAGGTTAAATAGTCCAAAATAATAGGATAACTCCTCAATCTTACATTCCTTTTTTGCATTTAAGGAGTATGGAGAATCGATGGATGAAATGAGCGACCTTTTGGAGCAGAGGGTCCGGAAGCTTCAACTCTTAAAGAAGGAAGGGATCAACCCTTTCCCCAATGATTTTAAGGTTTCCCATACATCGAAAGAAGTCTTTGAGCGTTGTGGTTCTCTCTCCAATGAGGATCTCCAGAAATTCGAAGAGAGTTTCTCCCTCGCTGGACGGATTATGGCCATTCGAGATTTTGGGAAGGCCGCTTTTATCCACATCCAAGACCGGGAAGGGAAGATTCAAGCCTACTTCCAGAAAAATATTTTGGGGGAAGAGAGTTTCCAGTTCTTTAAGCGGTTTGATATCGGAGACTACATTGGATTGGAAGGAAGACCCTTTAGAACCAGAACAGGGGAGCTCACTCTCCAGGTCCATCGATTTCGACTCCTCGTCAAATCCCTTCGTCCTCTTCCCGAAAAATGGCATGGTTTAACCGACGTAGAGACACGCTATCGACAGCGATATTTAGATCTGATCGCTAATCCACGAACCAAAGAGGTCTTTTTAAAGAGAATCCAGATCATTCAGAGAATTCGGGAGTTTTTTACGGCCCGTGGGTTCTACGAAGTGGAAACCCCCATGCTTCATCCCATACCTGGAGGGGCGACGGCAAAGCCTTTTAAAACCTACCATAATGCCCTCGATATGGAGCTCTATCTGAGGATTGCCCCTGAACTTTATCTGAAACGGTTAGTCATTGGAGGATTGGAGAGAATCTTTGAGATTAATCGAAGTTTCCGAAACGAGGGGATTTCCACACTCCATAATCCCGAATTTACCATGCTCGAATTCTATCAGAGTTATGCGACCTATCTTGAGATGATGGAGATGACAGAGGAGCTGATCTGCTCTCTTGTCAAAGAGATCTACGGTCAATTCTCTATCCCATACCAGGGAAAACAGGTGGATTTTACTCCGCCCTGGAAGAGGGTTCGATTTGAGGATTCTCTCATAGAGATCGGAGGACTTCCCCCTGAGGTATTACGAGAGCCCTCAAAAGCCATTGAGGTGGCTAAAGGCCTTCATTTGGAGCTAAAGAAAGGAACATCCCATGGTAGGGTTTTAGCTGATCTCTTTAAGGAGTTGGTAGAGCCTCATCTTTATCAGCCCACCTTTGTCACCCATTATCCTACAGCCGTCTCTCCTCTTTCGAGAAGAAACGAAGAGAATCCAGACCTCGTAGATCGATTCGAACTCTTTATTGCAGGAAGGGAGATAGCCAATGGTTTTTCGGAACTGAACGATCCTATTGACCAGAGAGAGCGTTTTCTTAGACAGATCAGCGAGAGAGGAGAAGAGGTGGATGCGTCCCTTCTACTGGATGAAGACTTCCTCCTTGCCCTTGAATTTGGAATGCCTCCAACAGCAGGGGAAGGGATCGGGATTGACCGTTTGGTCATGATCCTTACGGACTCTCCTTCCATTCGAGATGTCATCTTCTTTCCTTTGCTTCGACCCGAGAGGTAGCCTTCATGAGATATGAGTGGTTCATCGGCCTGAGATACCTTAAGGCAAAACGAAAGCAGACCTTCATCTCTATTATCACGGTCATCTCTATTGTTGGGGTGATGGTGGGGGTGATGGCGCTGATTATCGTTCTTGCCGTGATGAGCGGTTTTGAGAAGACCTTAAAAGAGAAGATCTTGGGGACCCAAGCCCATCTGGTCGTTCTCAAGGCGAGCGATCAAGGAATGGACCATCCTGAAGAGGTCATTAAGAAAGTGGAGGAAGTGAAAGGGGTTCTTTCTGCTGCCCCATTCATTTTTAGTCAGGTGATGCTCTCTTCAGAATCAGGAGTTTCAGGAGTGGTTCTTAAAGGGGTCGATCCTGAAAGGGTAGGTAGAGTCACAGACCTTGCACGTAATTTAAAATCAGGTCGTCTTGAGGACCTGAAAGGGGAGAAGGAGGGAGAACCTCCAGGAATCATTCTTGGAGTGGAGTTAGCCAAACACCTTGGCCTTTCTCTGGAGGATTCCATTCAGGTCATCACTCCCTTGGGAACCATGACCCCAATGGGGATGATGCCGAAGATGAAGCGATTTCAGGTGAAAGGGATCTTCTACTCAGGGATGTATGAGTATGATAACACGATGGCCTACATCTCTCTTGAAAGTGCACAGAAATTTTTTAGTATGGGATCCCGGGTCACAGGGATCGAAGTCAAGACGAAGGATATCTATAAGGTGAAGGAGATTGCCAGAGAGATTCGTAAGAGATTAGGGTTTCCCTTCTGGACCAAGGATTGGATGGAGATGAATCGGAATCTCTTTTCCGCTCTAAAATTAGAAAAGATTGCCATGTTTATCATCCTTGTCCTCATTGTTCTGGTCGCCGCCTTTAACATCATCTCCACCCTCATTATGGTCGTGATGGAGAAGAACAAGGATATTGCGATTCTCAAATCGATGGGAGCCTCTTCGAGAGGGATCTTAAAGATCTTTATGATTGAGGGAGGTGTGATCGGGGTGGTGGGGACCTTCCTGGGCACCCTTTTAGGGCTCGGAGCAGCATTTAATTTGGAAAAGATCACCGATTTTGTAGAGCACCTATTTGGATTTAAGATTTTAGCAAGCGATGTCTATTATATTGATAAACTTCCTTCTCAGGTCAACCCTCTTGATGTCTTCTTGATCGTCACTACGGCCATTCTAATCAGTTTGCTCGCCACTCTCTACCCTTCTTGGAGGGCATCTCGACTCGATCCTGCTGAGGCATTACGTTATGAATAGGGAAAAAGGAACCCTCAGGGAGGAAGCCTTTCAGGCCCTCTATCGAGGACAATGGGAAAAGGCCTTAACCCTCTTTCGAAGGATATGCGATCAGAATCCAGGAGATCTTCGTTCGCGAGTGAAGGTGGCTGAACTTTTGGAACGGTTAGGAAAGAGGGAAGAGGCCATTTCGGTCTACCGGGAAGTCGGAGAGGCTTATGCTAAAGATGGGTTTCTTCTCGAGGCTATCTCTATAAATAAAATTCTCTTGAGACTTGACCCAGAGGCGAAGGAAGTCAATCAACGCCTGGCCCAACTCTATCGCGAGAGGATCCAGAGGGAGAAGAAAAGTTTTTCCTCCCTCCCCTTCATCCCTCTTCTCTCTGAGTTAAAGGGAGATGAGCTTCAGAGCCTTCTGGATCGTCTCCAAATCCGGACCTTTCGAAAGGGAGAGATCCTCTGCGAGGAAGGGGAGGAGGGAGATTCCCTCATGATTCTTTCCAGGGGGGAAGTGACGGTCTCAAAAAGGGATCCAAAAGGAAGAGACGTTTGGATTCAGGATCTCAAAGAGGGGGAGTGGTTTGGTGAGTTTGGTTTCTTTCTGGATCGGAAGAGACATGCAAAGGTTAAAGCCAAGACCGATTGTGAAATTCTTGAGATCCCGCGGGCCGATTTGGAAGAGCTCCTCAGACTCCATCCCCGAATCAGAGAGGTCCTCCATGAATTCTACAGAAAAAAGGTCTTAGATCTTATTCTGGCCCTTTCTCCTTTATTCTCTTCCTTAGATCCGAAGGAACGAGAGGTCGTAGGAAAGAGGTTTCGGCTTAAGACTCTTCCTCCTGAAACCCTCATCTTCAAAGGAGGAGAGGTTTCCTCTTCCCTTTATGTGATCAAAAGAGGAGAGGTAGAAATCTTCACCCAAGATGCCAATGGGAGAAGAACCACTCTGGGAAGATTAGGAAGTGGCAATCTCTTTGGAGAGATTGGTGTGTTATTCAACACCCCTCGAATGGCCTTTGCAAAGACCGTTAGAGAGACCGAACTGCTTGAATTGTCCAAAAAAGATTTCGATGACCTTGTTTCCCGGTTTCCTAAACTTCAACTGACGGCTAAGGAACTCTCTTCCGAACGTTTAATTCGGATGAAAGAGGCCCTTTCCCGAAAGGTGGGCGAGAGGGCTAAGGAGGCCGGGGTATGAAGGAGCTGATTCGAGTGGAACAGCTCTATAAATCCTTTGGCAATGGGCCTAAACGGGTGGAAGTCCTAAAGGGAATCGATCTTACCTTTTATCAAGGAGAGAGCGCGGCCATTGTGGGAGCCTCCGGAGCTGGAAAGACAACCCTCCTCCATATCTTAGGGACTATCGATCGCCCCACCTCAGGGAAGGTCTTTTATGAAGGAAAGGATATCTTTACGTTGGGGGAGAAGGAGCTCGCCCATTTCCGGAATCGAGAGATTGGATTTGTCTTTCAGTTTCATCACCTTCTTCCTGAATTCAACGCCCTCGAGAATACAATGATGCCCTGCCTCATCCAGGGGATGGCTAAGAAAGAGGCTTCGCTTCGAGCCGAAGCGATCCTGACGACGGTAGGATTGAGAGACCGTCTCACTCATAAACCCGGGGAGCTTTCCGGAGGAGAACAACAGCGAGTGGCCGTTGCGAGGGCCCTCGTCTTAGAGCCGAAGGTCCTTCTGGCAGATGAGCCAACCGGGAATTTAGATACAAAAACAGGGGAATCGATTTTTAATCTCCTTCGAGAACTCAATCGGGAGAAAGGGGTAACCCTGATTATCGTTACCCATAATCCAAAACTGGCCGAAGCGCTTCCGAGACAGATCCATTTAGTGGATGGGAGAGTCACTGCTTTTTTGTAGGGCCAACAACAATAAGAGCAATGGGTCAAGAGGTGATAGGGTTGGACCCTTTCACCAAATAAGGGAGGGGTTACAGAACAACCTATTTACAAAATGAACGGGATCTGCTATGGAAGAGAATATTTTTACTCTTGAATAGAGGGAAGGCAAAGTCCCAAGGGAAGAGTTTTTCTAATTTAAGTCAAATGATAAAGAGAATTCTACTGGTTTTCATCTTTTTTTTCCTCCTTTTTTCCATTGGAAGGGCTCAAGAGGAGAAGATCTTTAGAGTCATTATCCTTGGAAATGTAAAGGTGGAGGAAGGGGTCATCCGAGGAGCAGTAAAAAGTAAGGAAGGAGGACCCTTCTCAACGGATCAGGTACGGGAGGATCTGAAGGCGATCTATGGATTGGGTTATTTCTCCGACGTTCAAGTGGATATCAAATCGACTCCCCAAGGGAAAGAAGTGATCTTTGTGGTGGTCGAAAAGCCTTCGATCCGGGAGATTAGAATTGTCGGGAATCAAAAGATTAAATTAGAGGATATCAAGGAGAAACTTACCCTTGCTCCTCGCTCCATCCTCAATCTTGAAAAGGTAAAAGAGAATGAGGAGCAGATTCGAAAACTCTATTTTTCAAAGGGGTATTATGGAGTCCGACTGGAGCACCGGGTGGAGTATCTGGAGACCAATGAGGCCGTGGTGATCTTTGAGATTACCGAAGGACCCAAGGGGTATATCAAAAAGATTCTTTTTAAAGGAAACCGAAAGATTAAAACCTCTGATCTCAAAAAGCTCATGTCGACCAAACAGAGAAATATCTTTTCTCTCATCACCAAGAGAGGGATCCTCGATGAGGATGTCCTTAAGAATGACATTCAGCTTCTTAATGCCTACTATATCGACCACGGATTTCTCGAGGTCAAAATCTCGGAGCCCAAGCTTGATCTTGGAGATCCCCGAAGGATACGGATTGAGATCGAGATTGATGAAGGTCCTCAATACCATTTTGGAGACATCGATTTCCGGGGAGACGTCCTGACCACCCGAGAGGATCTTTTCCGTTCCATTCAAATCAAACGGGATGATATCTACAGTACGACTGCGATTCGGAAGGACATCCAGACCCTGATCGAAAAGTTTGCCAATCAAGGATATGCCCATGTCGATATCACCCCTCATACCACGACGGACCCAAAGAGACACCTTGTTCATCTCACTTTTGAAATTGATAAGAAGAAGCTTGTCTCTTACGAAAAGATCGAGATTTCGGGTAACACGAAGACCCGAGACAAGGTGATCCGGCGGGAGCTTCTCGTCGCGGAAGGAGAGCTCTACAATGCCTCCCAGATGAATAAGAGTCGGGATCGATTGAAGAGGACCGGGTATTTTAAAGAGGTGGAGTTTACGACCAGCCGAGGGAGTACGGAGGAGAAGGTGAACCTGGATATCAAGGTAGAGGAAGCCCCTACGGGGGCTTTGAGCTTCGGGCTGGGATATAGTTCGATTGAGAAGGTCGTTGGGACTGCCTCCATCTCGGATCGAAACCTTTTTGGCCTTGGCTACCATGGGGTCCTAAAATTTACTCTCGGTTCGATCTCTGAAGAGTTTAGACTCAGTTTCACCGATCCCTATTTTCTCGGAACCCGATATTCTGCAGGCATCGACCTTTATCATGAAAACCGAGATCTCGACACCTACTCTTATCGAATTACAGGAGGGGCGATTCGGGGAGGAAAGGAGCTCTCTGAGACCCTTCGGGCTGATGGGGTGTACAAATTAGAGAGAGTTAAGGTTCACGATGTGACGGAAGATGCCTCCCGCTATATTAAAGAGCAGGAAGGAGATAGACTCACCAGCTCTCTCTCGATCGGCCTTACGATGGATACACGAAACGATTATTTTAATCCCACCAAAGGAGGACGCCATAACCTTACTCTCGAGAATGCAGGGGGAATCTTAGGTGGAGATAACACCTTTTTTAAGATCACAGGATCAACCAGTTGGTACTTTCCTCTTCCCTGGAACCTGGTTCTCAATCTTCGAGGGAAAGCAGGCGTCATTGAGTCCTATGGAGGAAAGAAGACCCCTATCTATGAAAAATTCTTTGTAGGGGGACTCTATACGATTAGGGGCTTTGAATACGGGATGGCAGGGCCTTATGATGAAAATAAGGAGCCTTTGGGTGCAGAGAAGATGCTTGTTGCAACCTCTGAACTCATTTTTCCTATCTCCCGTGAGATCGGGTTGCGAGGA
>CAZMWF010000006.1:0-34230 GCA_964570075.1 uncultured Syntrophaceae bacterium | reverse complement strand
GACATGTTAGGTGTTCCTATCCTTCCACCCTACTACTCCTTAAGACTGCTCCCTTATGTCGTTCCTCAAATTTCTACTTGGAAAAGAAGGATGCTGAGAGAAAAAGATCTAACCGATGCCCTTGCCTAAATTGGTTCTTTAGTTTATTTCGTTTATCGGGTTCATTTCGTTAAATAAAGATTTTAGGTGGCTAACCAGATAAACCAAATAGACAAAATGAACAAGATAGACCAGATAGACCTAAAGAGGAGGTGATTCCCATTTCATTAGCAGATATTTTTGAAAAATTTCCGGATCGGCGATACATCATGTTTGGGGGAAAAGGAGGTTTAGGAAAGACCACTTTTTCAGCGGCTACGGCTTATTATTTAGCCAAGAAGGGGAAGAAGGTCTTGGTCTTTTCAGTCGATCCCCAGGCGTCCCTCACCGATATCTTTGAAAGGGATATCTTTGGTAAGGGGCCTACAGAAATTATTCCGAATCTCTATGCCCAGGAGATTGATGCGGACCGTCGGGTCAAAGAGTATCAACAGGAGATCAGGCAGAAGATTCTGGATATGTACGGGATGGAGAAGATCCCGGAAGAGATCGAAAGTTATATCCAGGCTGCCGCTGCAGAGCCGGCCATGGAGGAGAGTGCTATCTTTGATGAGGTGGTAGATATTGTGGTCAGAGGGGGCTATGATTATTACATCTATGATTTAGTCCCTCTGGGCCATGCCCTTTACTATTTAAGTATGGCCTCTGTGTATGATGCTTGGATTGATAAGATTACCGGACTTCGAGAACAGATGAGAGAGTATGACCAGGTCGCTGCTGTCATTAAACGAGAAAAGGAACTGGAAGAGGATGCTATCCTGAATGAACTTCTCTATATCAAGGAACGGATCAACAAGTCTTCGAGCATCTTAACCGACAAACAGAAGACAGCCTTCTTTTTTGTCCTCACGGCAGAGGAGATGGTGATCAAGGATACCTTAAAAGCAGCCGAACTCTTTGCTAAGTTTGACGTTCCCTTGAGCGGCTATATTGTGAATCGAGTCCTTCCCCAAGGTCTCAAAAACCAAAACATACCGGAATATTTGAGGAATCGTCTGGAGATGCAGGAACACTATCTAAAGGTAATCGAGGCCACTTTTGGGAAGCAGATCTTAGCGGCTGTCCCGGAGATGGAAAGGGATGTGACTGGCCTTCCCATGATTGAGAAGATGGCCAAGGCGATGTTTGGAGAATTTTAACCCCTCCCTCCCCGCCTCTAAAGGTGGGGGAGAGGGGAAGGAGGAGGACGTGAATCAAGTTAAAGTCAATATGGTAAAGTTTATGCAAGACCATCCCCAATTAAAATACATCTTTTTCGGGGGAAAAGGGGGAGTTGGAAAGACGGTCATGGCAGGGGCAGCCGCTCTTTGGGCTGCAAAACAGGGGAAGAAGACTCTCCTTGCCTCTACCAATCCAGTCCATAGCCTTTCCAATCTTCTTGAAAAGGATGTCTTTGGAAAGGCTGCGGTAGTCTGTGATGAAGAGAAATGTTATGCTTTTGAGATTGATACCCGAGATACAATAGAACGTTCAAAACGGGAGATTCGGGAAAAGATTAATTGGTTTTTGAAATTTGCTGATATTACCACCAAGGCTGATGAATTCATCGAATCGGCCACCATGAATCCTGCCTTCGAAGAATCAGCCATGTTTGAAAACATGATGGATCTGATGTTCAAAGACGAATACGAGTTTTATGTCTTTGATACCGCTCCCACGGCCAATGCCAGGCGTCTTTTAGGGATGTCCAAGGTTTATTCCCTCTGGGTAGAAAAGATGCTTAAAAGCCGGGAGGAAGCCAAATCTTTAAGGGAGATGCTTTCTTTTTCGAAAAAAGAGGAAAAGGACCCTCTCTTAGAATATCTTTTAAATTTTAAAGACCGGATGGCCCATGCCAAAAAACTTTTAACGAATAACAACCTCACTGCCTTCTTTTTTGTCACTCTTCCAGAGAGTCTCCCCATTGCGGTGATCACCCGATTTATCAACTGGTTCCATGAGTTTGGTATTCCTGTGGGAGGAGTCATTGTGAACGGGGTGATTCAAAAAGAACAGGTTGGTAAAGACGCTGCTGAATTTGTCCTCAACCGGATTCAGATGCAAGAGGAACATATGGAGGAGATCTGGAGAATATTTGGCGACCAGGTTCGAGCGATCGTTCCTCTCTTTGAGACCGAAGTCAAAGGGGCAAAGATGCTTAATCGATTAGTGGAGTATCTTTTTGCGTGAAATCCCCTTAGAGGACAACCTTCCTTTTGTTAGAAAACCAAAAGAGTTTCATACGTCAGAAGAAAAGAGTGAGATGCTGAACTAAATTCAGCATGACCTTTTTAATCTACCCGTTACCCCCTCGGGCATATTTCCTACCTCTGAGCGATGAATTTGCTTATAAATTGACAATTTTCGTTAAAAATGTGTAATAATTTTACACAATTACTCCTATCAAGATTTTTGATTTTAACTAACTACTTAAAATTACAGAAAAATTTTTTCATCAACATTTGGTATAAAAATTGCTGAAAAATTAAATATTTGGAGATTTCATCATGGTGCTACCTCTGTTGCAACTTCTCTTTGCTGTTTTGGCTATCTATAGCGCTTTAAAATTTGAGGAGCAAATAAGACTCATTATCCCTCTCACCTGTCTCGTTGCAATGCTCATCATCAGTCGGATAGATAAGATACGATCCGAGAAAGAGAAAGAGAGAAGAAATTTTTTACAGTCCGAGATGGAAAAGATTTCGAAGACAGACTCCATGAATCTTCAAGAGAAGGATTTCTTTACGGTTGAAACCCTTCTCTGGCCTAAAAGTGAATTGTTATTGCTGGATGCGGTTCACTCCATCTTTAAAGATTTGGGATTTATGATCTCACCTGGAATCGATTACCAATTTGTGGATCGGATTATCAAAATCCCGAATACCTCTAAATCCTTTGGTTTACAGGTAATCAGGTATGAAAAGGAGGCCAATAAAAACCATCCAAAAATTCTAAGGGCTCTCCAGTTTGAAAAAGAGAAGAGAGAGAAAGAGAAATCGCTCATCGTGGCGAGCACTCACATTCATCTCCCCCTCGCCGAAAGGGCAAAGATGACCCATATCTCAAAAGATTTGGGTGAAATCCTTTTCCGTTCCAATATCGCCCTGATCACCGCTCACCACCTTTATGAACTCTGGCGGAAGGCCAAGAATGGAGAGATCGATCTTTTTGATTTCTTCCAGAAAATCTATTCCCATCGCGGTCCCTTCTATTCTTTGAAACAACCAGGGGATCTAATCCCTCCCTCTCCTTATTTGCCCGTATAAACAATCTATCCTTGAATCCTTCCTCTGTGGACTCCATAATAGTTCTATGAAGATGAAAGAGATCCTTTCTAAGACCCTTCTTACCAAAACCGCCATTGCGGGTTACGATTACTGTATCAATCCTTATGTGGGGTGCGGGCATGGATGTCGATATTGTTATGCCAGTTTTATGAGACGATTTACTAATCATCAGGAGCCTTGGGGAGAATTTATCGACATCAAGGTGAATGCCCCGCAAATATTGGAGCGAGAACTCCAGAGGGCAAAAAGAGGGGTCGTGGCCATAAGCACCGTCACCGATCCTTATCAACCCATAGAGAGGGAGTACAGGATTACAAGAAAATGCCTTGAGTTGCTGCTTCGTTATCACTATCCCGTGAATATCCTTACACGATCCACTCTCTGTTTGAGGGATGTGGACCTATTCAAGGAGTTCAAGGAAATCGAGGTCGGGATCACTATTACCACCCATGATGAAGGGTTAAGGAGACTCTTTGAACCTCGCTCCCCTTCTATCTTTGAGAGGGTGAGAACACTGGAAATCCTTTCAAGAGAAGGGATTAAGACTTATGTCTTTATCGGTCCCATCCTTCCCACGAATCCCGTTGAATTGGTAAGGATGCTGGATGGATTGGTGGAAGAGGTCTTCATCGACCGAATGAATTATACCTTTAAGGTGGCTTCCCTTTATCGGAAGGCTCGATTAGAAAGATATCTTGAAGATGATTATTTCCACCAAGTTGGGTTAGAATTAAAAAGAAGGTTTGAGGAGAAAGGAATCTCGGTGACGATGTGTTATTAACCAAGGTCTTCTCGAATGAGACAAAGAGAGGGGAAAGATGACCCTTGGACGATTTGGATTAAGAAGAAGAAACTACGATTTTCCTCCTTACCGACCTCCCAGTGAGGCGAATAGCCTCCTCTTAAGGGTGACAAGAGGATGTCCCTGGAATCGATGTACCTTTTGTTCGATGTATAAAGGGCTTAAGTTTGAAATTCGACCTGTGGAGGAAGTGATAGAGGATATTGCGATGGCTAAGGAACTCTATCGCGATAGGGTACAAACCGTCTTTATCGGAGATTCCAATAGCCTGGTGGTGAAAACAGAAGCGTTGGTTAACATTTTGAAGACCCTCTATGAGTCTTTTCCCCAAATTGAGAGAGTGACCAGTTACGCCAGGGCTAAAACGATTGCGAGAAAGTCCGAAGAGGAATTGGGGGAGATCTTTCGAGCAGGGTTAAATCGACTCCACGTGGGTCTTGAAACAGGAGATCCGATCCTTCTAAGGGAGATACAAAAGGGGGCGACTCCAGAAGAGATGATTGAGGCGGGGAGAAAGGCTAAACAGATTGGCTTTGAGTATTCCCTCTACGTCCTTTTAGGGATAGGGGGAGAGGATCGATGGAGGGAACATGCCCAGAGGACTGCGGAGGTATTGAATCAGATCGATCCCCATTTCATCCGAATTCGAACCTTCATCCCCCAACCCAATTCTCCTCTCTTCGAGGCAATGAGGGAAGGTCGATTTCAATTACCCTCTCCTGAGACGATTCTGAAAGAAACCAGACTCCTCCTCGAGGGGCTGGAGGTCACCTCCCAGTTTTTAAGCGACCATATCTCAAACCTGGTTCCCCTTTATGGGAAGCTTCCTGAAGAAAAGATATCCCTGATTCGAATGATCGATGAATCCTTGAGGGCGATCGAGAAGGATGGTCGATTAAAAGAGGAGATGGAGGCAAGGAGACATTTAACCAACCTCTGATGCTCTTAGGGTCGAAGAGGGATCTTCAAGCTTGGGTCCTCATATCTTTTACTTCTATTTCGAGCTGCAGGAAGAGCAGGAGGTGGCTGAGCAACCGCTACAGGAAGAGCTGGCGGTACTCTTAAATTTTCCTCCGCTTGAGAAAGCGAAAGTAGAAAGCAGCCGGTTAACCCTTTGTCCATTACACTTTGGGCATAAAATGGTCTCAGAGGAGTTGAAAACTAACTTTTCAAATTCATGGCCACAGATATCACAATGATATTCGTAGATAGGCATTCCGAAACTCCTTATATATTAATCAAATTAATCTTAACATTTTTGACATTTGATCAGCAAGAGCCTTAGCCTTTCTGGCCAAGGGAGATCGCTTCTCTTCTTCCAATTCATTGATTATTTTTCTGCAGACCTCTTCCATTTTTTTAATATATATTTTTTTAAAGCCTTTATGAATGGGGGAGCGAAGGAGTCCTTCCCATATCGCAATGACTTTGGAATAGGCGTTCTTGAAATAGGCATCCATTCCCTGGCTAAAATGGAGAAGGAAAGGAATCTCGGTTTTTGGGGATCCTGATCTGAGGGCTTTTGAAAAATAGTAAGAGGAAAGATCGTAGTGTTCGCTCTCAAGATAACTCTGACCTGCTAATCGATAAGCCTCTGAGATCCCATTTTCAAACATCGTTTGAAAAATCTCTTTGGTCTTTTTGGACCCATAGATTTTTTTTAGTAAATTTTGATGATCGACCAGAAATCGAACCCAAGAAGGGTCCTTCGAATGGGTTTTAAAGAGATCGATTAACTGTTCCATCGCATCATGGAAGAGGGAATGGGTTTCGGCCATCCCTACAAGGACTCCCTCCTCCGCTCTGGTTATAATTCGTTCGAATTGCTGGAGATAATTTTTTTCATACGCTCTCTTTTTCATCCGAGTTTTATATTGGAGATACTGGGGTCGATAAATCTCCAGTTGATAAACATTTTCTCTTAATTTCATGGCTTCATGAAAGATCGATCCAATGACCAGATCAAGAAGTCCCTCCTCATCGCGGAAGGCTTTTTTATTTCGGTTTCTAAAAAGTCTGTGACTGAGTTCTTTTAGACGGAAAAGGAGACTGTGACCCTGATCATCCACCCATGAGGCGATGTCTGAAAATCGAAGTTTTCCATGTCGGTACTTTTTAAAAAGCTCTTGAAAAGCGACTTCAGAAATAAGCAGTTCTCTTACCAATTCAAGAAGAGCCGTATTTCTCATCTCAATGACTTTTCTTTACCTCCTTTCCTGAAAGGATATTTAAGTATATCAGGTGAAGGTGGATTTGGAAAGTGGCAAATTGGGGATTGACAGAAGAATACCATTCAATTAAATGTATGTTGAATGGGTGAGGGTATGCCTTTTTGGGAGAAAAAGAGCAGAATTGCCATTACCTGCGCAAAAGGACTCCCTTCTTTTTTAAAGGAAGAGCTCCTTTCCATGGGGTTTCCTGTTCTCTCGGAAGGATTGGCCCACATCGAGACTGAGGGTTACGGAACGGATACGATGAGATTGAATCTTCTTCTGAGGACTGCCCAAAGGGTTCTTTTCCTTATCCATGAGTTTCGGGCCAGAGATTCGGAAGAGCTTTATCGAAATCTTTTTGAATTTCCATGGGAGACCTATCTCCCCGAGGAGGGATATGTTTGTCTAACCTCTACCGTAGAAAATCCTACCATCCGGGATTCCAGGTTTGCCAATGTGCGAGGGAAGGATGCCATTGTCGACCGATTGAGAGAGAAATATGGGCGAAGGCCAGATTCCGGTCCCAGAAGAGACAAAAGTGTGATCCATCTCTATTGGAGAGGAGATCGTTGCCAGCTCTTCATTGATACCTCCGGAGAACCTCTTTCCAAGAGAGGGTATCGAACCCATCCTCTGAAGGCCCCTCTTCAAGAGACCCTTGCTGCTGCGCTCATCCTGGCTACAGGCTGGAAAGGGGAGACCCATTTGATCAATCCAATGTGTGGTAGTGGAACCCTGGCCATTGAAGGGGCCTTTATTGGATTAGGAAGGGCCCCTAATCTGTTGAGAGAAAATTTTGGCTTTATGCATATCAAAGGATTTGACGAATCCTCATGGAAGACCTTGAAAAGGAGGGTTCGTGCCGAATCAAAGGATTTCTTAAGAGGGAGGATTATCGCCACGGATATTAGTCAGCAGGCCGTGGAGGCAGCTAAGAGAAATGCCATGACCGCAGGGGTGGAACGATTTATTGAATTCGGGGTTTGTGATTTCGCTGAAACCCCTTTACCTGCAGGAGGTGGGGTTATCATTATGAATCCCGAATACGGCGAACGGATGGGAGACCAGGAAGACCTTAAAGAGACCTATCGGAGAATCGGTGATTTTTTTAAGAAACGGGGAATAGGTTACAAAGGCTATATCTTTACTGGAAATTTTGAATTGGCCAAGAAGATCGGACTGAGAACCAAAAGGAGAATCCCTTTTTTCAATAGTAATATTGAATGCCGCTTATTGGAATACGATATCTATGAGGGAAGTAAAAAACCCATCCCATGAAAAATCAAGGTGAGATTCATCCCGTCTATTTCCTTTATGGTCCCGAAGACTATCTGATCGAAGAAGAGATTAAGCGGCTTCTCGATCGGACCCTTCTCCCTAAGGAAAGGAGCCTGAATCTTCATCTTTTCAGTGGAGAGGAACATTCCCCTCGAGAGATTATTCAAACCGCTCGAACCTGGCCCATGTTCTCCTCCTATCGATATATTTTAGTGAGGGAGATGGACCAATTTAAGGAAGATTCGATCAAAGAATTTTTAGAATATCTGATGAATCCTTCTCCTAAAACCTGCCTGGTGATGAGTGGTTCCACCCTGGGAGGATGGAAGAGATTCCAAAGAGAGTTGGAGAAGACCTGTCAATTCATTGAATTTCAAAGATTGAAAGGCAAGGCTCTGGTCTTATGGCTCAAGAAGAGAGCCGATGAGAGAGGAAAGGTTCTTTCAGAAGAGGCCGCCCAGTATCTGATCGAGTTGAGCGGGGATCACCTTTTTGATTTGGATCAAGAACTGGAGAAGGTTCTTTTGAGTGTAGGGGAGAAGAGAGAAATCGGTCTTTTGGACATCGAGGAGGTCACCTCGGAGGTGAAGACCAGTACGGTCTTCGATTTAACCGAGGCCATAGGACAACAGGATCTGGAGAAGGCCCTTAAAATTATAGAGAAGTCTTTAGAATCGAAGAGCATTCCTTTTAAGAAGGACGAGGAAGAGCCAAAAAAAAGAGATGAAATGATTTCCCTCCTTCTTCTGAGCATGATGGCTAAACACTACTGGAATCTCTTGAAGGTCAAGGAGATGATGTCCCTGGAGAAGGAGATGGAGGAGGTGGCCAGAAAGTTTCATCTGCCTCTCTGGAGTATAAGGAGATTGGTGGAACAGACAAAACATTTTTCTAAGGCTGCTCTTCGGAGAGGAATTCTACGCTGTTATCAAACCGATTTGGATCTTAAAAGCAATCGAGGACCTAAGGATCTCCTCATGGAGAAGTTGGTCATCGATCTCTGTCGTCCTCAGTGAACGGAGGGTGGACTTTCTGAAAGAGGACGGATGGTCAATGCGTTCACTGCCTGTGTAAGTCGGGCAATCTTTCGCGACGAGGTATTTTTATGAAATACCCCTTTTGAGCAGGCCTTCTGAATGAGGGAAACGGCCTTTCGGAGAGCGTTTTGTGCCCCCTCCACATCTTTCTTGTCGATCGCCTCGCGGACTCTCTTCACAGCCGTCTTTACGGTGGATTTTATATGGAGATTTCGAAGTCGCCTTTTTTCATTCTGTTTTACTCTTTTCAGAGCGGATGGATGAGTGGCCAAATTCAACCCTCCCTTTTAAATGATTGATTTTTTTAACATGATAGGATAGGTTGTGTCAAGAAGGGATGGGAAAGAGAATCCGATGACAGAGAATAAGAGAATTACAAAAGCCGCTTCCATGATTGGGATGGGGACACTCCTGAGTCGGATCTTTGGATTTTTGCGGGATGTGGTCATTGCCCATTTCTTTGGAGCTGGATGGGCTGCAGATGCCTTCTTTGTGGCCTTTCGAATTCCCAATCTCTGGAGAAGGCTGGTAGGAGAGGGTTCTTTGACGATTTCATTCATTCCGGTCTATACGGAATATCTTACTCGAAGATCAGAAAAGGAAGTGCGAGAACTCACCCACATTGCTTTTACTCTTTCAGCTATGGTATTATTCCTAATTACGCTCGTTGGAATCTTTTTTTCTCCCTATTTGATTCGAATCATTGCTCCTGGATTTATTAAAATCCCAGAAAAATTTGATCTGACCGTTCACCTCAATCAGATCATTTTCCCCTATCTCTTTTTCATGGGACTCTTTGCCCTTTCGATGGGAATTCTTAATTCCTATCGACACTTCTTCGCCCCTGCCTTTGCTCCAATCTTCCTGAATCTCTCCATCATTATCTCGGTCCTTCTTTTCTATTCGGTCTTTAGAAAGCCGGTTATGACCCTGGCGATTGGAGTCCTCGCTGGAGGGATCTTTCAATTCCTCTTTCAACTTCCTTTCCTAATGAAGAAGGGGGTTGATTTCCGATTCAACTTTAACTACCGTCATCCAGCCATCAAAAGAATTGGCTCCCTGATGGTCCCAGGACTAATCGGGACGGCTGTCTATCAGCTCAATGTATTCATTGATACGATCTTTGCCTCCTTCCTTCCCAGCGGGAGTGTGTCATACCTTTTCTTCGCAGATCGATTATTGGAGTTTCCTCTCGGTCTTTTTGCGATCGCCATTGGAATGGCCTCTCTTCCCAGCCTTTCGGCTCTTGCCTCCCAGGGAAAAGGGGAAGAATTCAAAGAGACTCTTTCTTTCGCCTTTCGTTTAACCTCTTTTATCAGTATTCCTGCTATGGTTGGATTGATTGCATTAAGGAGACCGATCATCCACGTTCTTTTTGAAAGAGGATTGTTTGACCATTTTGCTACGGAAATGACAGCAAAGGCCCTCCTTTTTTACTCTCTGGGTCTTTGGGCTATTGCAGGGGTGAGAACCTTGGTTCCTGCTTTTTATTCTCTTCAGGATTCATGGACCCCTCTTAAGATCGCCCTGATCTGCTTAGGAGCCAATGTCGTCTTCAATGCTGCCCTTATTATTCCCCTCAAACATGCGGGGTTGGCCCTGGCGACAAGCCTTTCTTCTACGTTGAACCTTATCCTTCTCTCTCGAAAACTTTCTTATAAATTGGGGGGAATAGAATTTAAAAAGACATTTAAACGCCTTTTTAAAATGTTATTATCCAGTCTCCCCATCGGATTCATTTCTTATGGAATCTGTTCTTTTGCCGATTGGACCATTAAGGGGAACCTGATTCAAAAGATTTTACTCCTGGCAGGGGGGATAGGATTAGGGATGATCATTTACGGGGTGATCTCTTTAAAATTAAGGAATGAAGAAATCTCTTTCCTTACGAAGTGGGTAAGAAAGAGAAGCCATCCTTCAGCCCTTTGAAGGGATGCTTTTCTATCTTCTTACCCTTGACCAGATAAATAATCCTGAGGCCAAACCCACTCCAAAGAGTTCCATCCCAATGGTTGGGAAGACCAGGAGAATCGAAGCAAGGGCAAAGAGAAGGCGTTTCAGCCAGTTGAGAGGAGACCAGACATAGCCCACCAGAAAAGCAGCGAGGCAGATCACTCCAAGAGCGGTAAGAAATGATCCTTTCAATATCTCAAAAAGGGTTCCCTGAAGCAGGAGAGCAGGTTGGAAGACAAAGGCGAACGGGATCAGAAAACCGGCGATCCCTAATTTAAATGCCTCAATCCCGGTAGCCATCATTTCAGAGCCAGCCAGATTGGCCGCCGCAAAGGCCGTAATCGCATCCGGAGGGGTTAGGTCCGAAAGAACGGCATAATAAAAGACAAAGAGATGAGCAGTCAGAATGGCAATCCCAAATTTTCCAAGAGCAGACGCCCCCACTGTAACAGCAATAATGTAGGAAGGAGTCGTTGGAATCCCTGTTCCAAGGACACTGACGACTAAAAAGACCAGGATCATTGCGATGAGGAGTTGATTATAGGAGGCGCTGAGCAAAACACTTCCAAAGGCCAGAGCGGCTCCGGTTCGGGTAAGGATTCCAACCACCATTCCTGAGCCGGCCAGAGCAGTTGCAATGATAGCCGCATTGATGGCCGCCTGGTTGAAGGTATCGATAAGCTTCTTTGGACCCAACCAGGTTTTTCGATCTAAAAAACTGAGTCCGATGATGATCAGAATGACATAAAAGGCTGCTTTACTGGGAGAGTATCCATATCCCAAGAAAACAATAATTAAAATGAAGGGAAGAAAGTAATAGGCATGACGAAGCATGGGTCGGAAACTCATCCGTTCTCCCCTTGGAATGCTCTTCATCCCCTGTTTTGATGAGAGGAAGTGAACCACAAAGAACAGGCTCAAATAATAGAGGATGGCCGGAATGGCAGCGGCTTGGATAATCTTAAAATAAGGAATTCCCGTGACCTCTGACATAATAAAGGCGCCTGCCCCCATGATGGGAGGCATGAGTTGGCCTCCCGTGCTTGCAATCGCCTCCACTGCGGCAGCCTGTTTTGGGCTAAATCCTCCTTTCTTCATGAGGGGAATGGTAAAACTTCCGGTGGTATAGACATTGGCCACCGTACTTCCACTGACTGTCCCGTAAAGGCCACTGGAGATGACCGCAATCTTTGCAGGGCCTCCTTTAGACCACCCTGCAGCCCAGACAGCGAAATCGATGAGAAAGCCTCCAACACCTGCACTAAGCATGAAGGCAGCAAAGAGAATATAGATAAAGAGGATATTGGATGAGATGCCAGTGAGAAAACCAAAGATCCCTTCGTCTCCAGCCAAGAAAAGGACTTCCACCATTCGAGGAAAGGAATACCCTTTAAATTTGAGTAGTCCTGGCCAATAGGGGGCTGTGGCGAGATAGATGAGGAAGAAGGCAATCGTGATGGCCATCCAACGAGAGAGGGCTCGACGACAGGCTTCCACCACCAGAAGGACAAGGATAGAACCTAAAAAGATTTCAATGGTTCGGACCTCATCCATTCCTACCATTCGAAAATTGAGTCGTTCAGCATCCCACACGATATAGAAGGGACCTATGAAACAGAAAAAAGCAGCGATCCAGTCCCAGAAGGAAGGGCGGTCTTTGGGTGAATTCTTGGAGGCCGGAAAAAGGAGATAGATAAGAGGGAGAAGCAATAGGAGATGAAGTCCTCGTTGGGTACGAGGTTCAAATGTTCCATATCCTGAGGTGTAAAAATGCAGAAGGGAAGCCGCCACCCCATAAAGGGTCACAAAAATTTTTACCCAACCCTTAAGCGAGCGCACAGGAATGTTTGGAGGAAAGAACGCCCACTTGATGATTGAACCAGTGGGCGTTCTATTTATGAAAAATTAGGATTTTTTCAGAACCCCTTTTTCTCTAAAGTATTTTTCTGCCCCTGGATGGAGTGGGATGGCACCCAATCCCGTAACCCCGTGTTCAATCTGGTATGGGGCTAAAGAACCATGAATCTTTCTGAACTGATCCAGGTTTTCATGAATCGCCTTGGTGATTCGATAGGCGACCTCCTCAGGGACATTCTTATTGATAAGGATCACACTTCCAGCAATGGCGGTGGTAATCTCTTCATTAGCATTGGCCGCTTTTGGATAGGTCCCTGCTGGGATCTTTCCCGACTCGATTCCGTACTGGAGAAGGCTCTTCAGGACTTCAGGAGAAAAGTGGATTAGACGGAGAGGACGACCGATGGAGGCCTCTGTGATGGCTGCCCCTGGAATTGCAAGAAAGGTAAAGACCGCATCGACATTTTTGTCCTTAAACTGGCTTGCCTGTTCTGCATAGGAACCTCGGAAGAACTTAAATCCGGCTGACTCAAGCTCTTTATAGTCGGTCTTATAGTGAGCGAGCACTTTTCGAAAGACCCATTCGTCCGATGTTCCGGTAGGAGAGATAGCCATTCGGAGAGGTTTCTTCTGTTTGAACACTTCATCCATGGTTCGAATGGGACTCTCTGCCGCTACATAGAAATGGAAGAAGTTAAGACTCATTCCTCCAGCGATGGCTCGAAGATTTAAATGTTTCTTATCATAGGGATCCTCCCCGTTCCAAGCGGCTACATTAAGAAATGGAAGTCCCCAACCTAATTCGCAATCCCCTTTGTCGACCAATCGGGGGTTGACGGTTCCCCCTCCCGGAATGACTTTTATTGTAATTCCAGGGGCTTTTTCATGGATAATATTGGCAATTCCCCCCGCAATGGCGTACCATCCCCCACCGACTCCTCCGGCAGTCCATGTGAGAGTCTGGGCATAAAGTAAAGAGGCTGCGAATATACCCAGAAAAAACGCTGTGACGAAGACTGTTTTTTTCATCATTTTTTCCCTCCTTCTTGTTTTTGAGAGTTTCTTATAAACGATTATATCAAAAATGTAAAGAGGATAAATGATAAGTGATATTCCCCCAACGGAGTGAGGGGTTACCCTACGAGAACAACTTTATTAGAAGGTTGTTTTTATGTTATGAATGGTTCAGAGGAAAAGATGATAGGGGTCATCCTCCTGGATACACGATTCCCAAGGTTGATTGGAGATATTGGGAATAGAGAGACGTTTTCGTTTCCTGTCCTTTACGAAAAGGTGGAAGGGGCATTTCCGGTAAGACTGATCAGGGAAAGGGATAGGACTCTTCTGCCCCGTTTTATAGAAGCGGCCCGATCCCTCATAGAACGAGGGGCTCGAGCGATCACTACGAGCTGTGGCTTTCTGGCTTTGTGGCAAAAGGAGATGGCTTCTGCTGTAAGAGTGCCTGTTTTCACCTCGAGTCTGATTCAGATTCCCTGGGTCTATGAAATGATGGGAAGAAAAGGAAAGATCGGCGTGATGACCATCGATGCCCTTTCTTTAACAGAGGACCATTTAAAGGCGGTCCATGCGGATTCGATCCCATTGGTGATCCATGGAATGAGGAGAGAAGGGGAATTTTATCGAGTTTTTGTAATGGATCATCCAGATTTAGATTATTCAAAGGCAGAAAAGGAGATCGTGGAGGAAGGGTCAAAGTTAATTAAAGAAAATCCAGACCTTACCGCGATGGTCCTTGAATGTACCAACCTATCCGTTTTTAAAAAGGCGATTCGAAAGGAGACAGGGATTCCTCTATTTGACCATCTCACGTTGATGGATTATGTTTGGTCAAGTTTAAAGGAATAAAATGACGATGAAAAAAAGTGCGGATGTGGTCATTATCGGGGGAGGAATTATTGGGGTGAGCATTGCTTACCACCTCGCCCAAAAAAAAGCAGGGCGGATTCTTCTCTTTGAGAAAGGTCAATTAGGGGAAGGATCCACAAGCCGCTGTGTCGGAGGAATTCGGACCCAGTTCTCAACAGAGATCAATATTCTTTTCTCTCTTCTCTCCCTCCAAACCTTTGAACATTTTGAAGAAGAATTTGGAATCGATCCTGAATTTAGAAGAATTGGCTATCTCTTTTTAGCCACCACAGAAAAGGAAATGGAGGTATTTAAGGAGAATGTTAAACTTCAAAGGAAATTCCATATTCCTGTGGAGCTTTTAGAACCTGATGAAATTAAAAAACGGTGGCCCTACCTTCGATCCGATGACCTATTAGGTGCCACCTATTGCCCTTGGGATGGATATGCAGGACCGAGTGAGGTGCTCTCAGGATTTGCTCAGGGGGCAAAGAGGTTGGGGGTGGAGGTTCATGAGGGAGAGGAGGTGAAGGAGATTCTTTCGAGCAAAGGTAAGATTCGAGGAGTAAAGACCGACAGAGATGAGATTGAAACTCCTGTGGTAGTCAATGCTGGAGGCCCTTTTGCCTCTCTCGTGGGGGAGATGGCTAAAGTGAAGATCCCTGTCAAACCCCTTCGAAGACAGGTTTTTGTGACCTCTCCCTTCCATCTCACAAAAGAAACGATTCCTCTGACCATTGATTTTCATCGCGGATGGTATTTTCGTCCAGAGGTGGATGGATTTCTTCTTTCCGGTCCATTGGATCAATCCCCCAGTTTTCACACCCATATCGACTATGAGGCGATGGTGGAAGCCTCGGAGAACGCAATCTATCGAGTTCCTGCCTTTGAAGGGGCCCGGATCGCAAGAGGATGGGCTGGACTCTACGAAATCTCCCCAGATCATCATGCCATCCTTGGGAAAGTCCCGGAGTTAGAGGGATTGATCTTGGCCAATGGCTTCAGTGGACATGGCTTTCAGCATAGTCCTGCTGTAGGAAAGGTGATCTCTGAATTGATTTTTGAAGGAAAAGCCACCACCATTGATATCTCCTCTCTTTCCATCGAGCGGTTTGAAAGAGGGGAACTCATTCTGGAACCGATGACGGCTTTTAAAGATTAAACGAAGGACGTCAGGAGTAAAGGGTTAAAAATACGGTTAAGAATAAAAAGGTCGGGAGTAAAGAAGGAGGAGGAGGAGATGGGGCCGAAAAAATATTTAATCGTATGGGTTCTTTTTGTTCTATTCCAGATTTTTGATTCCCCTTCCATAGCGATTGATAGCCAGTCCAATCGAGCTACTTTAAAGGGGCTTACAGGAGTTGGAGTTTTGGTTGAAAAGTTGCCGGCCGAATTGGAAAAGGAAGGCCTTCACCGGGATCAGATTCAAAAGGATGTGGAAGCCATGCTCAAGAAGGCAGGGATTAAAGTTTATTCCAGAGAAGAATGTTCAAAGATTCCTGGAGAGCCCTACCTCTATATTAATCTGAATGTGAACGTGGCAAAGACAGAGAGTGACATCTATCCCTATACGATTGATATCATGTTGATTCAGAAGGTCTCTTTGATTCGAGATCCTCATCGAGTGGCCTATGCTGTGACCTGGTCCACAGGTGGGGTAGGCTCCGTTACAAAATCGATTGTGAGTCAACTTCGTGAGAACGTCGCCGAAGTGGTCGAGATCTTCATCCAGAGATTTTTAGCCGAAAACCCAAAGTAATGATTTCTATGGCCTATTTAAGGTAGTCGCACCTCCGACCGAGTCGGATCCCTGCCTGCGCAGGCAGGCGCTTCTGGCGGAATGGGTTTCTCCAATACCCCTCTCGAGCTTATTCCCAACCTCTGAGTGAGGGAGTACAATCATCCCAAAAGGTTCCTTGAAAATTTAGAAAGCCTGAGTTATGTATTAGTAAAACAATGAGGTGAGTGATGGCTCGGGTATGTGAAATCTGTGGAAAAGGGGTTGTCTTTGGTCACAACGTCAGTCATGCGAACAACAAAACCCAGAGGATTTGGTATCCTAATCTTCACAAGGTGAAGGCCATTCAAGAAGGAAGGACTCGGAGGATGAGGATCTGTACTCGTTGTCTCCGTTCAGGCCGAGTCACCAAGGCTGTCTAATTCTGCTTCTGCCCTCATCCTTTCCACTCGATAGACTCCTTTAATTCTTTCAATCCCTTTGATCACTTTGTTCAGGTGGTTTAGATCATTCACCTGGAGTTCAAACAGTCCTATCGCCTTATGATCTTCGGTGGTGTTCACGCTCGCATTGGTGATATTTGCCTCGTTGGAAGAGATGGAACTGGTGATCTCTGCCAGCAATCCTTTTTTATCTTCTGAATAGATTCGGATTCGAACGGGATAGGTGTATTCTTTCGTGGAATCCCATTCGACCTCTACCCTTCGGTTGGGATCATCGTCTATAATATTCTGACAGTCCGCGGTATGAATGGTCACGCCTCTGCCTCGGGTAATAAAACCCACGACCTTATCTCCTGGAACAGGATTGCAACACCTTGCGTAACGAACCATCACATTATCGATCCCTTTGATTAAAATAGCCTCTCTTCCGCCCGTCCGTCTGATTTTGCGAAGAAGTCCTTTTAACCGACCCTCTTCTTTTTCCTCTTTCTCTTGCAGTTTTTCTGGAGGGATAATTTTCCCCAGGATCTGATTGGCCGTGACTTTCCCGTAACCGACGGCCGCAATCAGATCATCCACATCCTGGAAACTGAATTCTAAGGCGGCTTTGAGCAACTCTCCTGATTTGATCAATTTGGCCAGTGGAAGATCGAATTTTTTGAGCTCCTTTTCAAGAATCTCTTTCCCTAAAGCGATCGATTTTTCTCTTTCCTCTGCCTTGAACCATTGACGAATCTTGGTTTTCGCTCTCGAGGTTTTGACAAATTTTAACCAATCCTTGCTGGGCTTTTGATTTGGGGAAGTAATGATTTCAACCGTATCTCCACTTTTTAATTCATACTTCAGGGGAACGAGTTTCCCATTGACCTTTGCTCCTGCACAATGATGACCCACATCCGAATGGATACTATAGGCAAAATCAATGGGAGTCGCTCCCACCGGAAAGACCTTGACCTCTCCTTTTGGAGTGAAGATGTAGACCTCGTTGGGAAAAAGGTCCACCTTTACACTCTCTATGAATTCTATGTCATCCTTTAGATCCCTTTGCCATTCTAAAAGTTGTCTCAACCAGCTAAATCGCTTATCCTCTTCTTCATCCAGAGGTTTTCCTTCCTTATATTTCCAGTGGGCGGCAATTCCTTCCTCGGCAATCTTATGCATCTCCCAAGTCCGAATCTGGATCTCGATTCGTTCTCCATAAGGACCGATCACCGAGGTATGAAGGGATTGATACATATTCTCCTTTGGAAGTCCGATATAGTCCTTGAATTTACCGGGAATGGGTTTCCATAAAGAGTGGATGATTCCCAGGACATCGTAACATTCTTTAATCGTGTTAACGATGACACGAAATGCGGTAATGTCATAGACTTGATCCAGATCGATGTTCTGTTCCTTCATTTTCTGATAGATACTGTAGATCTGTTTGATCCGGCCCGTCACCTCTGCCTCGATATGATTTTCGTAAAGCTTTTTCATCAGGATCCGTTTCACCTCGTCGATGTATCTAGACCTCTCTTTTTCTTTTCGGGCGATCTTCTTTTGAATCTCTTCGTAGATCTCGGGATGAAGATGTTTAAAGGCAAGGTCTTCCAGTTCCGTTTTGATCCAATCAATTCCAAGACGATGAGCTAAAGGGGCGTAGATATCGAGGGTCTCCTGGGCAATCTCCCTTTGTTTTTCAGGAGTGTGGTAGCGAAGGGTACGCATATTATGGAGGCGGTCAGCCAATTTAATCAGAATCACTCGGATGTCCTTCACCATGGCAAGAATCATCTTTCTGAAATTTTCCGCCTGGTCTTTTTCTGAGGACCTTAAGGAAATTTTACTGATCTTCGTTACCCCATCGACCAGTTGGGCGATTTCTTCCCCAAAATGGTCTCGAATATCCTCCAGGGTGGTTAATGTATCTTCCACGGTATCATGAAGGAGTCCGGTAGCCACGGTGGCCACATCGAGGCGAAGCTGGGTCAAAATTCCAGCCACCTCAAGGGGATGGCTGAGGTAGGGCTCCCCTGAAAGCCGAACCTGTCCCAAATGCACTTTTGCAGAAAAGACATAGGCTTTTCTCAGGAGGTCTATATCCGCATTGGGATAGTAGGAAAGGAGGCGCTCTAAAATGTCATTGAATCTCAGCATCTCAATTCCATATTACTATAACCGGTGAAAAATTCAAGTTTTTAGAAAAAATGAGAGGATCAAATTTTGACAGGAGGGCGAAGGACATTTATAATGAGCTTTAAAAATAAAACCGAGAAGGGTGAAATGGTAAAGAAATTTTTAATCCTTTTCCTGATCTTCGGAATAGCGGGCTTTCTTTATTATTTTTTTATAAAAGACAGGGGAAAAGAAGAGCCGGTCATTCGGGTTTCCGGAAACATCGAAGCCCAAGAAGTAAACATCGGCTTTAAGATCTCAGGGAAAATTGCAAGCCTCACCGTTCAAGAAGGGGATTGGGTGGAGAAGGGGACAATCGTTGGAAAATTGGATGACAAGGATCTTAGACACCGGCTCGAACTGGCACGGGCCTCCCTCCGAACCGCAGAGGCAAGATTAGAGAAATTACTCGCCGGATCCCGTCCTGAGGAGATCCGGGAGGCAGAGGCTGCGGTCCGTCAAGCCCAATTCGACATGATGAATCGAAAGAATCAATACGAACGAATGAAGGCCTTATTTGACCGCGGGGTCATTCCCAGAGAGACTCTGGACAATGTAGAGACCGGATATAAGATGGCGGCTGCTCAGCTTCAAAGGGCTGAGGAACGCTATAAATTGCTCAAAGAAGGTCCAAGGAAGGAAGAGATTGATGAGGCAAGGGCTCAGGTGGAACAGGCAAGGGCTTCCTTGAGACTTTCAGAGACCCAGTTAAACGATACCCTTCTCTCCTCCCCGATCAGCGGGATCGTCCTGGTTAAATCTGCCGAAGTGGGAGAGGTGGTAAATCCAGGGACAACCGTGGTCACCTTGGCCGATATTCGAAATGTCTGGCTAAAAGCCTACATTCCGGAGACGGAACTCAGTCGAGTCAAATGGGGACAGGAAGTGATCGTGACGACCGATTTAAAACCCCAAAAGGAATATAAGGGAAAGATTTCTTTTATCTCTTCCCAGGCGGAGTTCACTCCCAAACAGATCCAGACAGAAAAAGAAAGGGTGACCCTGGTCTATCGAATCAAGATCGATATCCCCAATCCTGATAAAGAGTTAAAACCTGGGATGCCTGCTGATGGAAGAATTCTCCTTACCTCTTTGGTATCCCAGAAACCCTGACCTCAAGGGAATATGTTTTCCATCCAGACCAGCAATCTGACAAAAAGATTTGATCATATCCTTGCGGTGAATCGATTGAATCTCGTAGTGAGATCCGGGGAGATCTTCGGTTTGGTTGGGCCGGATGCCTCTGGAAAGACGACGACCCTTCGAATGTTATGCGGGATTCTTTCGCCTGATGAAGGAGAGGGGAGGGTAGCGGGTTGTGATATTCTGAAGGAAAGGGAATATTTAAAAGATAGAATTGGCTATCTTCCCCAGCGGTTCGGACTTTACGGGGATCTGACCGTCCTTGAAAATATCCAATTCTATGCAGATCTTTATCAGGTCCCCAAAAAAGAAAGAAAAAACCGAATCGAGAGACTTCTTCATTTTGCCAATCTTTCACCCTTCATCAAACGAAAAACTCAAGACCTCTCAGGTGGAATGAAACAGAAGTTGGGATTGATCTGTGCCCTTATCCATACCCCTCAAATTCTCCTTTTAGATGAACCCACGACAGGCGTGGATCCTCTTTCCCGTAGAGATTTCTGGATGATTCTTTATGACCTATTGAAAGAAGGGGTGACCATCCTTTTTTCTACTTCCTATCTGGACGAAGCAGAGCGGTGCAATCGGGTAGGGTTGATCTATGAGGGAGAACTTTTGGTGGCCGATACTCCTTCCGCGATCAAAAATACATTGAAAGGCTCTGTTCTGGAACTCAGGGTGGAAGAACCTCCCAAGGTCATGAGCATCCTGGAACAGGTTTCGGAGATTCGAAGCTCTGTCCTTACGGGAGACAGGATTCATCTATGGGTGGAGGATTCAGAAGGGAGTAAGAAGAGGTTAAGGGAGGTTTTTGGGAGAGAGGGAGTGGATATTTTAAGCCTAACAGAAATCAGACCTTCTCTTGAAGATGTCTTTGTGTCCATGGTGAGGGAGAAGAAAGGATGAGGGAAGCGGTTGAGTTTGCGGTGGAGGTAGAAGATCTCGTAAAGGCTTTTGGAGATTTTGTGGCGGTCGATCATATTCGATTACAGGTCAGAAAAGGGGAGATCTTTGGATTTTTAGGGCCCAACGGGGCTGGAAAATCGACCACTATTCGGATGCTCTGTGGGCTCTTGATCCCGACTTCAGGGAGGGGAAGGGTGGCAGGGTTTGATCTTCTCAGGGAGCCTGAAAAAATTAAAGGGGTCATCGGATATATGTCTCAAAAATTCTCTCTTTATGAGGATCTTACCGTGATTGAAAACCTCCATTTTTTTGGAGGAATTTATGGTCTTAACGGCTCTACCCTGAAAAAAAGAGAAGAGGAAGTCCTCGAAAAGATTGGACTCAAGGGAGTGTCTCATCGACTTACCCGAACCCTTGCCGTAGGATTAAAACAACGTTTAGCCTTAGGATGTGCTATCCTCCATCAACCAGAAATTCTCTTTCTCGATGAACCTACCGCTGGGGTCGATCCTCTCTCAAGGAGAGAGTTCTGGAGTTTCATCCAGGAGATGTCGAACCAAGGGGTGACCAGTTTTGTCTCGACCCATTATATGGATGAGGCTGAATACTGCAACCGACTGGCCTTGATTTATCAGGGGAGGACGATCGCTATGGGATCTCCCACGGAGTTAAAAATAAAGACCCTCTCTCGTGGAGTCTTAGAGGTGGAGTGCGAGCCCTTGATTCCATCCCTTCATCTTCTAAAAAACACGCCCTGGATATCGGAGGCGGCTGCATTCGGGAATGGTCTCCATGTGATTGGAAAAGAAGGAATCTCACTGGAAGAGGAGATATCGGCTCTTTTTCAGACCCACCGGATCCTTCTTCACCGGATGGAATGGATCCATCCTTCCCTCGAAGATATCTTTGTCTCTTTAATCGAAGGAGAAAAGAGATGAATTTGTTGAGGACTTGGGCCATTTCAAAAAAGGAGTTCATTCATATCTATCGAGACTGGAGGAGTTTGGGATTGGTGATTCTGATGCCAGCGGTCCTGATGCTTCTCTTCGGGTATGCGGTGACTCTGGATGTTAAAAAAGTTCCCATGGCCATCCTTAATTATGATCAGGGTCAGGAAAGCCTTTTATTTGTCCACCAATTTAGCGGATCTCCTTACTTCGATCGTCCCCTCTTCATTCAAAGCAGGGAGGAGCTCTTTCATTTGGTCGACAAGAATAGAATAAAAATGGGATTGGTCATCCCATCCGATTTCTCAAAGACTTTGAAGGCAGGAAAGAAAGCGTCGGTTCAGGTCATTTTGGACGGAACCGATTCTAACACGGCGAATATCATCCTGAGCTATGTCCAGTCCATTACCCAGCAGTATAACCAGGAGAAGACCTTACTAAAAATTGAACGAATAGGAAGAAAAAGACCTGATCCTCCCCTCGAAGGGCGGGTGCGAGTCTGGTTTAATGAAGAATTAGAATCGAAGAATTATTTCATTCCGGGCCTTGTGGCGGTCATCATGTCTATCATTGGCGTCCTTCTTACCGGGCAAGTGATCGTCAGGGAGTGGGAGAGAGGCACGATGGAACTTTTGATCTCCACCCCCGTTCGAAAAGGAGAACTGCTTCTCGGGAAGTTATTCCCCTATTTTTTTATTGGGCTTTTGGATCTATTTTTAGCCTTCTTTATGGGTCGATGGTTCTTTGAGGTTCCCTTTCGCGGAAGTTTTCTCCTTCTCCTCAGTCTTTCTTGCATTTATCTGATCGTAGCCCTGGCCCTCGGTCTTACCATTTCCACCATCGCCCGGACTCAGATCTTTGCCAATCAACTGGCGATGGTCATTGGATTTTTACCTACCTTTCTTCTCTCAGGATTTACCTTTGTGATTTCCAATATGCCCGTCTGGCTTCAAATCATTACCTATGGAATTGCACCGCGTTATTATGTGAGTATTCTTAAAGAGATCTTTTTAAAAGGTTCCGATCTCTCTTTTCTTTATAAGGAGATGCTGATCCTCATTGGAATGGGAGTCACTGGAATCGGTGTGGCGATTCACTTGTTTAAGAAGGAGCTGAGGTAAATCCATAGGATTCATTGATGTTTGGTCGAGTTCGTTTCCTTTTCGTCAAAGAGCTCACCCAGGTCTTCAGGGATAGACGACTTCGGGTCACCTTGATTTTCCCTCCTATTTTTCAGTTGATCGTATTTGGATACGCCGCCAATCTGGATGTTCAACATGTCCCTATAGCCGTTCGAGATTTGGATCAAACCGTAGATTCGAGAGAACTTGTCTCTCGATTTGGAAGTTCAAAATATTTTGATATTGTCGCCTATCCAGAGAATCTCAAGGAAATCGAGGCTCTGATTAAAAAAGGGAAAATCACCTTCAGTATGGAGATCCCGAGCGGGTTTTCAAAAAAGATCAAGAAAGGGGAGACAGTCCCCATCCAGATCTTGGTCGATGGAACGGAGTCCAACACCGCTCTGATCGCCCTGGGCTACGTGAGTCGAATCCTCTCGGAGTACTCCAATCAGGTGATTTTCAATAGACTAAATCAAGAAGGAATGGGTCGTTTCGAAGAAGTGGGGGTGGAGGTAGAACACCGAATCTGGTTCAATCCTAATTTGGAGAGCCGTTATTTTTACGTTCCTGGGGTGATTGCCTCTATCGCCTTTCTCCTTCCTATCATCTTAACTGCACAGGCCATTGTCAGAGAACGAGAAATGGGAACTCTTGAACAGATGATGGTCACTCCAATTCATCCCTGGGAGTTGATCCTTGGAAAGACCCTCCCTTTTGCAATGATTGGTTTTTTGGATGTTCTTCTAATCGCATCGATTGGAGTTTTCTGGTTTAAGATTCCTTTTCGGGGAGACCTTTTCATTCTTTTGCTCGGAAGTCTCCTTTTCTTAACAAGTTCAGTAGGAATTGGGCTCTTTATTTCAACCATCTGTTCTACCCAACAGCAAGCCCAAATCTCTACCTTCTTTTTTGTGATGCCTGCCTTCATCCTTTCTGGTTTTGCCTTCCCCTTAGAGAATATGCCCCAGTGGCTTCAATATTTTACCTATATCAGTCCTCTTCGCTATTTTCTTGTCATCATCCGAGGTCTTTTTTTGAAAGGAGTGGGATTGGAGCTTCTCTGGCCCCATATGATGGCCTTAGCCCTCTTGGGTGGATTCATGATTACCTTGAGTTCAATAAGATTTAAAAAGAGACTGAAATAAGATGGATAATGGAATATTGGAAGAATGGAATATCGGAAGACTGGGCTCCAGGTGATCTTTCATGCAACGGCTCCTCATGAACATTTATCGAACGCTTTATCAGGCTTTCGGTCCTCAACACTGGTGGCCCGCGGAGACCCCTTTTGAAGTGATAGTAGGAGCTATCCTCACCCAGAATACCTCGTGGAGAAATGTGGAGAAGGCCATTCAAACCTTAAAGGTGAAGGGAATGTTAAACCCGGAGGGAATTCGAAATCTGAAAAGAACTCACCTTTCTCGATTGATTAAATCTTCAGGCTATTATCGAATCAAGGCAGAGCGATTGAAAGCCTTGGTCGATTTTCTTTTTGAGGAATATGGTGGGGACCTTCGTAAAATGAGAGAAGAAGAGATGGAAAAGTTGAGAGCAAAACTCCTTAAGGTTAAAGGAATTGGACCGGAGACGGCTGATAGCATTCTCCTCTACGGGTTAAAGAGGCCTATTTTTGTCGTGGATGCCTATACCAGACGAATCCTATCCAGGCATCAATTGGTCTCAAAAGAGGCTTCTTATGAAGAGATTCAGCGTTTCTTTATGGATCATCTTCCCCATGAAGAAGGCCTTTTCAATGAGTACCATGCCCTTCTCGTCCATTTGGGGAAGACCTTTTGTAAAAGGGTTCCAAAATGTGAGAGCTGTCCCCTTAAAGGGGTGAGGGGTGAGGAGTGAGGAGTGAGGAGTGAGGGGTGAGGTGAGGGGGATATAAAAAATGGCTTATTGGGAAAAAGAGATTCGAAGTTTGATGGGGAGAGCGATCCACCGTTTTGGATTGATTCAGGATGGGGATCGAATTTTAGTAGGGGTTTCAGGTGGAAAGGATAGTCTTACCCTCCTCCATCTTCTTCATGAACGAAGAAAACGAGTTCCTATTCATTATGACCTTATTCCAGTTCACATTGATTTGGGATTTGGTTCAAAGAGGGCAGAGACCTTAAAAGAATATTTTGAGTCTCAAGGGTTTCCTTATCATATCGAATTTACCGATATTGGAAAGAGGGCAAACAGTCCTGAAAATCGAGAAAATCCCTGCTTTCTCTGCTCCTGGGAGAGAAGGAAGACCCTTTTCCAACTTGCTCATCGTTTCCGATGTAATAAGATCGCCCTTGGCCATCATAAGGATGATATCATTGAGACCCTCCTGCTCAATATTTTTTATAGTGCTGAAATGAGTACCATGCTCCCCCTCCAGCCTTTATTTAAGGGGAAGATTACCCTGATCCGTCCCTTAGCATTGATCGAAGAGAGACAAATTGAAAGATTTGCAAACGAAAAGGGACTCCCCTTTGGGCCAAGTGGTTGTCCTGTCTCAGGCAAAACAAAAAGGAAGGAGATTAAGGATCTATTAAGAAATCTCGAGCAATCCAATCCTAAAATTAAAGGAAATATCTTCCGCTCCCTTTCTAACATTAAAATGGATTATTTATGGGCAAAAAGGTAGCCTAAAAGGAAAGCGATCCGTTTCCCTTGAAATAAAATTAAGTTATGATATTTCTTGAGAGATGAAGAAGAGAGAACCCGATAAATTTTTTAATGTGATTCTGAATAGCATAGCGGACGGGGTTTTTACTACCGACAAGGAAGGAAGGATCACGTTTATGAATAAAGCGGCTGAGGAAATCACCGGATTTTCCAGCAGAGAAGCTGTAGGCCGATACTGCTTTGATGTCTTTCGGGCAGATATTTGTCAATCTCGATGTGCCCTGAAGGAAACCCTAAAGACCAATAAGGAAATGATCAATCTTCCTGCTACCATCTTAAAGAAAGGAGGGCAGAAAGTTCCCATCAGTATTAGCACAGCCGTATTGAGGAATGAGAAGGGGGAGGTCATAGGAGGGGTTGAAACATTTAGAGATCTTTCTGCGATTGAAGAACTTAAAAAAGAACTTTCTCAGAGGTATACCCTCGGGGATATTATCAGCAAGAACCATTTGATTCGAGAGATATTCAATATTCTTCCCAATATCGCAGAAAGTGATAGTACGGTCTTAATTCAGGGAGAGAGTGGCACAGGCAAAGAACTTTTTGCAAAAGCCATACACCATATGAGTCCAAGGAGGAACAAGCCTTTCGTCAAAGTGAACTGTGGTGCCCTTCCTGATCCCCTGTTAGAATCGGAACTTTTTGGATACGTCAAAGGGGCCTTTACCGACGCCAAGAAGGATAAACCTGGACGATTTGCCATTGCCCACGGAGGGACAATATTTTTGGATGAGGTAGGGGATATGTCTCCTGCCCTTCAGGTTAAACTTCTAAGAGTCCTTCAGGAGAAGGAATATGAACCTTTGGGTGCCAATATTCCAAGAAAAACGGACGTTCGAATTATTGCCGCAACCCATAAAGATCTCTCCAGGCTGGTCAAGGAAGGGAAATTTAGAGACGATCTTTTTTATAGGCTCCATGTGGTCAAAATTGACCTTCCCCCTTTGAGGGAGAGGAGAGAGGATATTCCTTTGCTCATCGATGCCTTTATTCAAAAATTTAATGCAAAAATGGGAAGAGAGATTGAGGGCCTCAGTGAGGAAGCCCTTAGATTATTGTTGAGGTATGATTACCCTGGAAATGTGAGGGAACTTGAAAACATCATCGAACATGCTTTTGTTCTTTGCCGAGGGAATCGGATTGATCTGGATTGTCTCCCTAAAGAGTTGATCTTGAAGGAAGAAGAGAGGGATTCCTTCCTCTTCTCGAAAGAAGAGCGTCCCATTGAAAAGGCTGAAGCGGAGATCGTAAAGAGGATGTTGGAAAAGAATATGGGCAATAGGATTAAGGCAGCCAAGGAATTGGGGATTAGTCGGGCGACCCTCTGGAGAAAGATGAAGAAATATGGGTTAATTTAATTAGTATCAATTTTGAAACTAATTTGTTTCATAAGTATCATTATTGATACAATCTTTCATAACCCTTCTTCCTTTTCTGTTCTCTCTATAAAATTCTAATTCCTCAGAATGACAAGTTATTTCTCTTCCTTATCCTTACTGGCATTCGTTTTGCTATAATAAAAGTATGAAGATTGCCATTCCAATTTTTGGGACAAGGGTTTCTCCAAGGTTTGATGTCTGTCCCGAGCTTTGGATTGTAGAACTTCGGGGCAGGAAGGTGGAAAAGGAGGAAAAGCTCTCTATGGAGAGCCTCAATCTTCAGCAGAGGCTTGATCATCTTTCCTCGAGGGGTGTGGATAAACTCATCTGTGGAGGAATTGATCACTTTTGTATTGACCATCTTGGAGAAAAAGGGGTTGAGGTAATCCATAATGTTGCAGGGGAAGCGGGTGAAGTGCTTGCTCTTTTTTTGAAGGGGCACCTTCGACCCGGGTTTTATTGTGAGGGAAAGAGAAGAAGAGGTCTTTATTGTTGGAGGAGAAGAGCTCAAGGAAGGAGGACCATGAATGGGAGAGGGAAAGTGTGAAAAGGACCAACTCTGTGACACTTGTAATCAGTCGAAGGTTTGTAGTGAGCAGGAAAAGCAAGCTCATACCGAGGAGAGGTTAAGGACCCATCTCTCTCATATTAGACATCGGATTATGGTGATGAGCGGGAAAGGTGGAGTCGGGAAAAGCACCGTGGCCACCAATCTTGCCGTATCCCTTTCTTTAGATGGGCTCGATGTAGGACTTCTGGATGCCGATATTCATGGTCCCAACATCCCTAAGATGTTAGGGGTTGAGTCTCGTCAAGTGATGGGATCGAAAAATGGGATTCTCCCTGTAGAGCTCTATCCCAATCTCAAGGTCATCTCGATGGGTTTCTTTTTGGGGGATCAGGATAACCCGGTGGTATGGCGAGGTCCTATTAAACACAATGCGATTAGCCAATTTATCGGGGAAGTAGAGTGGGGTGATCTCGATTTTCTTATTGTGGATTTACCCCCCGGGACAGGGGATGAGCCTTTAAGTGTCGCCCATCTCATTAAGAATGTGGATGGTTCGATCATCGTCACGACGCCTCAGGATGTGGCTCTTCTGGATTCTCGGAAGGCTGTTACATTTAGCAGAATTCTGGGTATTCCGGTCATTGGGATCGTTGAGAATATGAGTGGATTAATCTGTCCTCACTGTCAAAAGGAGATCTTGCTTTTTAAAACTGGGGGTGGAGAGCGAGCGGCAAAAGAGATGCGAGTTCCCTTTCTTGGGAGGGTTCCGATCGATCCCGAGATGGTGACGGAGTGTGATCGAGGAATGCCGTTTGTCATGGCTCATCCTGATTCCGAGGCGACAAAGGCATTCAAAAAGATTGCCGATCGTTGTAAGGAGTTTGTAGGATTTAAAGAGATTGAGAAAAAATTAAAGATGGAGAAATTTCCATATCAGTTTAAATAGGAGGAAAAAAGATGAAAAGAATTGCATTAGCTTCTGAAGATGGTCGTGGTCTTGAAGGCATGGTCAGTGCCCATTTTGGAAGGTGTCCTTACTATACGTTTGTCGATGTGGAGGGAGATCGAATCCTAAGATTTGAGGTGGTAAGCAATCCTTACTATCCCAATCATCAGCCAGGAGTGATCCCTCAATTCATCCACTCTCAAAAGGCAAATGTAATGATTGCTGGAGGAATGGGTCCGAGGGCCATCGATTTTTTCAATCAATTTGGAATTGACGTGGCTACAGGAGTTCAGGGGAAGGTGAAGGATGTGGTTGAGGCTTATCTCAGAGGAGAAATTCAAGGAATTGTTGCCTGCGAACATCATGGGCATGAACACGGATGCGGAAAGGAGGAACGATGAAGATTGCCGTCAGTTCTACAGGTAAAACTCTTGATTCTCAGATGGATCCAAGGTTTGGAAGATGTGAGTATTTTATCTTTATTGATCCAGAGACCATGGAATTTGAATCCTGTGAAAATGAGGGGATGATGTCAAAGGGAGGTGCTGGTGTTCAGGCTGCTCAGTTTATTGCACAAAGAGGAGCAAAGGCTCTTATAACAGGGAATATAGGACCAAATGCAGCCTCTGCTCTTTCGGCCTCTGGAATCAAGGTCTATTTGGTTTCTGGTGGGACAATAAAAGAGGTTGTCGAAGCCTTCAAATCAGGAACTCTGAAGGAGGCCAGTGGTGCTACCGTTCCTCCCCACTTTGGTATGGGGGGAGGCCGGGGCAGGATGAGCCGATGAAGTTCACGTTTGAACGAAAGGAGGGAGAATTATGCCGTATGGTATGGGACCTATGGGATGGAGACGTTATCCATATGGATTTGGACGATGGTGGTGTTGGCATCCATGGTGGTATGGTGGCCCTGTGCCACCGTGGGGTCCACCTACCAAGGAGGAGGAGATTCGGTTTCTTGAGGAAGAGGCCCATTTCCTCCGGGAAGAGTTAAGTGAGATTGAGAAAAGGCTTGAAGAGTTGAAAAAATAATTGTGACTTTATTTGTGAATTGTCACTCAGAATGCATTTAACGAATCACTTCTCACCCGATAGAAAGGAGGTTTTTTTATGCCAGGATTTGATGGAACAGGGCCAATGGGTCTGGGTCCGATGACGGGTGGAGGGAGAGGTTTCTGTGCGATACCCTATTGGGCTTATGCCTCTTTTAGGTTCGGGTATCCAAGAGCCTACTATCCTCCAATGATGGGATATCCATTCTACGGCTGGCCATCCTATGGTCCTGTCTTTGGTGCAGGCCGTGGTGGGCTTCCGTGGGGTGGAGGTCGTGGAAGGGTATTTGGTGGCGGGCGAGGGTTCCGTCGTTGGTGGTGGTAAAAAAACCAGGGTTGCATGGGGACGACGATGGAGACCTTGGGGATTGGACACCCAATCCCCATAAGCCCTTGCCCTGAAAAAAGGAGGATATTAATATGTCAAGAGGTGATGGAACAGGTCCTCCCTGGGGGAGTGGTCCAGGGACGGGTAGGGGTCCAGGAATGAGAGGGTCACGAATGGGGAGAATGGGCGGATTCAGAGCAGGCGCCGGTCCTGGAGGAAATTGTATATGTCCAAAATGCGGCACTACGGTTGCTCATGAAGACGGAATACCTTGTTTTGAGACGATCTGTCCTGAGTGTGGCACAAGGATGGTCAGGAAGTAGTTTGAGTTATGGATAAGTCTTCAATTGAACGGAAATATATCTTTGGCCCCGTCCCCTCAAGAAGGCTGGGACGGTCTTTGGGAGTGGATCTTGTCCCATACAAGACCTGTACCTTTGATTGCATCTATTGCGATCTGGGAAGGACTACTTTTAAAACAACCCTTCGAAAATCTTATGGACCAACTGAAGAAGTCCAGAGGGAACTGGATCTCGCTTTATCCTCCTTAGAAAAGAAGCCAGATTATATTACGCTCTCCGGGTCGGGGGAGCCCACGCTCAATCGAAATATTGGAGAGATCATCCACACCATCAAACATTTGACTTCCATTCCTCTGGCGGTTCTAACGAATGGGTCTCTGCTCTCTTTTGAGGAAGTGAGAAAAGATTTGTTTGAGGCGGATGTCGTTCTTCCTTCCCTGGATGCGATTACTCCCACCGTTTTTGAACATATCAATAGGCCCCATCCATCGTTGAAAGTAAGTGAAATCATATCGGGTCTAATTCAATTTCGGAGGGAGTATCGGGGTCAGATATGGCTTGAGGTGGTTTTTTGCAGGGGGATCAATGATGGGGGAGAAGAGGTGGGTAGGCTCAAGAAGGTCATCGAGAGGATCCAGCCCGATAGGGTTCAATTGAACACGCCCGTCAGGCCTCCTGCTGAAGAATTTGCTTATCCCTTAACGACCCCTCAACTTGAAGAGATAAGGGAAGAACTTGGAGAGGAGGCAGAGATTATTACTGAATTTGCTTCCCCTCTGGGAGAGGGATTTAATTCTGTAAAGGATACAGAGATTCTTAACTTGATTAAGAGGAGACCCTGTACAACAGAAGATATTTCTAAAGCTCTTGGGCTCCGGATGGATGAGGTGGTGAAACACTTAGATCATCTTATAAAAACAGGGGCAATCCGATACCGGATATATGAGCATCGTTGCTATTATGAGAACGTTGTAACTGATTAGATTATAGAGGTCCTGATGATTGTAGCCAATCGCAAATCACTGGATGAAATCCTGCAGATGATCAAGCCATATAAGAAGGTGCTTCTTCTTGGCTGTAATGAATGTGTCACGGTCTGTGCCGTTGGGGGGAAAGGTGAAGTAGGAGCACTGGCATCGGAGTTGAGGCTCGCTCGTGCGAAGAATGGGGAGGAGATTGAGGTTCGGGAGCACACCCTTGAGCGTCAATGTGATCCTGAGTATATCGACCAGCTCCGTCCCTTTGTCGAAGACTATGAAGCAATCTTGTCGATGGCATGTGGTGCAGGGGTTCAATATGTGGCGGAGAGGTATAGGACGAAGCCGGTGCTCCCGGCTGTCGATACCACTTTCTTAGGAGTGGCCCTGGAGAGAGGGGTTTGGGCGGAGCGGTGTCAGGGTTGTGGAACCTGCATCCTTGATAAGACTGGAGGAATTTGTCCCATCGCCAGGTGTGCCAAAAGTTTGCTTAATGGCCCCTGTGGGGGGTCGACGAATGGGAAATGTGAGGTGGACAGAGAGACGGATTGTGCCTGGCAGCTCATTATCGATCGGCTCAAGGAGCTTGGGCAGTTGGAGCGATACAGGGAGATCATTCCGATCAAGGATTGGTCTACTTCAAGAGACGGAGGACCCCGGAAGAGGGTGAGAGAGGATTTGAGGCTTTAACAGGGTCATAGGGTTTTTTGTTTCATATAGTATAGCAGGAAAAGATATGATCATCTCTATTGCAAGTGGGAAAGGGGGGACTGGAAAGACCACCATCGCTGTTAATTTAGCCCTTTCGCTCCCCAAAGGGACTGTCCAACTCATTGACTGCGATGTGGAGGAACCGAATTCCCACCTGTTTTTATCCCCAACCATCCACCAGGTTACCTCCGTGGGAATTCCGATCCCCCGAATGGATGAGACGAAATGCACATATTGTGGCCAATGCGCAAAGGTCTGTGAGTATCATGCAATTGCCGTCATTCTAAAAACGGTATTGGTCTTTGATGAGCTCTGTCATGGCTGTGGGGCCTGTTCCTATCTATGTCCTGAGAAGGCCATTTTTGAAGTGGAGAGAGAGATTGGAATTGTTCAGGAAGGAAGTGCCGATGGGATTCCTTTTGTTAATGGAGTTCTTAATGTGGGAGAACCTATGGCTTCTCCATTGATCCGAAAGGTTAAGGAGAGGATTAGAAAGGACAAGATCGTCATTCTCGATGCCCCTCCAGGAACAGCCTGTCCGGTTATTGAAACTGTAAAGGGAAGTCACTTTTGCATTCTTATCACAGAGCCTACCCCTTTTGGACTGAATGATTTGGAGCTGGCTATTGGAATGCTGGAAAAGTTAGGAATTCCAAAGGGAGTGGTGATCAATAAGGCGGACGTTGGAGATCGGGAAGTCTGGGATTATTGCCAATCGAAACATATTCCCATCCTCATGGAAATTCCAATGGATCGGCAGATAGCGGAATCTTATTCAAAGGGGATTCCCATTGTGGTTGAAAAGGCTTCCTATATTCCTCAATTTCTGAGTCTATTTAAAAAGGTGGAGGAATCCTATGAGTCAAGTCAAAGAAAGTGAACCCTATCTGTCCACCGAAGAGGGGTTGGATGAAGAGGTGGGTTATCTCGTTTATAACGACATTTTGATTGACCATTTTCTGCATCCGAGGAATGTGGGGGAGATTGAAAATCCGGATGCGGTAGCAGTGGTAGGGGATCCTACCTGTGGGGATTTTATCAGGGTCTATCTCAAAGTGGAAGACGGGAGGATATCCGCTTTCAAATTTTTAACCCAGGGATGTCCAGGAGCCATTTCCACCTCCAGTATTGCTACGGAGTTGGCCATCGGGAAAACTCTTGAAGAGGCGTTGCAACTCACAGATAATGATGTGATCAGGGCTGCCGGTGGGATTCCTGCAAGGAAGGCCCACTGTTCTTTGCTGGCGATAAGAGGCCTTCACCAAGCTATTGAAAATTATAAAGAGAAAAAGAAATTATAATTTTGAACTTCAATATTTAGACTGGGCTATGAGCAAAGAGATTAAACAATTGGCCATCGTGAGTGGAAAAGGGGGGACAGGGAAAACCACTATTGCCGCTGCCTTTGCCGCTTTAGCGAAGGATAAAGTCATAGTGGATTGCGATGTGGATGCAGCTGATCTCCATCTTTTGCTCCGTCCCAGGGTACTGAAACAGGAAAAATATTTTGGCAAGAGATCACCCCACGTGGATTTAAATAAATGTACCCAATGCGGTCTCTGTACAGAGGTTTGTCGCTTCAATGCGATCGATAATGGAGTGGTAGAATATATCTCCTGTGAGGGCTGTGGGTTTTGTTCCCATATTTGTCCCGAAGACGCGATTATCATGGAGGAGGCCTTTTCAGGGGATTGGTTTGTCTCCGACACACCCTACGGTCCTTTCGTCCATGCACGGTTAGGGATTGGAGAGGAGAATTCAGGAAAACTCGTAACGGTGGTGAGAAAGAAATCGGTAGAGATTGCACAAGAGAATGATCTTGACCTCATCTTGATTGATGGTCCCCCAGGAATCGGATGTCCTGTCACTGCATCCATAACGGGGGTCAATGTAGTTTTAGCCATCACCGAACCTACTCTTTCAGGAATCCACGATCTGGAGAGAATCTTAACACTCTCAAAACATTTCAAAATTCCCTCAATGGTCTGTATCAATAAATTCGATTTAAACCTTGAACATTCAAATAAAATCTTTCTTTATTGTGAGAAGAACGGCTCTCAACTTATTGGGAAAATCCCTTACGAACCTAAGGTGGTAGAGGCACTGGTTCAGAGGAGAACGATCATGGATTATCCTTGCAATGAAGTTCAGGATATTGTTCAAAACATGTGGGATCTCATTCATTCATTTTTAACGAAATAGACTCTTTGGGAATAGCAAAGAGTTGAGGCGTGGATGACATGGAGGAGTAATGGCTTACCAAAAATTTTGTTACTGGGTAGATGTTGAAGAGTTGGAAAGGATCAGAATAAACTGCGAAAAGGAAGGGATTGAATTAAAGAATGAAGTTCGGATTCCCTGCCGGGTGTTGAGAAGCTCTTGGAAAGTGGCTTATTTAACCACTCCAGCTTGGTATGGTTTCTGTAAGAGAAGAACGTCATGGTATTGGGAATCCGAAAAAGCAGGAAAGTTGCTGGTTGCCAGTAATACCTCTCTGGATCATTTAGATGTAAGAGATCCTATCGTTATTAC
>CAZMWF010000005.1:0-13371 GCA_964570075.1 uncultured Syntrophaceae bacterium | reverse complement strand
CCCATATCGATACAGGCCCTTGCCATCTCATAGTCTCCTGAAAAACAGTGGATAATCCCTCCACACTCCTTTGCCCCTTCGCTTTTAAGAATTTCCAGGGTCTCCTGATGGGCCTCTCGATCGTGAACCACAATGGGCAGTCCTAACTCCTTTGCCAATCCAATCTGCTCTCTAAATCTCCTGAGTTGAACCTCTTTGGGAGAGAGATTCCTAAAAAAATCCAATCCGATTTCACCCACCGCTTTAACCTTCTCATCCTTACAGAGATCTCTTAGGAGCGGATAGGTTTCAGGATCCATCTTCTTGGCATGGTGGGGATGAATCCCTAAGATGGCATAAAGAGAAGGATATCGATGGGAAATGTCAAGCGTTTGGTTCCAATCCGCTTTCTCCGTCCCTACCGTGAAGATATATTGGACTCCTGAGTCTTTAGCTCTCTGGATGACCTCCTCGAGATCTTTTTTAAACTCGGGCATTTCAAGGTGGGCATGGGAGTCAACAAGCATAAGAATTTTCGGAAGTCTGGAATAATGGAATATTGAGATTTTGGATCCAAATCATTGATTCAATCATTCTTTTTTTGAAATGAACTGCCTTTTGCCTTAACCTGGTTGAAGTAATCTGTGAATGCTTTAGCAAACTCCCTGGATCGGATTAAAACCGAAACTTCGTGATTGTTTGTCAGGGCATAATAGGTCCAATTGGTGCTTCCGATGAGGGCGAGTTCTCCATCCACGACCATTCCCTTCGCGTGGGTCGTTTTTAAAAGAGAATCAAAAATTACCTGCACCCCACTCTCGGATAAGATCTTTGCGGTTTGTCGATTCCTTTCTGTGGTTCTATCTTTTTCCTCTCTAATCTCTAAGAGGACCTCTACCCGAACCCCTCTTTTCTTTGCCTCGATGAGTTCTCGAATGAGGATATTGGAGGGAGTATTGGGATGTTTCTCATAGTATCCCATTTCAAACATCATGATCAAGATGGAGGATTTCGCCTCTTGGATCATCTTCTTGGCTACCTGAAAATATTGCTCATCCACCACTAATTGAACATCCTCGGCAGGGAATCCCAAAGAAGGGGAAAGCTCAAAGGTAAAAGGCGAAAGGAGAATGAAGAGGGTGATAAAAATTTTTTTCATTAATTTATGGCTCCTTATGGCTGGCCCGGCGGAGACGGTCCATGATGGCCCGTCCAAGACCCACCTCTGGAACGGGTTCTGCCAAAATGAGATCCAAACCTAAATGATCGAGACGTCGTATGGCTGAAAAGAGATTGGCTGCGGCCTCTCTTAAATCCCCATTCTTTGAAAGAACTTCAATATGAGAAAAGTGGGTAAGCGAGTTTGGTTCCTTAAACGCAAGAAGTCCTATCTTTTTATCTTTTAGATTCTCCTTCATCTCGTCTTTCCAATCGAGTAAAATTGGTGTTCGTGGAGCATAGTGCCTCGGAAGCATTCCAGGAGCAGTGGGTTTTTCATGATGACTGGCCTCGAATCCTACTTTTCCGATCATTGCCTCGATCTCTTCAAGTGGAATTCCTCCTGGTCTTAACAGCGTTGGTTTTTCTTCGGTAAAAGAGAGGATGGTCGACTCCACCCCCACTTCACAGGGTCCTCCATCGAGAATAAAGTCAATCTGATCCCCTAACTGTTCCCGGACATCCTGAGCCCTCGTTGGACTTAAATATCCAAAAGGATTTGCACTTGGGCCCACAATGGGAGTTCCTGCAACTTGAATCAATTTTAATGTCATTTCATGTTTTGGCATTCTTACGGCAATGGTTTGAAGTCCGGACGTAACGATATCAGGCACATTATCTTTTTTAAAAAGGACAACGGTTAAGGGTCCTGGCCAGAAACGCTCGATCAATCTTTCTGCATCATATGGGATCTCTTTAACCAATTTATTCATTTCGGATCGATGTCCAATATGAACAATCAATGGATCAAAATAAGGCCTCTGTTTAACTTCGAATACTCGAGCCACAGCCATGGGATTGAAGGCATCCGCTCCAAGCCCATAAACAGTTTCGGTAGGGAAGGCGACAAGACCTCCTCTTCTTATGATTTCTGCTGCCTTATGAATCGAATCCTCGTTCATTTTTTGATTCTTTGAGTCTCCTTGATTTTTCCTCCAAATCCTTCCTCATCTTCTCTCTAAATTCATCAAGTTTCTTGGCTATCTCAGTATATTTAATGGAAAGAATCTCACAGGCAAGATAGGCGGCATTCTTTGCCCCGTCGATCCCAACCGTGGCTACTGGAATACCCGGAGGCATCTGGACAGTGGAATAGAGGGCATCCACCCCATCGAGGGCTCCAGATTTCAGGGGGACACCGATGACAGGCAATGTCGTATGGGCAGCCAGCACCCCTGCCAGATGAGCCGCCATCCCAGCCCCTGCTATAATCACTTCAATTCCCCGTTCCCTTGCCGTTTTAGCATAATGGGCTGTCTTTTCGGGTAACCGATGGGCGGAGCTAATCTCCATCTCATAAGGAACGCCCATCTCTTTCAAAACTTCTGCCGCTTTCTCCATTATAGGGAAATCGTTTTCACTTCCCATCAGAATCCCAATCAATGGTTTTTGCATCACGGTCTCCTTTTCTGTCTTTTATTTCAAGCTCTATGAATTATATTAAAAAATTATCGACCTATTCACAAGAGAAAATGAAAAAAACCCTCTTAAGATAAAATTAAGAGGGTTCCATCTGTTCTTTTTAATTCCGGTCAATTTTACCCAGAGATCTTCCTTCCAAACACCATTTTTCTCCTAATGATTGCCTTAATGACCTCCATTGAAATAAATACCACAACCCCAAAACCCAAAATGAGCTCCAAATCGCTCAAAGAGGGAAGGATGATTCCAAAAGCGTTACGAATCGATGGGAGCTGAAGAAGTAACGCTGTTAATATTAATTGAGAAATGATGGCTAATACAAGCCATTTATGAGGGGGAGATTTAAACACACTATATCTCATCGATCTAAAATTAAGAGCAATGATTAATTCAACAATTACGAAGAGAAAGAACTGCTCTGTTCGAGCATGGGTAATATCTGAAAGTTGATTGTAAAAGAGGAAGAAAAAGAAAGGAATTTCTATACAGAGAGCAAGTAAAATAAAAGCCCTCACGTCCCACGAAAAGACACTTTCTTTGGGATCCCTGGGTGGCCTTTGCATGATATCTGGATCGGGAGGAGCAACCCCAAGAGCAAGTGCAGGAAGTCCATCTGTTACCAAATTGATATATAAAATGGCTGCTGGTAGAAGGGGTAAATATTCAGGTCCAGAAATTAATACAACCCCACCGATCACCGCTACTTCTGTAATATTACACCTCAGGAGATAGGTAAGATATTTCTTTATATTGTCATATATCCACCTACCCCGTTCAATCGCCTTCACGATAGTCGCAAAATTATCATCACTCAATACCATATCCGAGGCTTCTTTGGTCACTTCTGTTCCCGTAATCCCCATGGCCACTCCAATATCTGCATGCTTGAGGGCTGGGGCGTCATTCACACCATCGCCAGTCATTGCCACCACTTCACCCTTCGCCTTCCAAGCTTTAACAATTTTTAATTTGTCTATGGGTGAGACCCTTGCATAAACAGTTACTTTATCTACCCTCTTCTCAAACTCTTCATCCGATATCCTTTCAAGTTCTTCTCCTGTTAAAACTTGATCTCCTTCCTTCAATATGCCCATTTCTTTAGCAATAGCGATTGCAGTAAGGGGATGATCTCCAGTAATCATAATAGGTTGAATTCCTACTTGTTTGCATACCTTTATTGCTTCAATTGCCTCTTCTCTCGGTGGATCCATCATCCCTACGAGGCCAAGAAAGATCATCCCTTGTTCGAGATGTTCCTCTGAACAAGGAAGTCCCTCGGGGCAATCTCGATAAGCAAATCCAAGAACCCTTAAGGCCTCACGAGCCATATTCTCATTGACCTTTAAAATTTCTGTCTTCTTTTCTAAGGTTAGCTCTCGAATTTCACCATCTTCCAAAATATGGGAACTTCTCCCTAACACAATCTCAGGAGCTCCTTTCATGAAGGCCCTTCTCTTTCCATCGATCATCTGATGAATAGTAGTCATTCTCTTTCTTTCAGAACTAAAAGGAATCTCTTCGATCCGAGGATTTTCAATTCTCAATTCAGATTGGTGAAACCCTCCTTTTACTGCTGCAACAATCAACGCTCCTTCTGTAGGATCCCCTTTGATCACCCATTTCCCTTCCCTTTGCTCCAGGATAGCATCATTGCAAAGGAGTCCTCCCTGAAGAATCAACCGTAAGGATGGAATCCCCTTTATGTCAATATGATCAGAACCTTTAAATTCTCCCCTTGGTTCATACCCCGTTCCTGTGACCTCGATCATTTTCTCACTGGTAAATATCTTTCTTACCGTCATCTCCCCTTTGGTAAGTGTACCGGTTTTATCGGAACAGATCACCGTTGTACATCCAAGGGTTTCTACGGCTGGCATCTTCCTTACCAAAGCGTTCCTTTTGGCCATCTGATGCATTCCTATAGCAAGAGCTCCTGTCACAATAGCAGCCAGTGCTTCAGGAACAGCAGCCACAGCCAAAGAGACTGCAAACATTACCATCGTCACAATGAATGGAAAATCAACTTTTCCTCCTCCAAAAATTTCTCTTAAAACACTAACCCCTGCAACGAGGAAACAGATTCCAAGAGAGATAATACCTAACCATTTTCCTATTTCATCCGTTCTCTTTTCAAGGGGAGTCTTTTCTGTTTCAACAGTCATCACTTCTTTGGCAATTTTACCAAATTCGGTGTTCATCCCTGTAGAAGTGACGACTGCCTTAGCTCTTCCGTAGGTAATTGTTGTTCCTGTGAAAACCATATTTTTTCTATCACTTATACGTATATTTTCAGGTAATGGAGAAATGTCCTTTCCCACAGGTACAGATTCTCCTGTCAGAGGGGCCTCATCGCATCTTAAGGAATGATTCTCAATTAATCGAGCATCGGCAGGGACCTTGTCTCCTGCCTCGAGAAGGAGGATATCCCCGGGAACAAGATTTTTGGATGGAATCTCCTCTTCTTTTCCTCCTCTCAAGGCAGTGATGGTAGGAGAAAGCATCTTTTTTAATGCCTCAAGGGCACGTTCGGCACGATATTCTTGGATAAATCCAAGGATGGCACAGAATAGCACAATGACTAAAATCAGACCGGCGTCAAAGATTTCCCCTACAATGGCAGAAAGGATGGTAGCGATGAGTAGTATAATGATAAGAATATTTTTGAATTGATTAATAAAAAGAGTGAAGGGAGAGGCTTTTTCTTCTTTTTTTAGTTCATTAAATCCGAATTTTTCAAGGCGATTTCTAACCTCTTCCTCACTTAAACCTTTATGAGGATCCACCCGTAGTATATTTAAGACATGCTCTATTTCCATTGCATGCCATGACGGAAATCGCCCCAAATTTTCCATCTTTCCCCCACTCCCTTTTCTTTAAATTCTTTTAAATCAATCTTTACCGTAACATCCCCATAAATATTCCAGCAACCAGGGATGTTCCGATGGCCCCTGCCATATTGGGTCCTAAGGCATGCATGAGAAGGTAATTTTTGGGGTTTGCTTTTTGGCCCTCTATTTGAGCCACCCTTGCGGCCATAGGAATCGCTGATACTCCTGCAGCTCCAATGATTGGATTAATCTTTTCTTTAAGGAAGAGATTGATAAATTTTGCCCCCAGTAGACCTCCAACTGTTGAAAAGATAAAGGCTAAGATAGCCAATCCAATGATTAACAGGGTTCGAGGATTGAAAAATACCTGAGCAGGCATAAGAGAGCCAACAGAGATACCAAGTAAAAGAATCAGAATATCATTTAATATCCCCCCAGCACGCGCAAGTCGCTCTGTGACTCCACTGACTCGTAATAAGTTACCGAACATAAGCATCCCAACCAAGGGAGCACTTTTCGGAACCAATAGGGAGGCGACAATGAAAACAATGATCGGGAAAAGGATCAATTCTAATTTAGATACTTTTCGTATCTGAGGTTTCATCATAATCATTCTTTCCTTCTTTGTTGTGAGTAAACGAATAACGGGAGGCTGAAGGATTGGAACCAGTGCCATATAAGAATATGCAACCATGGTGATGGGGCCCAATAATACAGGAGCTAATGCGACCGTAAGGTAAACCGTAGGGGGACCATCTGAGCCGCCAATGATACCAATACAAGCAGATTCGTTAATGCTAAACATCCCACTCAAATGGGCAATCAGAAAAACGACAAAGACTCCTAACTGGGCCGTTGCCCCAAAAACAAGGGAAATAGGCCGAGCAATGGTTGGACTAAAGTCCATGAGTGTTCCAACACCCAAAAAAATCAACAATGGAATAAGTTCTGTCTCTAATCCATAATAATAAAGAAGATTAAGAATCCCGATTTTCCCTTCTGCAATCTCTTTGACCCCACCAAGGGCTGGTAACCCTTCAGGAGTATAGGTCATAATGCCCGCGATAGGTAAATTCACCATGAATATGCCAAAACCGATCGGTACAAGAAGAATGGGTTCCATTTTCTTAACAATCCCTAAATAGATCAGAACTCCACCAATTAAAAGCATAGCAAGGTTGCCCAGAGTCATCTGCCCTAATGCACTCTCATATAATCCAAACATCTATTCCTCCCCTATATCTTTGTTCTACTGGTCCTTTTCCCTCTTTTGGATCATAAAACTGACAATCCAGATAATTACCGAAATAATAATTAAAACCAAAATATTAATTCCATATCCTGCTCCAGAAATTAAAAAGGCTAATTTCCAGTTAACCATCTTTCCCTCCTTTCATAAGTTTTTGCTTAGTTTTTGAGGAAATTAGATTACCCCCATCCCTTTCAGGACGGAGAGCATCACAGCGGCAGCCATGACTGAGCCCACCTGCCCACCGGTGTTAGCCCCCATAGCATGCATGAGAAGGTAGTTCTTTGGGTTGTATTTCTGCCCCTCTCTTTGGACCACTCTTGCAGACATCGGGTAAGCGGAAATCCCTGCAGCCCCGATAAGAGGGTTGATCTTCCCTCCTGTAAGAACCTTCATCACTTTTCCAAAGAGAACCCCACAGGCTGTATCCAGACAGATCGCCAAAAACCCAAGCCCTAAAACAATCAATGTTTGAGGCTTCAGAAATATTCTTCCATCCATGGTTGCTCCAATCGAGATTCCTAAAAGGAGAGTGACAATGTTGGGAATCTCATTCTCTGCTGCTTTTGTAAGCCTTCCTACGACACCACACTCTTTCATAAAATTCCCAAGCATGATCGTTCCTAATAATGGAAGACCTCTTGGTGCAATCAGTCCCCCAATCACCGTGACCACCAATGGGAAGAGAAGTTTGGTTGTCTTGGAGACCGATTTTTTCACAATCCCCATATTAATTTTTCTTTCCTCATCGCTGGTCAGGAGCTTCATAATAGGAGGCTGGATCACAGGGACAAGAGACATATAAGAGTATGCAGCCACAGAAACGGCCCCTAAAAGATGGGGAGCATATTTGGAAGTGACATAGATCGCAGTCGGTCCATCGCAAGCACCGATGATTCCAATAGCTACCGCATCCTTTTGAGGAAATCCTAAAGCTAAAGCCAAGGCTAAGGTTAAAAAGATTCCAAACTGCCCAGCCGCACCAAGAAGGAAAATCTTGGGATTCTCGAGAAGGGGACCAAAATCGGTCATAGCCCCAATCCCAACGAAGATGAGCAGTGGAAATAGTTCCGTCATAATTCCTGCATCATAAATAATCCTTAAAAAACCTTCTTCCTCCATCAATCCAGCCAAAGGGATATTGACCAAGATCGCCCCAAATCCGATGGGAACAAGAAGTAAAGGCTCAAAATCTTTTTTGATTCCAAGATAAAGAAGAAGGCATCCAACCCCCATCATGATTGGATTTGACCAGTGAAGGTTAGCAAAACCGGAAATCAATCCCTGAATTCCTCCCCAAATCGCTTCTGACATCTCTGGCTCCTTCCTAAAAACCTACTTTCCCTCTTCTTCTTTCCTATAAGGGAAAGCATTCTTTAAAACACTCATAATGATGCTCAAAATCCCTAAGGTCAGGAGTGTTCCTCCCATTCCCACAACAATCATGGTAATCGCAAAGGTCCAATTATCCATCATTAACATTTCCTCCTCAAAAAGAAAACAGAAACTTTTTCCTTATATCACTTATGAAAGAAAATTTCAATAAAAAAGTGATTTTTTTAACAATCTAAATTTCCTTTTAATTTCGCCTTATTAAAGGATCTTAACCCTTCTTTTCTGAAATTCTTTGGCCTGATGCATGAAGGCTTCGAGGCGGGTTAAGGTATTGGTTTGCTCCTGACCATCATAGGCCATATTAAGGATGGGAATATTATTATTCTCCTCTCGATATCGCTTCATAATGGTGCTCACAATCGTTCCAGGCATACAGGTAAAGGGCATGATATTGACAATTCCACTTACACCTCTTTTTGCAAAATCGATGGTCTTTCCAATAGAAAGAATGGCCTCTCCTTCGAATGAATAGTCAAGATAAGGTTTGGCTTTCTTAAAGAGCACTTTCGTTTTAGGTTCCCCAAAATTTCTTAGACTACCCTTAAAAATCTTTTCGAGACGATGTTCATCCTTTTTCTGATAATAGTCAGTAAGAAAAACCCTTAAGAGATTCGAAAAGGACTTTTTTCTGAGGCTCCTTTCCTTTGAAATGGTGTTCACATAAAAGATCCACTCCGTCAGAGGGGCGATCCAGGCCTCTCCCCCAAACTGCTCAATCTTTCGAATCACATTCTCATTGGCGAAACGATTGAGTCGAACAAAGATTTCTCCGACAATCCCAATTAAAGGTCTTTCTCCAACCCCATCCACTTCGATCTGAATAAAGTCCTTTAAGCTCTCTTTCAGGGCCTCTTCCAGGTCTCCTCCTTCTCGGATGGCTTTACAAACCCTATCCAATGATTTCTGATAAATTTCATCGGTCTCCCCCTTTCTTTTCTCATAGGGCCGAGTCTCCAAGACCTTCTTCATCAAGAGATCGACGGCCACGATTCCTTGCCATCCCAGTCGAGTGAATTGAGAACCCATGATCCCTAAATCGCTATAGAGGGTCTCATCCTGATTGGGGGAGTAGATGGGAACATGTTTAAAACCCAGCTGATCCAGAACGAGACGGTGGAACCGATGATACTGACCAAATCGACAGGGACCGTTACCGGAAGGCATAAAGAAGGCAGCCCGCTCGTGATCGAAATTTGGGTCTTTCAGAAGTTTCACCATATCCCCTGTAGTCAGGATACAGGGATAACACTCTTTTCCAGAGGTGAATTTTCTTCCCCAGTAGAGGGTCTCCTCATCGGATTCAGGAAAGACCTCTGCCTCTACCCCACAGGCTTGAAAAGCCGCGGCCACGGCAAAGGAATGATCGCACATATAGGGAATATAGATCTTTTTGGTTCGATCGGTTTTGGGCCTTGTCTTTTCGACAAGGGGAACCCTTTTGAGCCTCACATTTTTTAAACTGTCTAAGAAGGCTTCGCACCGGGTGATGGCCCCGGCATCGGCACTATGTTCATCGATTTCCAGTTGAAGATAGGGCTTCTCCTTGGAGAGTTCTCTGAAGAAATGGCTAATGAATGAATCTGGGCCACATCCAAAGTTGGTGATATACACTGCATAGAGCCTTGGATCATCATTAATAATCATTCCAGCAGAAAGGATCTTCTGACCGTATCTCCAGTACATCTCGCGAATCTCGGAGGTCGGTTTCACGGAATCTAAAGGCAAAAAATCCATGGGAATAGGGAGGACTCCAAGATCCCTCAGTTTTTTCGGAATATCGAGATTGACCCCGGAATCGCAGGAGTTATAAGGTCTTCCCACAATGACCATGGCCTTTTCATCGGGTCTAATTTGTTCCAGAATCTCCTTTCCTCGATTCAGTAAGGATTGGTAAAATAGTGCCTGAAATCTCTCCGCTTTCTCCAATGCCCTCCCCACCTGTTTTGCATCCCTCCGAAGAGCCTTTCCGAAACGAATTAATTCTTTCTCCAGGGTCTCTCTTCCGAACCCAAAATGGAAGATGGGTTGAAGAACCTCGACTCCATTCTTCTTAAAATCGATGGAGGAATGAACGGCATAGGGAAGGGCTTGGGCATAGGGACAAGCGGTATTGGTAGGAATCTCCGGGTGAGAGGATTTGAGATTGATAATACTTGGAAGAAAGACCCTCTTGACCCCCTTCTCTAAGAGATTCAGAATGTGGCCATGACTGACCTTGATGGGGAAACAGGTCTCAGAAACAACGTTCTCAACCCCCTTTCGGATCAATTCCTTGTTGGTGGGGTCAGAAAGAACGACCCGATATCCCAATTCTGTGAAAAAGGCTTTCCAGAAGGGAAAGAGCTCGTGGAGAAAGAGAATCCGAGGGATCCCCATCTCTGGAGCATCGGGAGGAAGAGTCTCTTCCCCTTCATAGGGAGCAAAAAGCATTCTTTCTCTCTCCTGAAAAAGATCCGGGAGATTGGATCCCTTTGTCCTTTTAATGACATCGTATTTCTCACATCGGCTCCCATAGAATAAGGGCTTCTCTCCTTCTACACTGACCTTTCGAATTAAACAGTAGTTTGCGCATCCTTTGCATTCAAATGAGGTCTGTTCGTATCGCCTCCGACTGAGGTCGAACCCCTTGAAGCTCGAACGTTCCCAGGTCCGTTCTTCCATGGCCAAGATGGCTACTCCGATGGCTCCGGTCACATCATGATCAGGAGGGACAATAATGGGTTTACCCAGCACCTTTTCGAAGGCAGCCACCACTCCTTTGTTAAAAGCGGTTCCCCCCTGGAAAAAGATTCGATCTCCGATTCGGCGGTCTCCCACCACCCGATTGAGATAGTTCTGCACAATCGAGTAACTGAGACCGGCTACCAGATCATCCTTCTCAGCCCCTCTCTGCTGGTGATGGACCAAGTCTGATTCAATAAAGACCGTGCATCGCTCTCCCATCCGGACCGGTTCTTTTGCAGAGAGGGCAAGAGCTCCAAACTCCTCTTTGATGGAGATATCCAGCTTCTCTGCCTGTTCCTCAAGAAAGGAACCTGTCCCCGCCGCACAGACTTTATTCATCTCGAAATCGACGACGACCCCATTGTCAATGCTGATATATTTCGAATCCTGTCCTCCAATTTCAAATATCGTATCCACTTTTGGATCAATATGAATGGCGGCAGTGGCTTGAGCTGTAATTTCGTTTCTGACTAAATCTGCCCCCACGAAATCAGCGGTGAGGTACCTTCCAGAGCCTGTCGTCCCAACCCCTTTGATCTCTACTCGATCCCCAATCTCTTCCCCGATCTCCTGAAGGCCTTTCCGAATCGCCTCGATCGGTCGTCCAGCGGTCATGAGATACCGTTTCGAGAGAACCCTTTTATTCTTATCAATGACGACCAAATTGGTACTGATGGAGCCTACATCCAAACCAAGATAGGCCTCGATCTTCTCACCCGAAGGAGGATCCACTTTGGGTGTTTCAGGATGGCATCCAGGATTGGAGTGCCTATGAGGAGATCCAAGATGATGGGGAGAAAGAGAGAGGGGAGGGAGGGGTTTCTCTTTCTCTTGATACCTGGCAAGATAATCTTTTAGATGGGTCAGATCTAATCGTTTAAGGGTCTTGCTTTCCTTATTCTCCCTTGAGACCAGGACTGCTCCGATCGCCCCCATGGAGGCAAAATATTGGGGAATGATGAGATCGCCTTCAGAAAGTTCAAGGACATCCATGAAGGCCTTCCTCATTCCCACATTGGCGGCTACTCCCCCTTGAAAAATAACAGGTTTGACAAAGGTCTTTCCCTTTCCAATATTGCTTTTAAAATTTCTTGCCAGAGCATAACAGAGCCCCGCAACGATGTCATAATCCGGAGTGGCAATCTGCTGAAGGTGAATCATATCTGATTTCGCAAAGACGCTACACCGACCGGCGATCCTTGGAGGATTTTTCGATTTGAGTGCCAGTTCTCCAAACTCTTCAATGGTGAGACCCAGTCGACTCGCTTGCTGATCCAGAAAAGAACCTGTCCCTGCCGCACAGAGGGTGTTCATCGAAAAATCGCTTATTTTTAAACGACCGTCCTCCTCTTCGAGAAAGATCAATTTGGAGTCTTCTCCACCAATATCAATGATCGTACGAACCTGTGGATAGAGTTTCTGGACGGCTTTGGCTTGGGCAATAATCTCATTAATAAAATTTCCACCTAAGAGTTCGGAGGCCAGTTTTCCACCGATTCCAGTAAAGGAGACCGAATAAAATTGTTCGGCTGGAATTCGTCTGAGGATCTCCTCTAAGATTCTCTGGACGGTCTGCAGAGGCTGGCCTTTAAGACGATCATAGTGTTCTTCCAAAACCTCTTCCCGATCATTCAGAATAACGGTATTGGCGCTGACGGAACCAATATCAATGCCTAAATAAAGTCTTTCCATCTCTTTTAAAAACGACCTCGCTTGATTAAAGGATACAAAAATTCTAATCGATTCGATTTTTATTTTTCAAGTGCTACCTCTTACTTAATCGTTTGAACGACCTTAGAGGGAGAAGATTACTTTTAAGTTTATTTTGATTTAAAATGAATCTTATGATATGAATTAAATCGTTATGGAAAAGGTAAGAGCGAGGGTCATTATTGAAGGAAGGGTTCAGGGAGTCTTTTTCCGCTATCACACCCAGGAGATGGCTTACCGATTAGGCATCAAAGGATGGGTTAAAAATCGGAGGGACGGTCGTGTGGAGGCGGTCTTCGAAGGGGAAAAAGATCTGGTCAATCAAATGATCCAGTGGTGTTATCATGGGCCTCCGGAAGCAAGAGTTTCTGGGGTTCGGGTAAATTGGGAAGAATATAGAGGAGAGTTTCAGGACTTCTCCATCACTTATTGAGTCTTCTTTGGAGCTTCTTTCTCTTCCTTCAAGATTTTTTTCTGAATCTCTTTTCCTATCTCCCCTTTCTCTTTCTTCACCAACTCTTCGATGACTTCCATTCTTTTCCCCGTTTCCGTCAATCCTTCTCCCATCTTCTTTACGGTCTTTCCTCCGCCAAAGTAAATGAAGAGAAAGAAGATGAGAATCCCAATGATCACCCCCAATAAAAATCTGATCATTCCTCCTCCTTGTTTTTCTATGGACTAAATTCAAGAGGCTTGTTGACGGGCCTTCTTAATGTCCTCCAAGTAATATTTAATGAGAGGAGACATCTCTGGCGGCTGCCAGTCTGTCTTCTTTGGTTCTTCAGGCCATGTGAATGGAAGATGGTACACCTCGCCGGGTTTGTCTGCCTTCTCAAACACAGAAAG
>CAZMWF010000004.1:0-2143 GCA_964570075.1 uncultured Syntrophaceae bacterium | reverse complement strand
GAATTTAAAGAAGGGGTTGGTGGAGATCAAAAAGAGAAGGACAGGCGAAATTCTTTTGATCAAGAAGGATGAAACGCTCTCAAAGATCAAGGAGATGATCGATCAGGAGGTTCGAGAAGTCACTCCGAATTTGACCTGAATCACCCGGTTGAATCGAGGTCGATAGACCAATTCAAAGACCTCTTCCTTTCCAGGAAAAAGGTGACAAGCGACACGCTTTAGTTCCTCTACCCTCCTCCTGGCTTCTTCTAAGGAAAGCTCCTCTTCTTGGATGGATTGTAAGGATAGGTCCACCAGGAATCTCAGAAATCGAATCTTTCGATTTTCTTCTCTTATCTCTTTTTCTTCCATCTCGTCCCCCTTCCTCTCGGACCCTTCCCCCAACTGAGTGAGATGCTATACGAAACTGTAATCCCTCACTCAGATGGGGGATAAGCCCGAGAGGGGTATTGGAGAAACCCAAAGTGCGGCTACCTTAAATGGTCCATAGAACTCCTTACTTTGGTTGGTTTTAATCAGAAACCCATTTCTACGAGAGATCGATTCGTAGGATCCAATTATATTCAATCCATCCGCGTTCTATGGGTTTCGGAAATACTCCTTTCGGGCTTAAAATGGTTTCTCCCTTCAATGAAGGATTATATAAATTTTAAAAAATACTTGACAAGAATGATTCTAAAATGATAAAAATAATTGAGTTGGTGGTAGGATGGAAAGGTACAAAAGCTTAGGATTAAAATTGACTCCTCAGAGGCTGGCCATTCTCAACTATTTGGAAGGGAATAAAGAACATCCTTCCGCGGAGATGATCTATAGAGCGGTGACCAAAAAATTCCCCACCATGTCTTTCGCCACGGTCTATAATACATTGGAACATTTAAAAGAACGAGGCTATCTCGTCGAACTCAGCCTCGATCCTGAAAAAAAGCGTTTTGACCCAAACCCAAACCCTCACCATCACCTCATCTGCACGAAATGTAATAAAATCGTGGACATCTTTTACGAATTCCCTCTCCCCTTGTCAAAACTTGAAGAAGAAGGGTTTCAAATCCTGAAGACTCACATTGAATTTTATGGAAAATGCCCAAAGTGCCATCAATCTGAAAAAAAATAAATCAAACGAGGAGGTAAGACGATGGCTACCAAAACAGAACAATATCTCAAAGAAGCCTTTGCCGGAGAATCTCAGGCAAACCGAAAGTATCTCGCCTTTGCTGCCAAGGCAGAACAGGAAGGCTATCCCCAGGTCGCTCGTCTCTTTAGGGCAGCTGCAGAGGCCGAAACCATCCACGCTCATAATCATTTAAGGGCGCTCAAGGGGATTCGAAGTACGAAAGAAAATTTGGAGGAAGCCATTGCTGGAGAGACTCAAGAATTTAAGAAGATGTATCCAGAGATGATCGAAGCCGCCAAACAGGAAGGAAACAAAGAGGCTGAACGAACCTTTCATTATGCCAATGAAGTCGAGAAGGTTCATGCCAACCTCTATCAAACTCTCCTCAACAACTTGGGAAAAACTCAGGAGACCTTTCCTTATTATGTATGCCCTGTTTGTGGTTACACCGCCGAACGGGAAGCTCCTGAAACTTGCCCGATTTGCGGTGTAAAAACAGATAAGTTTAAAAAAATTGACTAAGAGTCTTTTTGACGAATCAGCCCTCTCGAAAGGAGACGATCATTATGCCTGAACATGTGATCAAATTGACGGACCAAGAAGTTCAAAAAATCCAGGCGATCATTTTAGATCGAGATAAAGAGGAGGCCTTTCGATTTCTCGTCGATGTCATTAAAGAGAAATTGAAATCACCCACCAGCCGCGCCTGTGGTCCAACCCCTGTATAATACCATAAAAAAGGAGCCTCTAATGAAAGAACGAACGGGATGGATTACCTTTAAAGGCAATCCTCTGACTTTAATTGGAAACGAAGTGAAGGCTGGGAATGAGGATGGTGTGCTGCCACGGGGGTAGATCGTATTCAAACCCTTTCCGACCATCGGGATGCCGTAATCCCTCACTCAGATGGGGAATAAGCCCGAGAGGGGTATTGGAGAAACCCAAAGTGCGGCTACCTTAAATGGTCCATAGAAATCCTTACTTTGGTTGGTTTTAATCAGAAACCCATTTCAACGATAGATCGATTCG
>CAZMWF010000003.1:0-37445 GCA_964570075.1 uncultured Syntrophaceae bacterium | reverse complement strand
ATTAAAATTCTGACCACCAATGGTCCCAAAGGACCTGGAAAGGTGGAATCCCCGGGAGAGGTGATTGCCTCTACCGATATTGTCGCCGTGGATGCCTATGGTGCGGGTTTCTTTAAAAATCCAAGAACCGGAAAACCCTTCCGCCCTGAGGAGATTAAATTCATCAAACTCGCCTACGAATTAGGACTCGGGGAGATAAATCTCCAAAAGGTCCGCATAAAGAGAGTAAAGGCCACTTAAATCCTTTTCTCATTTTCTTTCCCCATCAACTATTTTATTTTAAAATGGTTCTATGAATCGGTTTAAACTGGTCTCGGAGTTTCGGCCGAAAGGGGATCAACCCAAAGCCATTGAGGCATTGAGTGAAGGGGTTTTGAAGGGCGTCCACCATCAGGTCTTACTGGGAGTGACAGGTTCAGGGAAAACCTTCACGATGGCCAATGTCATTGAGAGGGTTCAAAAACCGACCCTGGTCATCTCCCATAATAAAACCCTTGCCGCCCAGCTCTACGGAGAATTCAAAGAACTCTTCCCGGACAACGCGGTTGAATTCTTTGTGAGTTACTATGACTATTATCAACCCGAAGCCTATATCCCATCTACCGATACTTATATCGAAAAAGATACCCTGATTAACGAAAAGATTGATAAGATGCGCCATGCCGCCACCCGCGCCCTTCTTGAGAGGAACGATGTCATCATTGTGGCCAGTGTCTCCTGCATCTATGGATTGGGTTCTCCCGAGGCTTACCATGGAATGCTCCTCTATCTTGAAAGAGGAATGGAGATCTCCAGAGAAGAAATCCTTTCTAAACTGGTAGAGATTCTATATGAACGGAACGATATCGATTTTCACCGAGGAACCTTCAGGGTTCGAGGCGATGTGATCGATGTCTTTCCTGCCCATGAGGAGAATCGGGCGATTCGAATCGAACTTTTAGGAGATCGGGTGAAAGCCCTTTCAGAGATCGATCCTCTGAGGGGAAAGGTCCTTCAATCCATAGAAAAGATTCCTATCTATCCGGGAAGCCATTATGTGACTCCTGCGGGACAACTCCAGAGAGCCATTCAGTCCATTCGCGAAGAACTCCGTGAGCGGGTCGCCTGGTTTAAGGCCCAGAATCGTTTGCTTGAAGCTCAGAGGCTTGAACAGAGGACCAACTTCGATCTCGAAATGCTTCAAGAATTGGGCTACTGTCAGGGGATCGAAAACTACTCCCGCCATCTCACAGGGAGAAGACCTGGTGAGCCTCCTCCAACCCTCCTGGACTATTATCCAAAGGATTACCTTCTTTTTATCGATGAAAGTCATGTGACCATCCCTCAACTGATCGGGATGTATCGGGGAGATCGTTCAAGAAAAGAGACCTTGGTAGAGTACGGATTTCGCCTGCCTTCTGCACTGGACAATCGACCCCTTATGTTCGAGGAGTTCGAAGAGCGGGTGAATCAGGTCATCTACGTTTCGGCTACTCCGGGAGAGTACGAAATGGAGAAGAGCCAGGGTAGGGTCATTGAGCAGATCATTCGCCCCACAGGGCTGAGTGACCCTCTCCTTGAGGTAAAACCGGCAAAGAATCAGGTGGACGATCTCTTTGAGGAGATTCAAGAACGGTTAAGGCGAAAAGAAAGGGTCCTGGTGACCACCCTCACGAAACGAATGGCGGAAGACCTCACCGAATACTATGCCGATCTGGGGATCCGGGTAAAATATCTCCACTCGGATATCGACACCCTTGATCGTGTCGAGATTCTTCGGGATCTCCGATTGGGAAAGTTCGATGTCCTCATAGGAATCAATCTTTTGAGAGAAGGGTTAGACCTTCCAGAAGTGTCCCTGGTGGCTATTCTGGATGCAGATAAGGAAGGATTTCTTCGTTCAGAAAAATCCCTCATCCAGACCTTTGGCCGCGCAGCAAGAAATGTGAATGGAAAGGTCATCCTTTATGCCGACAAAATCACAGGGGCAATGCACCAGGCTATCTTGGAGACGAATCGAAGAAGAAAGATTCAGGAAGAATACAATCGGATCCATGGCATTACCCCTCAAAGTATCAAAAAGTCGGTTCGAGATATCTTAAGTTCTATCTATGAGGCCGATTACTTTACCGTTCCCATCGTTTCGGATCCTAAAGAGGAATATCTTTCATTAAAAGAGATTCCATCGAGAATTGAAAAGTTGAAAAAAGAAATGAAGGAGGCGGCAAGACGACTCGAGTTTGAACGAGCGGCTGAGATTCGAGATCGAATCCAGCGACTTGAGGAAATGGCATTAAAATTGAGCTAAAAAGAGAGGGCACCTTTGAACCATTCCTAAATCATTGGGGAGGGCGGATCCAATGAAGGTCGACATACAAGCATTGCAAAGAATGAAGACTCTTAGTGAAGTCGCCTTAGGTGAACGAGCCCCGGATTTGATCATCAGAAATGGAAAGGTCTTCAATGTCTTTACCAGGGAGCTTATGGATCGTGAATCTATCTGGATCAAGGACGGAAGGATTGCCTATGTCGGACCTGATCAGGATCCTCCAAAAGATGAAAAGACCGTTGAGATGGATGCGGAAGACAGGATCATTCTTCCAGGATTGATTGATGGCCATACTCATGCAGTCTGCAATCGTTACGGAATCGAAGAGTTTATCAGACACCTCATCCCCACCGGCGTAACGACTGTGATCACTGAGCTGATGGAGACGGCGGCGATTTCTGGAAGAGATGGGATTGAATACCCGATCAGGGGGTTTAAGGGACAACCTGTTCGATTCTACTATACTCTTCCACCCGTCTGTGGTTTGACCCCATCGGAGGAGGTCAGGGCTATCTCTAAGGAAGAATGTGCATCCTTTTTGAAAGATCCCCATTGTGTTGGAATTGGAGAAATCTATTGGGGGAATATGTTTTTAGATGGAGATCAAAGTGAACGGCTTAGGGAGTGGATCGCCATCGCCTTTCCCATGGGAAAGGCGATCGAAGGCCATACTGCAGGAGCCTCCGAGCGGAAACTTCAGGCCTATACCACCTATGGTTTCTCCTCATGCCATGAACCCATTACAGAGGAGGAGGTTCTTAAAAGACTGAGACTGGGTTACTGGGTCATGATAAGAGAGGGCTCCATCCGGAGGGAACTTCCAGGAGTCCGAGGAGTGTTTCAAAGAAAGATGGACTTCCGGAGACTTATCCTCTGCACCGATGGGGTGGATCCAGAAGACTTCGTGGAGGAAGGCTATCTTGATGCTTCCATAAGAAGGGCTTTACGACTCGGACTGGCTCCTGAGCTACTCTATCAAATGGTGACGATCAATGTGGCGGAACATTTTCATCTCGACTCCCTCATTGGCTCTATTTCTCCGGGAAAGATGGCGGATCTGATTCTTATCCCATCCCTAAAAGAGTTTTTCCCACAACTCGTTCTCTGCGATGGGAAAATCATCTACAAGGAAGGGAAGTCTCTGGTTGAACCCACGCCTTTCTATTTCCCTGAGTCCATGTTCAACACCGTGAACCCTGGAGAGGTGAATGTGAACTTCCCCTCGATCCAAGGAAAGGTAAGGGTCATCGAATTGATCACCCGGCTTGTGACTCAAGAGAGGATGGTCGATTTCGATGATCCAGAAGCCTCCAAAGAGCTTATTTGGGTTCTGGCGATCGATCGACTCAACATGGAGGGTTCTTTCATGGGCCTTCTTAAAGGATTTGGCCTTCAAAGGGGTGCCTATGGCACGACCATGAGCTGGGATAGTCCAGCGATGATTGTCGTGGGGTGTGATCGAGACTCGATGAATACGGTGATTGGACGTTTAAGAGAGAACCAGGGGGGTGGCGTTTATGCCATCGGAAATGAGATCGTTTCAGAGTTCCCCGCTCCCCTTTGTGGTTTAGTTTCCTTGAAACCGATGAAAAAGATAAGGGAAGAAATAAAACGCCTTGAAGCCTCTTTAAAAGAGAATGGAGTCCAATGGGACAAACCTACCCTTACCGTGGATACCCTGAGCACCCCTGCTATCCCTCACCTCCGCATCACCCATCGAGGATATGTTCGGGTAAGGGATAGAGCCCTTCTAAAATTAAAATAATACACTGGTATAATCGAGGTCCGGAGTGGTGGTCTTCTTTTTCTCCTGCTCTTTCAGTTTGGCATGAGCAGCGGCCAGTCGCGCGATGGGTAGCCTTGGAACCGAGCAGCTCACATAGGAGAGACCAATAGAATGACAGAATTCTATCGATTCAGGGTGCCCTCCATGTTCTCCACAGATACCGATCTTCAGATCCGGTTTCGTTCTTCTTCCCCATTCAATGGTAATCATCATTAACCTTCCCACACCTTTCACGTCCAGAACCTCAAAGGGATTGTCCTGGAGGATCTTCCATTGATTATAGAGGGGGAGGAATTTATTTTCTGCATCCTCTCTTGAGAAGGAGAAGGTGGCCTGAGTGAGGTCGTTGGTTCCAAAAGAGAAGAAATCCGCAACCTCGGCTAAACGGCCTGCCCTCATACAGGCCCTCACGACTTCGATCATGGTTCCAAATTTGTACTGAACCTTTATCCCGTATCGTTTCTCAACCTCTTTTTGCACCTTCTTGACTAACTGATAGACCCATTTGAGTTCCTGAGCAGTGCATACCTGAGGGACCATAATCTCGGGTTGAACCTCGACCCCCTCTTTTATCAATTCGGCAGCGGCTTCCAGAATAGCTTGAATCTGCATCTTATAGATCTCCGGGTAGGTAATCCCTAACCTTACCCCTCGATGTCCGAGCATGGGGTTGACTTCCATCATCTCCTTTACCTTCCGGAGAGTTTCTCGTTGCTTCCGGATCAGCTTCTTATCCAACCTTTTTTCTTTAATTTCAGCGATATCCGAAGCCACATGTTCGAGAAGCTTTAACGATTCTCTGGAACGGGTATCGAGGTATTTCATGGCTTCCGAGATATTCTCCATGGAGGCGAGCGCTGATTCGAGATTCTCGAGGTTTCTCAACTCTTCAGCCAATTCCTCTGCAGAGGGGAGAAACTCATGGAGAGGGGGATCGAGGAGACGAATCGTCACCGGAAGTCCTTTCATGGCCCGAAAGATCTCTTTAAAATCACCCTTCTGGAGGGGAAGAAGCTTTGCCACGGCCTCTGCCCTTTTCTTCTTGTCCCCTGCAAGGATCATCTCTCGAACGATTGGGAGCCGGTCCACGGCATTAAACATCCGCTCCGTTCGACAGAGGCCAATCCCTTCAGCTCCCATCTGTCTTGCCTTCATGGCATCTTCAGGAGTATCGGCATTGGCTCGAACTCCTAAGGTTCTTATCTCGTCTGCCCAACTTAAAAGGGTTAGGAGGTCTTTGCTGATCTCGGGCTCGACAGTCGGAACTTCCCCTAAATAAACCTCTCCTTTAGAGCCATCGATGGTAATGAAATCCCCCTCTCGAATCGTCAGATGATCGATGGTAGCCATCCTCTCTTTTGGATCGATGCGGAGAGCCTCGCATCCCGAGACACAGGGCTTTCCCATCCCTCGAGCCACGACTGCGGCATGGGAGGTCTTTCCCCCTCGGCTGGTCAAAATCCCTTGAGCGGCAAAGAATCCATGAATATCTTCAGGTTTCGTTTCTTCTCTGACGAGAATGACCTTATGCCCTAACTTCCCCAATCGTTCTGCCTCATCAGCATCAAAGACCGCTTTCCCGGAGGCCGCTCCAGGAGAGGCAGGCAACCCGGTAGCGATTGGCTTTCCCTTAAAGTTAGGGTCGATCCGCTTATGAAGAAGCTGTTCCAGATCTGAAGGTGTTAAACGGAGGACGGCCTGTTCTTTGCTAATCAGTTTCTCTTGAACCATCTCCCTGGAGGTCCGAACGATGGCCTGAGCATTCATCTTTCCGTTTCGTGTTTGAAGGATATAGAGATTTCCCTTCTCTACCGTAAATTCAAAATCCTGAACCTCTCGAAAGTGTTCTTCAAGGATCTTCCTCACTCTCTCCAATTCACGATAAATCTTCGGCATCTCCTTTTTCATCTCGTGAATGGGTTTGGGTGTGCGAATTCCAGCCACCACATCTTCCCCCTGAGCATTGACGAGATACTCCCCATAGAGCACATTTTCTCCGGTGGCTGGATCCCGGGTAAAGGCCACGCCGGTGGCTGAATCGAAACCCATATTTCCAAACACCATCGTGCACACATTGACGGCCGTTCCGTTGGCCATCTCGGGAGTGATATTGAATTCCCTTCGATAATCCACCGCCCTTCTCCCCATCCAGGACTTGAAGACAGCTTCGATGGCCAGTTTGAGTTGAACCATAGGATCCTCGGGGAAAGGGTTTCCTGTTCTCTTTTTAATCAACATCAGATATTGATGACAGATGTCCTTGAGCGGATCGGCATCGAGGTCAGTATCATAAATGGCTCCAACCTTCTGCTTCGTTCGCTCAAGAATCTCATCAAACTCTTTCTCCTCCACTCCTAAGGCAATCTTCCCGAAGAGCTGAATAAATCGTCGGTAGGCATCGAAAGCAAACCTTCCATCCGAGGTCACACGGATGAGTCCCTCCACTGTGTCATCATTTAAACCCAGATTCAGGATCGTATCCATCATTCCTGGCATGGAGACAGCCGCACCGGAACGAACGGAGAAAAAGAGAGGATTCTGGGGATTCCCAAAGATCTTTCCAGTCTTTTCCTCAATCTTCTTTATATTTTCCTGAACCTCCTCCATCAGACCTTTGGGAAGTCTTTTCTTATTTTCATAGTAATGTCGGCAGGCCTCCGTGGTGACGATAAATCCGGGGGGGACAGGAAGTCCCATCCGAGTCATTTCGGCAAGGCCAGCCCCTTTTCCCCCAAAGAGCTTTTTATTCCTTCCATCCGCCTCTTCAAAAAGATAGACATACTTTGGACTTTTCATCGGCTTTTTCCCTCTTTTCTTTAAGATTCCAAATTTATAATAATTTGGATCGAAGGGAAAATCAAATTCTCTCTGATCATTAATCCCTCACTCAGTTGAGGAATATGACCGAGAGGGGTATTGGTGGAGAGGAGAAAGAGTTAGAGACGCTTACACTAAGCTACAGCACATTTCGATAAATTCTATATCAAGCCCAATTGCTTGGGCGTATTCGATTGTTCCTTGGAGAGGATAGGCAATGGTGTTCACCCCAGAATCAACACATCCCTTCTCCATTGCTCGCTTCCAAGGGTGAGCAGGCCTGATGCAGCCCATTCGTATGGGCAGGGCAGGGTTAAGAATTCGAGCCATTGCCGAAACCTTTGAGACTTCTTCCGGGGAGGGAATTCTCTGAGAGGCTTCCTTATGGAGAGGCTTAAACACAACCAGAACAAGGGTATCCACACCCACCCGGGTGATGATCTCTAAGGCTCTCCACTCTCCCCGAATTTCTCCAAGGTGATGTCCAATGATCAGATGGGGAGCAAGCCTATGTCCCACTTCCTTTAACATCCAGAGCGTCTCTTCATAATCCTCAACCCGCTTAGGGAGGTGATAAATATGTTGAATGGTCTCATCCTCTCCAATCATATCGAGAAGAATTTGATCCACTTTTGCCTCTTTCAACTCTTCTGCCACCCTTCTTTTAATGAGACCGGTATGGACAATCACTTTAAACTCTGGAGCCTTTCTCTTTAATTCTTTAATGACAGGAATGAAACCCCTTATGGGAACCTCCCCCTCCTGGTTAGCTCCCCCACTTAATAAAACTCCTTGAGCTCCATTCTTGAGTAATTGGTCAATGATGTTTGAAAGGATTTTAGGAGTTTCTGCGGGAATCATCGATTTAAGCAATTTTCCCCGACAATGGCGGCAGAGAAGGTCACACCGCTCTCCTGTGAGGCTAATGGCAGGGAATCGGTTTTGGGAAAAGGGGAAAAGGTTATCTTGGTAAATCAGGGTCCCTGGAATAGAGAAAGTTAATCGATTTCCAAAATGGATCTTCCGGAGTCTGAATGCTTCCGCTTGGAGTTCACTTAAAGAAGCCTGGAGAATAGATTTCAACATAGCCACTCAAGAAATGGAATCCGAGACGAAATCGATGTTTACTCTTCCAATAAACCCATTTGTTTCCTGATCTCTTCAATATCCTCCTGGGTTGGTTTAAAAGGGAAATTCCGAATCGGTCCTGAAGGACGTTCGTTTCCATAGGGACGATTACAGGCCACCTCACCATTCCTTCCAGGGCATCCAGAGGTCATAAAAGGTTCCCCTAATTGAATGAGAGGATCAATTTCCATTCCAAAATCACTCAGGTTCCCCTTTTCATCAAAGCCCATCTGATCGATAGAACCCAATTCTTGATTGATGATCCATCGAGCAAGCTGGATTCTCCGATAGGACTCCAGAGGAGGAGGAGAATGATTCTCTAAAGGGCTTCCTTTTTCTGGAAAGAAAGAGAAAAGATGGGTATGGGCGCCCCGATCCTGACCCTTTTGAATCACCTCGACCATTTCTTTCTCTGTCTCGCCTAACCCTGCAATCAGATGAATTCCTACATTGAATTTCCCAAACACCCCCACCGCCATCTCTACCACCTCCCAATAATGATCCCATCGATGGGGGCCTCCAACTTTTTTCCCTCTCAACCGGTCAAACAGGTCTGCAGTAGCGGCATCAATTGCAATTCCTATACGATCCGCTCCAGCATCTTTCATCTCTTCAAGAGGTTGAACCCTATGAATAAGGGTGGGGGCGATGAGAACACTGATAGGAAGATTGGCTTCTTGATTAAACTTCCTAATGATTTCGATCGTATCGCAAAGGGCTTTGGGATGAGTAATCATGGAGATACAGATACGTTGAATCTGTGGGTGCTCTTTTGTCCTCCGAAGGATCTCCTCAAGAGGATAAAGAGGCCAGTCCACCCGAATGAAGGTTTTCCCTTTTTTACTCTGCTCTCTGATTTTTGAAAGCCCACAAAAGGCGCACTTCCCCAAACAGCCCTCCTCATAATGAAGCAGAAGGTTTAACCCTTTGAGCCTGGCATTTCTATAAAAGGATCCCTCTCGGAGGCCCAGGGTAAGAGCCGCCGCAAGACTGGTTTGAATCCAATGAGGAGAGTTCTTTTGGTTCATCATCCACCCTCCTTACGAACTTGATAATACTCCTTAAATCCAACCCAACTCTCTTTTATCAATCCCTGAAAATCCACCCCGGATTGATTCCATTTCCTTTCCAATTCCATCCTTTTGAGTGCTCCATATCGAAGGGATTTCCCTATAAAGGCTTCCCATTCGCTTGCAAAGGTATTTAGATATTGCAGATCGTTACCGAGGATGGCCTTTGCCGCTATCCTTCCTGCCATCTCCCCTCCCATCACCGCGTTCAGAATCCCGGCTCCAGTGACGGGATGACAATGACCTCCCGCATCTCCAACCAGAAGCGTATTGTCAAAGACAATTTGAGGATGAGGTTCACAAGGAATGCTCCCTCCCATTTGAGAGAGAATTTCGATTCGTGGAAGCCTTTTCTCTTTCTTAAGACGATTTAAAAAAGTGTGAAGGAGTTCTTTCAAGGAAGCACCCCTGGAACGAACTACACCAATTCCTACATTGGCCACCCTTCCTTTTGGGAAAAACCAGCCATAGCCTCCCTCATAATCAGGATGGAAGAAGATCTCCCCATAAGGTTGAGGTTCAAAGAGAACGATTTCATATTGTAGACCACTCAACTTCCTTAGGGAGGGTTTAGGGGACCAGCGTCTCACGGTGGAGTGAACCCCATCTGCTCCAATAATCACTTTCGCCTTTACCCTCCTCTCCTTTCCTTTCCATCGAATTTTTATTCCCTCAGGAGTTCGGCTTAAGGCTTTCGCTCCTATGAGAAGTTTTGCCCCTGCCTGAAGGGCACTCAGAACCAATTCCCGATCAAAGAGGGATCGATCCAGCATAAAGCCTGGGTTTCTCATCGTTGAAACCATCCCGTCAGGGAAATGGAGGAGGATGGATTCAATAGGTTGAACAATGGAACTTAGCCTGAAGGGGAGATGATGGGAGATCCACTGCGAGACAAGCTCCGCGCATTGCACCGGATAGCCGATGCGCTCTCTTTGGTCAAGGAGTAAAACCTTTAACCCCTTTTGAGCAGCTACTCGTGCTGAAGAGGAACCTGCTGGCCCTGCTCCGACGATGACCAGATCAAAGGAATCTTGAAGTAAGGATTCATCCATGGGCTATCTCCAGAACCCTTCGAATGAGAGAGAGGTTGAGCGCGGTTTGATTTTCAAATCTACCCTGATGGGCCTCTTTTTCTTTCCCCAGGTCATAACAGGTTGTCCTCTGGAGATCTACGAGAATACCAGGAAGTCCAAGCCTTTCAAAATCCAGGCGGTGTTTTCCATAAAAGGGTTCGCAGCAGGATCCTACAAACCCCCTTACTCCCGAGCGCTTTAAAAAGGTGAGGGTGGATTCGAGATCTTCGTAACTTTGAATCGTTAAGGAATCCATTCCAAAACTCCTCGCCATGGCAAAGGCCTCTCCCACGGAACATCTCCCGCATTCTTCACATCCCTTCTGATATCTAAGATCACACTCGAACTGCTTCGAACAATAGGGGAGAAGAAGCACCTCAGGCTTTTTTACTTCTAAAAAGGGTTTGACCACAGGGAAAAGAAGATGGGTTTCTCCTTCCTGAAATCCAAGGGGAAGAAGATCAAGCTTTTGAAGGGCTTCCTCGAGAGCCTGAATCAAATGTTCTTTCTTCACCCCTGGAATTTGCGGATGTTTTTCTATATAGAACTGTTCGATATTTTCCTGAATATGTTCCGGAGTAGCTTTTGAATTTTTTAGGAGACTTTCGAGGTCAAAGATTGCCCGTCTCGGATAGGCAAAGAAATCCCCGGTAATCAGAATTTGGCGAATCCATCTCGTCTTTAATTCGACGATCATTGAAACCCGAATGAGTCCTCCAGGAGTTTTAAGAAGGGAGGTCACTGTCCTCTGCCTGGGTAAGGCTTCTCTCACCTTAAAGATATATTCAAAGGAGGAAAAATAGGGGAGTTTAGGTTCGAGTCTTTCCTCCTCTTCAGTGCTCAGGTCATTTTTTATTAATTTTACTTTCAAGGTTTCCTCAAAGCCTTTGGTCAGGGCTTCTTTAATCTGGTCCGATGAGGGAACCCTCCCAAGCTCCCATTTTATACAGGTCACCCTCTCTTTGACCGATTGAATTTCTTTGTCTTGAAGTTTCTCTGTGGGGATCCTCAGTGCCTTGAGCATCTCATCGACATCAAAATCGACCAAGAGCGTTCCTTGAAAGAGAATGGCTCCTGAGAGTTCGGTTCCTCCCATCCCGGAAATCTTCCTTCCCCCCACTTCTACATCATTTCTCGGTCGAAAATGTGCCTTTAGCCCGAGGCGCCTCAGTCCACGGGCTAAGGCCTCCCCCATCTTTCGATAAAGATCTTCAACTTTGGAAGGAATAGCAGGATGACCTTTTGAGACATAGATTTCCCACCCTAATTCAGATCGTCCCCAATAGAGGGCGCCACCCCCTGTCAATCTTCGATTGATCTCTATCTTTTGGGCTCGGCAATAATCAAGCCTCACCTCCTCCTCAACGGATTGGTGATGTCCGATCAGGACGGTGGGGTGAGAAAATTGAAGAAATCGAAGGGTATTAGGAATTCTTCCTTCAGCCCTTAATTCAAGTAGAACCTCGTCAAGAGCCATATTCTCTGCGGCTGACCGAGCTCCCGTATCCAATAAACGCCAGATTTCCATAGGTTTTTTTTATAACCCATTTCATCCATCTCCTCAACCAAATCCTCCTTTGGACATATTTTTCATCTATGCAATGGTAGGGGTTCAGTATGGGTTGACAGAAAAGAAAGGTCTTTTTATAAAAGAGGAGGATGGAAACGATCCTTGCGGGAGATGTAGGAGCGACAAAGACTCGTCTGGCCCTCTTTCTATGGAAGAAAGACCATCTCCATCTCCATCGAGAAAAAATTTATCTCAGCAAGAAATATTCGGGATTAGAGCCCATCCTTCAAGATTTTCTGGATAGAGGGGAGCAGGCGGATATCGCCTGTCTGGGAGTGGCTGCTCCCATTACTGGCAACCTCGTTAAACTCACCAATCTTCCCTGGACGATTCACATCCCTTCCCTTAAAAAAAGGTTCTCTCTAAAGCGAGTGGAGGTCATCAATGACCTTCTTGCTAATGCCTACGGGATCTTTCTTTTAAACAAGAAGGATTTCAAAATCTTAAATCCTGGCAGAAGGAGAAAAGGCAATGAGGCGCTGCTCTCTGCCGGAACAGGGCTGGGAGAGGCGATTCTTTTCTGGGATGGGATGCGTCATATTCCTTCTCCTTCAGAGGGGGGACATGTGGAATTTGGACCACGAAATAGATTGGAAATCGAACTGCTTCAATATCTTTCTAAACGTTACGGTCATGTGAGCTATGAAAGACTTCTCTCTGGAACAGGTCTTTTCCATATCTATCAATTCCTCAAGGCTTTGGAGAGGTTCGGTCAGGAGCCCCGTTGGCTAAGGGAAATGATAGAGCAGGGAGATCCCCCTCTCATCATCTCTGAAATAGCCCGGCTAAAAAAGAACAGGCTATGTGAAAGGGCCTTAGATCTCTTTGTCTCTATCTATGGAGCTGCCGCTGGAAACCTTGCCCTTCATGTCATGGCCTTGGGTGGAATCTATCTCGGAGGAGGAATTGCTCCAAAAATATTCTGGAAACTGAAAGATGGAACCTTCATGAAGGCTTTTAAAGATAAAGGAAGATATTCTGAGCTCATGGCTCAAATTCCAGTGAAAGTCATTATGAACGAAAGAACCGCCCTTCTTGGAGCTGCCTTTCGGGCACGTGAATCGTTAAAGAACCTATCCCCCTTTTTATGAAACAGAAGCCCTTCACTCTTTATTCCCTTTAGACCTTTGAAAAGGCCGCAGGGGAGTTTCCAGGAGGCGTTTCACCATCCCTAAAAATCCCTCCCCCATACTTTTGAAAGGAATGGCTTCAACCTTGGGATCATCGAGCTCACCCTTCACCTCATAGAAATAGGAAAGAAAAGCCTTATCCTTTCCCGTAAGGATATAACCGGCAATGGGAATATGACTGATGAGAGTATCTACCGTAATCAAGGGATGGATTCCAACCCTCGCATCGATGAGATTCTTGCCGAGATCGACCTTCCCGATCGCCGTGATTCTCATCGCATCACTCTCCACCAGAAGATCCTCGGTAAAGGCCACTCCATCCCTAACCCGAATGGTTGCGGTGATCCATCGATAAGGAAGACCTCTGGTTTTCAAATCAGGCACTCTTCCTTTAAAAAGTTGGGATACATTCAGGAGAGAAAAAATTTTGGCCAAGATATTCCCTCTCTCAATGACCCCCTTCTCCAAAGTCAGCCTTAACTCTCCATTCAAAGACTCTTTGATCTTTTGGAAATTTTCCCCTTCCCCTCTGAGTTGGAAGGGATCCATTGTTAATATTCCAGAGAGAAGAACCTTTTCCCTCTTCTCAAAAAGGATTTGAAGAAACCTCTGGACTTCCAGATCATAGAGACGGGGATGGAGTTCAAATTTGACTCCTTGGGCTAAGGGCTCAATCCAGCCTGACGTGGAAAAGGTCCCTCCATTGGATTTCAATTGAAATGGATGTACAAAAAGCTTTTCATCCATCGTCTTCATCTCCACCTTAAACTCACGAAATGGAAGGCCTCGAAATCTCCCTTCTTCAATGCTGACTTTTCCATGAATGATCCAATGAGAAAGCCATTCCTTGAATCTTATTAAAGAGAAGCGTTCCTCCCCTTCCTTTTTGGGAAAGAGAAGGTCGAGATCGAATCGGGGGGAATGAAAGGTAAAACCAATCTCTCTCTTTAACGGTGCCTCCTGAGAGATGGTTCCCACCTCTTTCAGGCGAGAGCAGATCAAGGAAAGGGTAAAGGGGAACTCCCCTAATTTAGCCCTCCCCTCTTCTATTCGAATCTGTTGAGGGGTAAAAAATATACTCCCCTCTCCACTTAAGAGAGGGAGAGGAAGATCTCGATGTTGAAAAGAGACCTCTCTGAATCGAATCGATCCTTGTGGGATGGCTTCCCCTCTCCCCCTTTCTCCCTTCCATAGGAGTCGAATTTGGGCGATCCCATCCATCAGCTCAAAATCATTCATAGAGAATTTCAGGGATTCGGGGAGAAGAGGAAATCTGAATAGGTCTTTTAGATTTTTAAGATGGACCTGTCCTGAGGTAAGGAGGTCTAATCGCTTCCCCTCCATCTTCCCATCCATCAGGATGGAGTCATTTTCATATCGGATCTTTAACTTTGAAAAGTGAATTCGGGAAGGGGAGAAAGAGATCCCTCCTTCCCTGAAGAGAATCGGGTGAGGAGCTCCTAAAAGGGAGAAAGAAACCCCTTGAGGTTTAAATTCTATTTCATAAAAGGGAAAATCTTTGAGACCCAGTCTTTTGAATCTAAAAGAGAGATCTCCTACCCCTGAGAAGCCTTCAATCTCTTTGCTCTTTAATCGAACATTCTCGGGAAAGAGTGGAGACTGTAAAAGCGGGACGAGGTTTTTAAGATCGACTCGTCCGAAACCCGATACCTCCAATTTTCTTTCCTTCTCCCAGAGGCCATCCATCCATAAAGAAGAACCTCCAAAGGCCACCTCCATCCCAGCCCATTGAAGACGAGTATTGGAAAGAGTGATCTCACCTCCCTCCATCAGGACAGGAAAAGGAACTTGTGAATGGGTCACTCGAACTCTGGAGAGCTGGTAATTTCCCTGATGGTCAAAGCTTAAAGGAGAGATCAATCTTCCTTTAAAATGGACCCGATAGTTTGCCTTTCCGGAAAGAGAGGTGATGGAAGAAAGCTCTTTGGGAAATCCTTCGGAAAACGGTTGGAATTTAGAAAGAGAGTGGAGATCGGTCAGATCGAATCGGCCTTCCCAGTCCATTTCAAGAGTTGGGACCTGAAGAAGTTCATAGAAAGTCCCCTGAGCTCGATCAATCCAAGAATGAAGAAATCTCCCTTCAGCCTCTTTGACCAGGAGGTGACCCTCTTTGAATAGGAGATGGGCCCTCATTCCTTCCAGTGGAGGAAGATCCCATGGAAGTTTTAATCGGGCCTTCTGAACTTTCATTTCGATCGAAAGGACATGGGCATTCTTTAATTGATCACATTGATCGATCTCAGAAATCTTTCCCGAAAGCTTTACAGAAAGGATTTGGGCAAGACCGCTCCCCTCCCCTCTGAAGAGAGGATCGGAGACTTTAGGAGTAATGATCCTAAAAGGAATAAATTTTCTCCCTTCCATGATTTCAAACGGGCTGCTCTGAGCCTCGGCCTTCAGGCCCATCTCCCCGGTCCCAATTCCGTAAATGAGGCCCTTCCCTTTTACCTTCATCTCTGGCAGCTCAACAGAGATTTGGGAGACATTGAAGTTGTTCCGATCATATTCTGCACTCACCTCTATGTTGACCCATGGGGGATGGAAGGAATAAGCAAACACCTTCGAATGTTCATAAGTGACCTCTTTGAACTGCATCCTCGCCTTTGCCTTAAAGGGACCAGTGAGTCCCCCCTGAAAACTTCCGGAGAGATGAAGAATCCCTGCGATTTTTTCCATGGGAAGGAAGCCCTTTAAATAAGGCCAGAAATGAGAGACATCGATCCCCTGGAGTTCCACCTCTGCCCTCATCTTCCCTTTGGAGAGGACCATCCCTGGAGGGAGGTTCTCGATCATCCCGGAGATAGAGAAATGACCCTCTCTTGATCCATGGAGGAGTTTCCCGCGGAGTTGAAAAGGAAAAGGTTTCTGAAAAGAGACCCTTGAAAGGCGAAGCTGAAAGGATTGGATCTTAAAGAAGGGAGTGGTTTCATTCAGGATCTCGTCGAGGAAGGAAACCTCTCCGTTTTGAATCGTCAGGGAACCTCCAGATAGGGAGGCAAGGATTTGAACCCATCTTGGATGGGGACCTTCGACCCCCCCTCCCTTTAGAGGAAGATGAAAGAGATTGATCTCCCCTTCTCGGTTCCTCACGATTCTAAAGAGAGGCCGATCCAAGAGAATCCGTTTCCATTTAATCTCCTTCTTTAAAAGGGGAAGAACTCTCAAGTTTACAATCAGCTTTTCAGTTTCAAAAAGCTCGAAGGGGGCAGAGGGGTCCTTGATCCTGAAATGTTCGAAGAGAATCCCTATCCCTCCCGAGAATTTCAATCTCGCCTTTTCAAAAGAGACTTCTCCATGAAGATGATCGGAGAGACTCTTCTTCAGGGCTTCCTGAAAAAGGTTAGGATCCGCAAGATAATGGGTCGCAAAGAAAAGGAACAGTCCTACGACGAAAATAGGAAGGAGGATCCACAGAAAGATAATTTTCTTCTGACCCATCTTCTTTCAAAACCCCTTAATGGCATGAGCGAGGGTAAAGACATCCACCCGAGTTGCTCCTCCGGCCAACAGAACCTTGGCGCACTCACTCACGGTAGCCCCTGTGGTATAGACATCATCGACGAGAAGAATGGACTTTCCCGCAATCTCCTCTTTCTTAACGAGTCGAAAGGAACCCTTGATGACCCTCTCCCTCTCTGCGGCACGAAGCTCCATTAAGGGAGGAGTAGGATTGATCTTTTGAAGAAGTCTCTTTTGGTAAGGAATCCCTGTCCGATGGCTCAACGTCTTGACGAGAAGAAGGGATTGGTTAAATCCCCTCTCCCTTAACCGATTGGGATGAAGGGGGACTGGAAGGAGAAGGTCAATCTCAGAAGGACTCCAGTATCGATAGAATCCTTCCACCATCTTCTCTCCAAAAAAGGAGGTGAGGGAGGCCTTTTCCTGATACTTCCATTGATGGATGGCCAAACGGAGAGTTCCCTCGTAGTATCCCAATGCCCTGGCCCTTTGGAAAGGTCTCTTTCGAAGGAGGCAGGACCCACAGGTATGGTTTTCTAATTCGGGAGAGAGAAAGGGAACCCCACAGACCGAACAGAAGGGGGGTTCAATCCAACGAATCTTTGAAAGACAGGACGAACAGATTCCCTTTTCATTTTCGTCTAAAAATTTCTTACAACATGGACACGGATAGGGAACCAGAAAATGGAGGAGTGTTTGAAGAGACTGAAACATTCCTTTTATCTTCGGAGGGGAATCTTGAAAGAATCCATGGGAAATCTCACGGGTTCAGAATGGGAAGGGAAAATAGGAAGAGAAGGCTTCTCCTCTCCTTTTTCAATGGTATAAGTATTCCAGTGATGACATTGGGGACAGAAGGCTTCCCATTCTTTGGATTCCCTTTGACAGACCCGACATTTGAAAGGAAGGTAGGCGGTCCCGCTCAGTTCGAAGGTCTTCTCAAATTCCTGGGCCGCTCGACTGAAATCTTTCTTATGGAGATAGAGCTCGGCAAGGAGTCTGTGGAGGGCTGGAAAGTCCTTTTTTCGGAAACTGACCTCCTGGATCGCCTCTTGGGCCTCCTCCAACATCTCTAACCTTAAACAGAGCTTTGCGTAAAAGAAATAAAGCAACCAATTCTCAGGTTCTTCGGCGATCGCTTTTTGGTAAAGCTGAAGCAGGGCACTCGGATCCTCTTCATTCAAATAGAGGTCTTCCAGCCGGAGCATAAAAGGAATGGATTTAAATCGTTTAAAACTTTTTCTCCATACCTTCCTTGCGGAATTCGTCTTCCCCAATCGCCGATAAATATCTCCTAAGAGTAAAAATCCGGGTTGAAAGGTCTTATCCTCCCGAATCAGTTCTTTGGCCAACTTTAAGGCTTCCTCGAGAGACTTTTCATCCCTCTGCTCGGAAAGGTTCCGACTCCGTTCGTATCTCAATCCTAAAAGATAAAGCCTCTCCTCTTCCTCAGAGGCCTTCCCCTTGGTGAGTTTGAGAATGGTCTTCTGGATTTGAATCGCCTCTTCCCATTGCTGATTCTCCTGATATAATCCTCTCAAGCTCTTTAGGGCATTCAGGTTAGTTTCGTCCAAACGAATCACCCGCTTCAATGCCTGAATCGCTTCTTCCCTCCGTCCCATTCGCTGGTAGATCTCAGATTCCATCAGAAGGAGATTGATATTCCTCGGATCATAGAGCCTCGCCCTCTCCAGCCACTGAAGGGCTTCTTCATCCTTTTTCTCCTTGAGGGCGATCTCCGAAAGTCGCAAATAAAGATCGATCTGAAGAGGATCGGACTTCAGGATCTCCATAAAGTGGGTCTTGGCCTTCTGGAAATCCCCCCGAAGAAAGTCTTCCATCCCCCGATTCAATTCCTCTCGAAGGGCTTCCTCCTTCCTCCTTTTACGAGATTGGCGGTACTGCTCAACGGATCGCTTGAGATCGCGGGCAAGGGTGCTGATAAAGACGAGCATCGCTCCCAAAACGAAAGAGGAGATCATCAGGGTCGAAAGATTGGTGGGAATCACCCTTCCAAAGAAGTGAAATTCCAAATCGACAGGATTGATAAGGGAAATCCAGCAAAAAAGGGAGATCAGGATGAGAAGGATAATCAATAATAATTTGGTCCACATCTTTTATCTCCCTTTCTCCAGCTTGGTCAGACAGGGAACACAGTATTTGGCCACAGGCCTGACCTCCAGCCGTTTTAAACTGATGGGACCTCCGCACTCCTCACAAATTCCATAGGTCCCATTCTCAATCCGATCGAGGGCCTCGTCGACCTCCTGGAGTCTCAACCGTTCGCTCTCGTTCAGGCTCATCAGGATCTGCTTATTATAGATATTGGAAGCCTCGTCCCCAATATCCTGGATCCCATCCTGTCCTACCTCTTGAGAGGACTTGTAGGTTTGTATCACCTCCCCAACGATTTGTTCCCTCTCTTTGAGAAGGATTTTTTTGAACCGCTCCAATGTCTTTTTATCGAGTTCTTTTCTCTGCTCTCCTTGTCCCATTGTCAAGATCTACTCCTTTGATCAAATCAATTCGAGGGGCTTCAATCCAGAGCCCTTCGAGATCATAAAATTTCCGAACAGGTTCGAGAAAGATATGAACCACCACATCCTCATAATCCATCAGGATCCATCTCCCTTGCTCCGTCCCTTCTTGTCCCAGCGGAACAATTCCCTTTTTTTTCAGCTCCTCCTCAATGGCTTGAGCAATCGCCTGGACCTGGCGATCCGACTTTCCGGTAAAAAGGAGAAAATAATCGGTAACGGAAGAGAGTCCCTTCAATTCCAGAAGAACGGGATCAAGGGCTTTTTTCTCAATCGCTGCCTTGATGCAAAGGGTTAACTTGGTCTTTGAGTCTGGACTCATATCCTCCTATCAAAATGATTTTAGGTGTAGCATTATAACAGAAAATAAAACGATCGCAACAAAAAAGATGGAGTTAAACCTCGCCTCCGAGGTTTCGATAGAGTCCGCATTCTTTAATATACCTCTCCACTCCAGGGGGAAGAAGGTACTTGACCGATTTCCCATGAGCAATCGCTTCACGAATTTTTGTAGAAGAGATATCCAGAAACGTGATCTCCTTAAAAAAGAGGCAATGTCCAGAGGAATGAATCCATTTTCCCTCTTTCCCCTCTGGACGAAAATGAGTTCGAAGAGAGCTCGGCAGACGGGACGTGAGAGAATGGCCCTGAACCCCTGGCCTCACCATGACAATGAAATCGCATAGGGTGAAGAGCCTCTGGTACTCCTTCCACGTTTCTATCTCCACAAAAGCATCGCTTCCTAAAATAAAGTAGAGAGTCCATGGATAGGTCTCCTTGAAATACTGAATGGTATCAATCGAATAGGATTTTCCAGGTCTTTTCAGTTCAATATCGGAAAGGCTAAAGAAAGGATTTTCAGAAATGGCCAACCGCACCATCTCCAGACGATATTTTGCTTCTATCACCTTCTCGGAAACCTTGTGAGGGGGGATGGAGGAAGGAATGAAGATGACCTCCTCCAAATCAAAGGCCTCCCTTATCTCCTCTGCGCCCCTTAGATGACCAAGGTGAATAGGGTTAAACGTTCCTCCAAAAAGACCTACCCTCTTTCCCATTCCCGCTCTTTAATCAATCCTTTATAATTATAAAATTTTAATCATCAATTTTAAATCCTCCGCTTCATCGCTCCTTTTCTTCTGATTCCAATATTTGCAAGAGGAGGTCCATCAACTCCTCAACTCCCTCCCCTGTCTTCCCAGAAATGAGATGGAGCGAATGCCCCATCTTCTCAAATTGGTGCCTTATTTCTTCGGCCTTCTCTCGAACATAAGGGAGGTCAATCTTATTGAGAACGACCAACTGCTTCTTTTCGATCAGGGAGGGGTGATAGGCCCTTAATTCTTTATTAAGGGTCTCAAAATCCCGAATGGGACTTCGGTCTTTCTCTTCGGTGACCTCTAACAGGTGAACCAAGAGTCGGGTTCTCTCGATATGTCGGAGAAAGGTTAACCCCAGTCCTGCTCCTTGAGAAGCTCCCTCGATGAGTCCAGGAATATCGGCAACAACGAAAGCTCTTCCTTCTTCGCTCCTTACCACTCCCAGATTCGGAACCAGCGTGGTAAAAGGATAATCGGCAATCTTTGGCTTTGCCGAAGAGATCTTGGAAAGAAGGGTAGATTTTCCTACATTGGGATATCCGATCAGGCCCACATCCGCAAGAAGCTTAAGCTCCAGACGAAGCCAACGAACCTCCCCCTTCTCCCCTTTTTCGGCATGACGAGGAGTTCGATGAGTAGGGGTAGCAAACCTCGCATTTCCTCTTCCCCCTCGTCCTCCCCGAGCTGCAATAAATTTCTGTCCATCGAAGATTAAATCTTGAAGAACCTCTCCCGTCTCTGCATCCCTGACCAGAGTGCCCACCGGGACCCGAATAATCAGATCCTCTCCATCCTTTCCAGTCTGATCCTTGCCTTTTCCGTGACTCCCTTTTTGGGCTCGAAATTGTTGAAGGTAGGTAAAATCGAGAAGGGTTGAAAGTTGTCCATCTGCCAGGAGGATCACATCCCCGCCCTTTCCTCCATCCCCTCCGTCTGGACCTCCTTTAGGAACAAACTTTTCTCTTCTGAAACTGATACATCCATTCCCCCCATCGCCCCCTTTGACCAAAATTTTGGCTTCATCTACAAATTTCATTTCGATCTGAAACGATGGCAATATCTCAAAAAAGGAGGCTTAGAGGGTTGGAGAAACACTTACGATCTTTTTATCCCCCCCTTTTTGTCCATATATGACAAATCCATCTATCTTGGCAAAGAGAGTAAAATCTTTCCCCATCCCCACATTCGCTCCAGGAAAGATTCGGGTCCCTTTCTGCCGTACCAGAATATTTCCTGCCTTTACCCATTGACCTCCAAAACGCTTCACTCCAAGGCGCTGCCCCGGACTGTCCCTTCCATTCCGTGAGCTTCCTCCTGCTTTTTTATGAGCCATAACAATCTCCCCCCAATCTATTGAATCGTGATCTCCTGGATCTTCAAATAGGTATAATGTTGACGATGACCTTTCATTCGACGGTAATTCTTCCTCTTTTTCATCTTATAAGTGAGGATCTTCCTCCCCTTTGTCTGTTGAATAATCTCTCCGATGACCGTCGCCTGGTCCAGGGTAGGATTTCCAATCTGAATGTTATCCCCCTCCCCTACCATCAAGACCTCTTTGAGGGTTACGGAATCGCCGACCTTTCCTACCAGTTTCTCCACCCGGATGATATCCCCTTTGGAAACCTTATATTCCTTTCCTCCGGTTCTTAGCACTGCAAACATTGTCCTCTCCCGAATGAATTAAATAAAAATATTAAAAGATTTGATAGCCATTGTCAAATTTCAATGATATTGAATTGTTCCTGATGAAAACCTAACTTTGATTTGATGACAATCTTTTTTTTCAATTTTCGCTCCAATTCCTCCACCCCGCTTCTCTCCTCTTCATACAGCATATCCACCACATCGGGATGGGCTTCCACCAGGATACTATTTCCTCCTAAATGGGAAGCGGTCCTCTCGATTTCGCGAAAGATATCGTAGCAGACGGTTGTCTTTGACTTAACCATTCCTGACCCTTCACAGTAGGGACAGGATTCTCCTAAAATTCTCGAGAGATTCTCCCGGGTCCGTTTACGAGTCATTTCTACCAATCCCAGCTCCGAGATCTTAAAGAGGGTCGTTTTCTGTCGGTCTTTCTTCAGAGCCTCTTCCAGGGCCTGGATCACCTTTTCTCGATCTCCCTCTCTCTCCATATCAATGAAATCGATAATGATAATTCCTCCAATATTTCGAACCCTCAACTGGTAGGCAATCTCCTTAGCCGCTTCCAGATTGGTCTTAAGAATGGTATCCGAAACATTTCTCTTCCCAACATATTTCCCGGTATTCACATCGATGGCCACCAGGGCCTCATTGATATCGATGACAATGTATCCCCCCGATTTCAGCCAGACCTTTCTTTGTAAAAGCTTATCAATCTCCATCTCAATCCCATAGGCCTCAAAGATGGGCTCCTTCTCTTCATAGAGAATGACCTCATACTTTTGTTTGGGCATATAGGTATTGATAAAAGAAAGGATATTCTCATACTCCTCCCTTGAATCCACCACGATCCGGTGAACCTGTGGGGAGAGCATGTCCCGAAGGACTCGAAGGATCAAGGTGAGATCGCTGTAAAGAAGAGCAGGAGCGGTCACATTCTCCTTCTTTTTCTGAATGTTGCGCCAAAGTTGAAGGAGAAATTCCATATCATTTCGAATCTCTTCAGCCTCGGCCCCTTCACTGGCCGTGCGAACGATAAATCCATTGGAAGGGGGTTTTATGCTCTGGACAATCTCTTTCAGCCTTCTCCGCTCTTTCTCATCCTTGATCTTTCTGGATACGCCCACATGATCCACCATGGGCATGAGGACCAGATAGCGGCCAGGAAGGGTAATATGGGAGGTAATCCGAGTCCCCTTTGTCCCCAGAGGCTCTTTAGAAACCTGGACCACAATCTCCTGTCCCTCGGAAAGGATCTCTTCAATCGGAAAAGGAGGGTTCGAGGAGGAAGGTACTTCCATTCCTGAAAACCCCATCTCTTCAAACATATCCAACGCCCCGTAGGCATCCGAGACATAAAGAAAGGCAGCCTTCTCTAACCCAATATCCACAAAAGCGGCCTGCATTCCTGGAAGGACTTTGACGACTTTTCCTTTATAGATATTCCCGATGATTCCCCTATCCTTGGTGCGCTCGATAAACAGCTCTGAGAGGACACGATCTTCAATAAAGGCCACCCTTGTCTCCCATGGTTTTACATTGATAATTAATTCGTTGGTCATAGGGTATTCTCCTGCTTTACTCTATCTTGATTACGTGACATCGGGCCAGGGCCTCTCCCTTCAAACCCAGGACTGCCTCCAATACCTCATGGGGTTTAGCCATCTTCCCCCCTGAACTTCGGAGAACCAGAAGGAGTCCAAATTCGCCCCCTCTATCCTCTTTTACCTCCATCTTTTCGATTAATGGAAGGAGATCCAATCTTCTCTTCTTTCCCTTCCTCTTCTGGATAATAAAAAATTCCTCTTTTTCCCATGCCTTTTGAATCGCAGAATAAAGATCTTCTTTTGTCATAAGATGATCGAGAGGGATCCAGTAGGTGACCCGATGAAGGGGAGAGGTAGAAGGAAGAGAGAGAGGAAGCTCTTTGACCTCCATGATCTCGATCCCCTCTGGGAGGGTTCGATTCAGTCTCTCTTTTATCTCCTCAGGAAACATTTTCCCGGCCAACTCCATATCGACTTTCTCACTGAGACTTTCGACTCCCACCGGGAGGGCTCTTTCAAAGATAATCCGGGGCATGGGATGAAACCCTTCCGAGTAGCAAAGGGGAAGATGGGCTCGCCTGGCTGCTCGATAAAAGAGGTGGGCCAGTTCAAGATGACTTAGGAATCGGAGATCTCCCTTTTTAGTAAACGTGAGGCGGAATTTCCTGAGGATCGATTTCCTTCGTTCTTCCCCCGTTCGAGAAACCTTTAAGCCCTCTGAAAATTCTCTCCACCCATCGCCTTCTTTCACCGTAATTGCTTGACCGTCACAAACTCCACAACGATGGCAATCCTTCCCTACACAAGGGAGACCCAGTTCTTCGCGCATCCCCCTTTGATATTCCTCCCAGAGGAAATGGGTGTTTACCCCTGTCTCAATGAAGGACCATGGGAGTGGATCGGTGGAGGTTTTTGCTTTTCTATATTCCTCTGGATCAACCCCCGCTCTCTCAAAGGCCTCTCTCCACCGATCATAGCGGAACTGATCACTCCACCCATCGAAACGGCACCCCAAACGACGGGCCTCCATCAAAACCCGGGAGAGTCTCCGATCCCCCTTTGAGAAGACCGCTTCTAAAAAGCTAAGATAGGGATCCTGCCATTTCAATCGAAGGTTCTTTTTTAGTCCCTTTTTAAGAAACTGAAGTTTCTCCTCCATCTCCCGGAGAGAAATCTGGGAGGTCCACTGAAAAGGGGTATGAGGCTTTGGGACGAAAGTAGACACGCTGACACTGATATGGGGAGAGAGTTTCTGCCTCTCACCCAATAAAGCAAGTTTATGAGAAAGGGTTAAGATCGCCTCCAGATCCTCTTCTCTTTCCGTGGGGAGGCCGATCATGAAATACAGCTTCACATTCCTCCACCCCTTAGCGAAAAGGTCCCTGAGTCCCTGAAAGAGAAGCTCCTCATCCATCTCCTTGTTAATGACCCTTCTCATTCGTTCGGTGGCTGCTTCGGGGGCAAGGGTAAAACCTGTCTTTCTGACCCTCTGGATCTCTTTCGCCAGATGGGACACGATGCTCTCTATTCTTAGGGAGGGAAGGGAGATGGCGATCTTTTCTGGTTCGTAACAATCCATGAGCGTAGAGAGAAGAGGAGCAATCGAGGAATAGTCTCCTGCACTCAGGGAGAGGAGGGAAAACTCTTCATATCCTGTCCGAGGGAGGGATTGTTTCAACACTTCTTTTATACTCTCCGGACTTCTCTCTCGATAAGGTCGATAGATGAAGCCTGCTTCACAAAACCGACAACCCCTTTTGCACCCTCGAGCCATCTCCAGATTGAGACGGTCATGGACGATTCTCATATAGGGAACAATTGGAGAGGTGGGAAAAGAAGTGCGGTGGAGGTCCGGGAGAAGCCTCTTTCGAATCGGCTCGCCTTGATGAAGACTGGGAACATAGACCCCTTCAATTTTGGAAAGAGATTTTAACAGCTCCTCCTTTTTCCCCTTCGAGGTTTTCCATTGAATCACTAAATCCACGATTTCGAGAGTGACCTCCTCTCCATCTCCAATCACAAAGGCATCGAAAAAGTCAGCTACCGGGAGGGGATTAAAACAGGTTGGCCCCCCAGCGATGATCAGGGGAAATCGCTCATCCCGATCTTTCGATAGGAGGGGGAGGTGAGAAAGCTCAAGCATATTAAGGACATTGGTAAATGAAAGTTCGTATTGAAGAGAAAAACCCACTATGTCAAATTGAGAAAGCGGAAGAGAAGATTCAAGGGAGGAGAGGGGAATTCCCTTTTCTCTCAGATACCTTTCCATATCGATCCAAGGAGCAAAAACCCTCTCGCAAGCGATCTCGCTTCTTTGATTAAGAAGGGAATAAAGAATTTGAATTCCCAGGTGGGACATCCCAACCTCATAAACATCGGGAAAGGCGAGACAGAATTTTAGTTTGACGGTGGAGAGATCTTTTCTTATGGAATTGATCTCCTGCCCTAAATACCTGCTTGGTTTAGAAACAAGGGACAAAAATTCTTTCATCCAATTTCATCCCAAAGAGTGAAAATAGGAAAGAGGGGTTTACCCCCTCTATCCATTAATTAAAAATACTATAATTTACCCAGAGAGTCAATTTGTAATGCTTCACTCAAGCTATCCCATCAATTTTATTTCATTGTTTGCTTTCTGTATGGATTTATGATATAAATTTAAAAAATTCGTATTCAGGTGGTCTTTGACCTAAAAGGGAACCTCGTGAAAATCGAGGACGGCCACGCCGCTGTAATCGGGGACGAAACCTGCCAGCAACCACTGGTCTGAAGAGAAAGACTGGGAAGGGGCAGGAAGTAGGAAGATCCGTAAGTCAGAAAACCTGCCTGAATACGCTTCACTGAAGGTCTTCGGTGGGAGACTGTGAAGGGGTAAATGAGGCAAAAAGCCCGGTCTTCAACTGAAGACCGGGCTTTTTGTTTTTCATTTTGATTTGAATGGATAATGAGGAAATGAAAAAATTGAAAGGTTTGAAGATCTCTGCCTTCCTCTCCTTAGGGATTCATCTGCTCATTTTTTCTCTTTTTTCACTCCTCCTTCCAGACTTAGATTTAAAACCTTCTCCTCCCCATTTCGATCCCCTCGAAGTCTCTATCTCAAAACTCTTTATTGAACCTAAGCCCAAAATGGTTTCGGCTCAGAAACCCTCTTTGAAGGAGGAAATACCGGATTCAAACAAGGGAATAGAAAATTCAATCCAAGAAGAAATGGTCGTTGAGGAGGAAAAAAAGGGGGCGGAGCCCATCGTCGCACGAGTTCCTCCACCTCCTACTCCCTCAATCCCTCCTGAATCTGAATCCTTTGAATTTTCTAATAGCATTCAAGAAGACATTCGAATGGTCTCCTTAAGGGATTCTTCCGATTCCAAAATGGAAGACCGATTCGAGGAGGAAAGTCATAAGAAATCCGTTCTCCAACTCCCTTTTTCAGCGGTTCCTTCTGAAGGGGTTAAAAAGAACCCTTCCCCACCGGAAAAAGAGGTCCGCCTGATTTATCCTAAATATGTCGAGAACCCAAAACCCATCTATCCTCGAGAAGCCAGGAAAAAAGGATACGAGGGAGAAGTCATCTTGAGAGTGGAGGTCCTCCCCAATGGGCAAGTTGGACAGATTGAGATCCGACGTTCCTCAGGCTATGAAATCCTTGATCGATCGGCCATGGAAACGATAAAACAATGGAGATTCATCCCCGCCCAAAAAGGAGAGGATCGGGTGACCTTCTGGGTCAATATCCCGATCAAATTTCAACTCCAATGAGAAGTGACTTTCACCCTCTTTGCTGTGATAAGAAACCCTGGGTTCTCTATCTCCTTGGACTCCTTCTCATCCTTCTTTCTTGGAGAGAAAGGGCTTTCCCTTCTTCCATCTTTATTGATGAAGTCGGTAGAAAGGTAACGCTTACAGGCCCTCCTAAAAGAATCATCTCCTTAGCCCCAAATATTACAGAGATCCTTTTTGCCCTGGGCATGGACGAAGCCATTGTCGGAGTGACTCTGAATTGTAATTATCCTGAAAAGGCGAAAGAAAAGGTTCCTGTGGGAAGCTATATTCGTGTTGACTTTGAAAGGATTCTCTCCCTTAAACCTGACCTGGTCATTGCGACAGGAGCTGGGAATACAAGAGAGATGGTGAATCGTCTGGAGGGGCTGGGAATCCCTACCTATGTGATCTTTCCCAAAAAATTTGACGATGTTCTCCAGAGTATCCTTCACCTTGGGCAAGTCGTCCATCGGGAGGAGAGGGCTTCATCCATCATTCAGGAGATGAAAGAGCGAAAACAAAAGGTGATAGAAAAAACAAAATCTCTTCCCCGACCTCGGGTTTTCCTCCAGATCGGGGAGTCTCCTATGGTCACGGTTGGAAAGGGGAGCTTTGCCGATGACCTTATTCGTCTGGCAGGAGGAGAAAATATTGCTGGAGAGGAGAGACAGATGTATCCTCGCTTCGGAAGAGAAGAGGTTCTGCGAAGATCTCCGGAGGTCATTATCATAAGCACAATGAATCCCAAAGGAGACTACGATCGGATGATCTCAGAATGGAATCGATGGAAAACCATCCCTGCGGTCAAACAGGGCCGGATTCACCTTATTCATTCCGACCTTATCGATAGACCCTCTCCGAGAATGATTGAGGGCCTTGAGGAAATGGCCCGATTGATCCATCGAGGCCCTCTGCTTAGACCTCCGGAAAAGGAATCGAAATGAAAAGGGTGACTCTGAAAAAAGTAATCGCCATCTCCTCTCTTTTAACTCTCCTTCTCTTGCTCATCGTTCTTTTTTCTATGACTGTCGGGAGCGTGAAGATTAAACCTCCCCAGACGATCACCATCCTTTTGCGCTCCCTGATGGAGTTAGGTGAAAAAGAAAGGGACGCCGAAGAGATGATTATCCTCTCCCTTCGTCTTCCAAGGGTTCTTCTGGCAGGATTGGTAGGAGCTGGACTCTCGATGGCAGGGGTCATCTTTCAGGTCCTCCTGAGAAATCCCCTGGCCGACCCTTATATCTTAGGGGTCTCCAGCGGTTCAGCCGTTGGAACCATTCTGGCTATTCTTCTGGGTTTAAGCGCCACCTCTTTCGGTCTTCCTGTGGCCTCTTTTACAGGAGCCCTCTTCACGATAGGAGTAGTTTTTTACTTTGGAAGACAGAATGGGAAAATCCATCCAAACACCCTCCTTCTGGCAGGGGTGGTCACCGGGTCCTTTCTTTCAGCCGTCATCCTATTTCTGTTATCCCTCTCTCAAAAAGAAGAGCTCCATACCATCCTCTTCTGGTTAATGGGAGATTTCAGTTTCTCCAATTTTATCTCCCTTCGGATCGTCTTCCCTTATATTCTCCTTGGGTTTCTCTTCCTCTATTCCCGTTCTCGACACTATAATCTTCTGCTCCTTGGAGAGGAAGGAGCCATCCAGATGGGCCTCTCTGTGGAACGATTAAAACTCCTCTCCTACCTCTCCGCCTCTTTGATCACTGCGGCCTCCGTTTCGGTTTGTGGATTAATAGGCTTTGTGGGGCTTATCGTCCCTCATGGAGCAAGGACTCTCTTCGGAGCTGACCATCGACTCCTTCTTCCCTCCTCTGCCCTCATCGGGGCTTCTTTCCTCATCCTTTCTGACACCCTGGCAAGAACCCTCCTTGCTCCTGTAGAACTTCCAGTAGGAGTGATTACCGCAGCCTTTGGAGGACCCTTCTTCATCTATCTTCTCCGAAGGAGAAAGGGAGTTAAAACTTTATGATTGAAGTTCAATCCGTCTATTTCCAATACCATCAGGATTGGGTCCTTCAAGATATCTCTTTTAAAATTGAACGAGGGGGTTTTGTAGGAATGATCGGTCCCAACGGGTCCGGAAAAACCACCCTCCTCAAGATTCTCTACCGTCTTCTCTCTCCCCAAAAGGGACAGGTCCTCTTCGAGGATAAACCCCTTCAAAAAATGAGTCGAAGTGAGATTGCAAAAAAGATTGCCGTCGTCGCCCAGGAGAATTATCCTCTTTTTCCCTTTCGTGTCGAAGAGGTCGTTCTGATGGGACGCTCCCCTTATTTAGGCTCCCTCTTATTTGAAGGGAAGAAGGATCTGGAAATCGCTCAAAGGGCAATGGAGTGGACAGAGATTCTTCCATTGAGAGAAAGGTATCTGGATGAACTCTCGGGAGGGGAAAGGAAAAGGGTTTTTATTGCAAGAGCGTTGGCCCAGGAGCCAGAGGTTATCCTTCTCGATGAACCCACTGCCAATCTCGATATCCATCATCAGCTCGATTTCCTGAACCTCATTCTAAATCTCAATCGTGAGAAGGGACTCACGATCATCCTGGCCTCCCATGATCTCAATCTCACTTCGGAATTTTGTGATCGGCTTATTCTTCTTCAAAAAGGAAAGATCTATTGCGTGGGCTCTCCGGAGGAAGTCATTACTCCGGAACATATCGAAAAGGTCTATGGCTGTAAGGTTTGGATCGATCGGAATCCTTTCTCCCAATCGCCCAGAGTCAATTTCATCGTCAAGGAAAACCAACCCTAAATCCAACCATTATGAGTCAGAGATCCTTTTCGAACTAAACCAGACGAGTAATATCTTCGGCAACCCGGGGATAATCTGTCCACATCTTGAGATCATGGCCAGGAAAGAGGAGGTCCAAAGAGGAGACCTTGGATTTCAATCTCTCATAAGTCTTCATCCAGGCAATCATATCGATGATGAAGGAACTCGGGATCTCCTCCTCATAATTTCTGAAAAGATGGGCACAATCTGAACCTACAATGGCAGTGCCACGGAGGGTATTCACCGCAACGACCTGAAGCCCTGGAGAATGACCAGGAGCCAGGAGGAGTTCAATCCCCGGCATCAGAACTTGATCTCCCTGAACAAGGATGAGTCGATCGGTTCCTTCGAGGTTAGCCAGATAGGCATTCCCTACCGGGTCTGTAAACTTGAGAAAAGGAGGTTTTTTAGCCATAGGATCCTTGATCCAGAAATGAAATTCTTTCTCCTGGACATAGAGGGTAGCCTTTGGAAAGAGTTCTATTCCACTGACATGATCGAAGTGGATGTGGGTGAGAATAATCTTTTTCACCTCACTGGCTTCTATTCCCATTCTCCTCAATACGTCCACAGGGTTCACATAACCCGAAATCTTCCTTTCCTCTGCGAGAGAAGGCGCTACTCCACAATCCACCAATAAGGTTTCCCTTTCCCCTTGAATGACCCAGAGATAATAGTTTCTCTCGATCGTCTTTTCCCAATCGGTATTCCAGAGAACCATCGCCATTGAGCTTTTTAAAGGACCGGCATATTTAACGGCGTAAATGTGATAGAGAGGTGAAGAAGAAGACATCTCCTACTCCGATCGTTTCTTAAAATCACTCAATCGTTGTTCCTGTTCTCTGAGAAGAGAGTGAGCCTCTTCAATAGAGATGGGAAGGAATCGTACCCGGTCTCCTGGTTTGAGTTGGGCTACCTTGGGAAGATCCACAGAAATCACAGTGGCAATCTTCGTATAGCCTCCTGTGACTAACTCATTTAAGATGATGATTGGATTTCCATCCCCGGGAATCTGAATCGCACCTGGAAGAAATCCTTCAGAGATAATGGATTCTTCCACGTCGGATCTTCTTTCCACCACAGGGCCCCGAAGTCGAATTCCCATCCGATCGCTTTGAGGAGTCACTTCATAGATAGACGAAAAAAAAGTTTGAAACCCCTTCTCGGTAAAATGGTCTTCTTGAGGCCCTAAGATGACCCTCAATGTCCCCTCTCGGCCAAATTGGGGAATCCAATCTTCCGGAAATCCGAGCCCCACTCGATCCAAAGGATAGGAGTGGTTGAATCGGAAGAGGATATCCCCTTTTCTAAGAGCCCTTCCTTCTAACCCTCCAAATTTCCCGGAGAGATAGGTGGAGTAACTCCCCATCATTTTCTCCACAGCGAAGCCTCCACTCACTGAAAGATAGGCTCGACATCCGGATTGAACTCTTCTAAATGTAATGACGTCGTCCTCGATCACAAGATGGGCCTTCCACATCTCTAAGGGATCTCCGTTGAGGGTTGGTGAAAGATTCCCTCCCGTGATCGCAATAAGAAACTCACCCAGGCTTCTTAATTTCAATCCTGTCAAAGTGATTTCCAGACAGGCTTCGCTTCCAGTGTTTTTAACCAGGAGATTGGCAATCTGGTAAGAAAAAGGATCCAGGGCTCCAGAAGGAGGGACTCCAAACTGAGCATATCCGAATCGACCAAGATCCTGAAGGGTCGTAAGAATCCCTGGGGCTAATACCTCAAAGGCCTCCACCCTTTCCATCTTTTTTATCCCAATTCAAATATTCCTCTTCACTGATCGGATAAAACTCCACGAGATCTCCCATCCGAAGAAGGGAAGGAGGTGTTCGATTGGGGTCAAATAATTCAACCGGTGTCCTCCCTATGATCTGCCACCCTCCTGGACTCTCCATCGAATAGATGCCTGTCTGTCTCTGGGCAATGGCCACAGACCCTTTGGGGACAGAAAGCCTTGGTGTCTTCAGTCTTGGGGTGACCAGGGCCTCGGGGAGCTCTCCCATATAAGGGAATCCAGGCATAAAGCCAATCATATAGATAAAGTAGGGTTTGCTGCAATGAAGACGAATGACCTCTTCTGGAGAAATTTGATGATAGCTGGCGACGAACTCGAGATCAGGCCCGTAAGCCCCTCCGTAGAGGACCGGTATTCGGGTTAATTTGGGCTCAGGGAGAGGAAATTCCTGAAGTTGCTTTTCGAGTTTCCGAAGTCTTCTTTTCAACTCCTCGACGGGGAGAATTAAAGGATGATAGATCACAAGAAGAGATCGATAGGTGGGGATGGTCTCTATGACCCCCTCGATGGATTCTTTTTGAATGGCAAGGGCCATCCTTCTGACCTTCTCATTGATCTCCTGACCAATCCTATCTCCAAATTCGAGGAGAAGGCCTCGATCTCCTACCCATCTAAAAATAGCCTCTGGATAGAGCCCCACGAATTAAGTTCTTTCCTCCTCAGAGAAAATGTTTCATGGCAAGAACTTCCACTCCATGGGCCATTAGGACTTCCCGAATTCTCTTGACCATCTCGACAGCCGAAGGGTTATCTCCGTGAACGCAAAGGGTATCGGCTTGAAGTTCAATTTCAGTTCCATCAATGGCAGTCACTCTCCCCTCCAAAGCCATCTTCAATGCCCTTTGGGCCACTATTTCATGATCGTGCAGAACAGCGCCCTTCTCTCTTCTCGAGACCAAAGTCCCTTCTCGGCTATAGGCTCGGTCTGGAAATGCCTCAAAGGCGATTCGGATCCCATACTGTTTTCCCATCTCTTTGAGAGCATTACGATGGGAAGAAGCCAGGACGACCAGAATCAACTCCTTGTCCAGACTGGAGAGGGCTTTCATCATCACTTCCCAAATCGCAGGATTTTGGACGGCCATATTATAGAGGGCTCCATGGGCTTTTACATGTTGAAGCTTGAGCCCCTGAGCCGCTACAAAGGCCTGGAGAGCTCCTGTCTGATAGAGGATGTAATCCTGAATCTCCTCGAGGGTAGCATCCAGATTTCTTCTTCCAAAACCTAAAAGGTCTGGAAATCCGGGATGGGCTCCCACTTCTACGCCATGCTTCTTGGCCAGAGAAACGGTTTTCCTCATCACGGATGGATCTCCTCCATGAAATCCACAGGCAATATTGGCAGAGGTAATATGGGGGATGACCTCTTCATCGAGCCCTATTTTATAAGCCCCAAAACTCTCCCCTACATCCGAATTAAGATCGATCCTTTGCCTCTTATTCATCTCCCTTCCTCCATCACCATTTGAATGGCCCCTTTGGGACAAATGGCAGCACAGATGCCACACCCTTTACAGTAATCCAGATCGATCAATACTTCTCCTGTCTTCTCATCCCGTGTGATACAAAGATCGGGGCAGAGAAGACTACAGAGATCACAGGCCTCACATTCCCTTAACCCCAAACATCTCTTTGCTTCCTGGACGGCCTCTTCCTTCAAGAGACTCTCTTTTCCTGAAAGAGAAACCTTTCTCCCGGTTTTATGACGAGATCCCTTCTGTCTTTTCCTGTGAACGACCTCTTTTTTACATTCCCGCGTCATATTCCCCTTCGGATAAGATGGTTAGGAAAGAAATTCGGCAATAGCTTTTGCCCCTTTCTTCCCTGAAGCAATGGCATCGATAGCCCAGCTCGGGCCACTCACCATATCTCCACCAGCAAAGACCCCCTTGATATTCGTCTGCCCGGTGAGAGGATCCACCCGGACCGTGCCATCCGGATTTTTCTCAATCCCTTTGAAAGATCTCAAATCCACTTTCTGACCAATGGCAGCGATCACCGTATCGGCTTCGATTCTAAAATTGGAACCTGGAATAGGGATAGGTCTTTTTCTCCCTTTCTCGTCCGGTTCTCCCAGCCCCATTTTCATACATTCCATCCCAACTACCCTTCCTCCTCTTCCAACGATCCTCACCGGAGCGGTGAGAAGATGAAGATGAACCCCTTCACGAATGGCCTCCTCTACTTCCTCTGAAAGGGCAGGCATCTCTTCCCTGGATCGTCGATAATAGAGATCCACCCTCCTTCGACCCAGACGGAGGATCGAACGGGCTACGTCAATGGCTACATTTCCACCCCCAATCACAGCCACCCTCTTTCCAATAGCCACGTTTCTCCCAAGGTTGATCTCTCTTAAAAACTCCACTCCTGGGTAGACCCCTTTAAGGGATTCTCCAGGGATATTCAATTTGGAACTCCGATGGGCCCCTGTGGAAAGAAATAGGGCATCCACCCCCAACCTCTTGAGGATCTTTCCGTCTCCATCCAGGCGAAAAGGCTCTAAGGTTTTCATCTCCACTCCGAGTCTTCGAATCCCCTCAATCTCCATCTTTAACACCTCTCTCGGAAGCCGGAATGCTGGAATCCCAACTGCAAGCATTCCCCCAAGTACGGGCAGGGCTTCCACGAGGGTGACTTTAAAGCCCATCCGTCTCAGATCATTTGCACAGGCAAGCCCTGCTGGTCCTGATCCAACGACCAGGACCTTCTCTCGTCTTTCCCGAACGACTCTTTTGGGCTCCTCCCTCTCTCGATCCAATTCTGCGACGAATCGTTTGAGAAGACGAATGGGAATGGGATGGTCGACTTCCTCTCGAAGGCAGGCCTCTTCACAAGGATGGTGACAGATATATCCACAGACTGCTGGCAGAGGATTGACCTCTCGAATCAGTTCAAGTGCTTCTTTGAACTTTCCTTTGGCGATAAGAGCCACATACCCTCTGGTGTCCTGATGAATAGGACAGGCTTTCTGACAGGGGGGAAGAGAAATCTTCTCTTCCGTTTCCCCTTTTCTTAATCTCCCTTGATAGAGCCATCCTCTAAGACTTTCCTTCTCTCTCCGATATTCAGAGATGAGCTCTGCGGGACAACCCCTCAGGCAAACCTCACAACTACGACAACGAGAAGGATCAATGATGGGGTGATGGGTCCTTCCTTCAACCATGGATCTTCCTCCCTGCATCCATTCCTAACCGAAAGGCCTTCAGATTAAGAGACCGATATCTTTCCGTCACATGCAGGGTCATCGCTTTACGAAGGGCCTGAGGGGAAACGATCCGAGTCAATTCAACCAGAGCACCCAGAAAGACAATATTGGCAACCTGTTTATTCTTCAATCGTTCAATGGCAAGGTGGGTCGCAGGAATCCCAATCTGTTGCACCCTTCGATTCTCTTTCGGTGTCACAAAATCTCGGTCATAAAGAATCAACCCCGAATCTTCTCGAACCTCCTTCCAGTAGAGATCATAGGCCCCCTGAGACATGGTGATTAGGATATCGGCAATGGTGAGATGAGGAAAATCGACCGGATGGTCCGAAAGGATCACCTCCGATTTACAACCCGAACCCCTTGCCTGAGCCCCATAAGAATTGGAACCTGAAACATATTTTCCTTCCAGGGCACCTGCCTGCCCTAAAAGCAAACCGGCAAGAACCACCCCTTGACCTCCAAAACCACTGAATCGAATCTGCTGGATCCTGTTCATCCTAAAAATTCTCCTGTAATAATCTTTTCAGCAAGTTCCTCCTCCCTCATCCCTTCGGCTTCTTCTACTGGGATGCATCGTCGAATGAGATCACGGATCAAATCCTCTGGACGATCGAGTCGATTTCGTCTTCCGTATTGGGTGGGACAAGGAGAGAGGACTTCGATAAAAGAGAATCCTTCTCGGAGGAGAATCTTTTTAATGGCACGGACAAGAGCCACAGGTTGGGTCACCGAGTATCGGGCCACATAGGTGGCTCCGGCGGCTTCTACCAGACGACAAAGGTCAAAAGGAGGATAGGGATTTCCCTCATCCGTGGTAGAGGTTTTCGATCCCTTGGGAGTGGTGGAGGCAACCTGGCCTCCTGTCATCCCATAAATCATATTGTTTGCGCAGATGACCTTGAGATCGATATTTCTCCTTGCTGCATGAATAAGATGATTCCCACCGATAGAAGAGAGATCTCCATCTCCGCTGACAACCAATACACAAAGATCGGGATTGAAGAGTTTGGCTCCAGTAGCAAAGGCTAAGGCCCTTCCATGAAGGGTATGAAGCGTATCCCCGTTGTAGTGTGGACTCGGGATCCAAGCCGCACATCCAATTCCAGACACAAAGAGCATCTTTTTCATATCCATCTGGAGCTCATCAATCGCTCTTAGAATAAGACCCATGAGGATTCCATGCCCACAACCCGGACAGAAGGGTGTGGTCTTGATCCCTGGTCGAATATACTTCTCCAATGCTCTAACCATGTTTGACCCCTGGTACCCCCTCACTGAAGGGTGGAAATAAATTTAAGCCCGACAGGAGTCTTTCCGAAACCCATAGAACGCTCCACATCCCTCTCGGGTTTATTCCCGATCTGAGTGAGGGAATACGACCCCTGCTGAATTCAACTTGATCTCATAGGGTCTTCAATATGGCTTCAATCCTTTCAGGGCGGATGATCTCCCCGTTGGTCTGATAATAAGGGATGACTTCACAGGAGCAGTATTTCCTTACCTCCCCTGCGACCTGCCCGAAGTTCATCTCCGGGACCAAAATCTTTTTCACCTTTCGCCCAAGTTCCGATACCTTCTCGTCCGGAAAAGGCCAGAGGGTCTTGAGCCTCATCATCCCAATCCTTCGGCCCTCTTTTCTCAACTCCTTTACCGCATAGAGGCTACTTCGCGCCGTAAACCCGTAGGAAACGATGGCTATCTCAGCTTCGTCCAAGAAGTGCTCTTCTATCTCAACGATCTCTTTTTTGTGATTTAATATCTTCTGATTGATCCTCTGAACGAGCTTAGAATGAACCTCGGGATCATCCGTCTTCCGATACCCGAAGGCATCGTGTGTGGATCCTGTGACCAGAAGCCTCTCTCCTTCTCCAAAGGATGGCATTGGAGGAACTCCATCCAGCTCTTCGGTTCCAAAAGGAGGGGCTCCCTTCTGTTTTTTACGGTTCCATACCTCCACCTTATCAGGAATCCGGATCGTCTCTCTAAGATGACCCACCGCTTCATCGGCCATCACAAAGGCAGGAACCCGATACTTCTCACTCAAATTAAAGGCTTTAATAGTAAAATCATACATCTCCTGGGATGACCATGGAGAAAAAGCGATGACTTGATAGTCCCCATGAGATCCCCATTTGGCCTGCATAATATCTCCACTTCCCACCCTTGTGGCCTGCCCGGTACAGGGACCAGCCCTCTGGACATCTACAATGACACAAGGGGTCTCCGTAAATGCGGCATACCCAATGGCTTCTTGCATCAAACTGAATCCTGGTCCAGAAGTCGCCGTCATCGCCTTAGCCCCTGCCCATGAGGCTCCAATCACAGCACAGATAGAGGCAATCTCATCCTCCATCTGAATAAAAACCCCTCCAACCTCCTTTAGTCGAAGGGCCATTCGTTCCATCAATTCACTGGAGGGCGTAATAGGATAACCAGCATAGAATCGACATCCAGCAGTAATAGCCCCTTCTGCAGAGGCTTCATTTCCTGAAAGATAATAGACTCCGCTCGGGAGACCGAATCTCTGCCTTTTTACTGGCATTTCTTCTCCTTCGCTTTTTCTGTAATCCCTCACTCAGAAGTGGGGGGATAAGCCCGAGAGGGGTATTGAAGAAACCCGTGGTGCGGCTACCTTAAATGGTCCATAGAAATCTTAACTTTCGTTTGTTTTAATCAGAAACCCATTTCTACAATGGATCGATT
>CAZMWF010000002.1:0-19777 GCA_964570075.1 uncultured Syntrophaceae bacterium | reverse complement strand
CCTTGGGTTAAACTTCTGAATTTCTGGGCTACCTCTTCAAAAGTCATTGGTTTTTCAAAAGAACCTAACGGGGATTCGACTTTGATCTCCAATCTTTTTCCATTGTTTAAAGTGACTTCCACCTTGTTTGCAAATCTTTCTGGATAAAGCCTATCGATCTCGGGATCGAAGTGTACTTCAACATGCTCAGCAAGGCGTAAGATTTCTGGGTCAGAGATCTTCTTTTCCGAAAATTGTTCAATCAAGGCTTTCCCCTCGAGCAAGGAGACAGCGATACAGTATTGGAGGCTCATCTGGGCCTGAAGGACACTTTTAGGTTGGTATGGAAAACCACACTGAAGGATCACTCCATGGGCTGTGCCCACTCTGATCTTCTCCACTTCTGAAGGGGTAAAGCCATAGGTCTTCTTAAGGCTAAGAATTCCATCAATGGAGGAGTGAATGCTTGCACAACAGGCATAAGGTTTGATATTGGTTTCAAGGCTAAAAAACTTCTCCCCTAATCCTTCAAAGACGAAGGAGGGATTGGCCTCGCCCGAGGTTGCTTTAAAGAATCCTCCATCCTCGGCCTCCAGAATCTGAGAGGGCCCCTTAAATCCTTTTGAAGCAAGAAGACTTGCCATGATCCCACTCTGGCTCGATCTTCCAGGATGAAATCGTTTGCTCATGGCCCCATCCACATTAAAAGCCCAAAGACCTGCGGATTGAGTGCCTGCCAACCCCAGAGCACTTGTCATCTTTTCCTCATCCAATCCAAGAAGATTGCCTGAAGCTGCAGCCGAACCAAATGTCCCGGTGGTTCCTGTCAGGTGCCATCCTCTTAATCGGGAGGAATTGGGCCCTGTAGCAAGAGCCACCCTGACCATGGTCTCGTAGCCTGCCACCATCGCTTGGATGATCTTTCTTCCCGAAGCATTTAATCTTTCCCCCATGGAGATGACCGCCGGAATGACCACGGCTCCAGGGTGAATTTTAGCATTATGGTAATCATCGAAATCGAAGCTATGAATCATGACTCCTAACCCAAGGGCGACGTGAGGAGCCGGGCCTTTAAATCGTTCCAGCCAGAGGGTCGATTCTCTTCGTCCTCTCTCTTCTTTAATCATCCGATTTACGATTCGGACCCAGGGTTGCTTGTTTCCAAAGATTCCGCAACCGATCCCGTCAAGGAGATATTTTTTAAAGCTCTCGATAAGATTTGGATCCAAATCTTCCAATCGAAGATGGGAGGAGAATCGTGCCAGGGCTCGTGTGGGACCCTCCATCGGATCAAACCCCTTTCAATGCCTTTGGTTTTTTAATGAGAGGATAAATGATGGAGAATGCGGCTCCACAAAGCAGGATGAGACTAATCGGGCGAGAAATAAGGATCAACGGGTTACCTAGGGAAAGGAGAAGGGATCTTCTTAAGGAGAGTTCCGCAAGGTCTCCAAGAACAAGACCCAGAACAGCAGGTGCAATGGGGAAGCCCTGTTTTCTCATAAAATAACCGATGAGACCAAAGGCAAACATCACATAAAGATCATCCACATTATTGTTCAAACCGAAGGCCCCGATGACACAAAGAATGAGGATGGTTGCTGAAAAGACAGAATAGGGAAGCCTGGTCAATTGAAGAAAGATCCGAATTCCAATAATCGTCAATCCAAGGAGAAAGAGATTGGCCATGAGCATCGCCACAAAGATCCCATAAATGATATCTGCCTTCTGACTCAGAAGGAGAGGGCCAGGTTGAAGTCCGTGGATCATAAAGGCGGCGATCAACATCGCTGTGGTATTGCTTCCAGGGATCCCTAAGGAGAGGAGAATCGTCATGGATCCTCCTGTGGAAGCATTGTTGGCGCATTCCGCGGCCATCAAACCATCCACTGCTCCTTTCCCAAACTTCTCTGGATTTTTTGAGGTTCTTGCAGCCTCCCCGTAGGCAAGAAAGGCCGCAATGGTCGCCCCTGCCCCGGGCAGGGCGCCTACAATGGTTCCAATGATGGGAGAACGGATGAGATTGGTGAGGTTCTTTCTAAAATCCGAAAGTTTTGGGAATTCTTTTCTCATCCCTTTATAACCGGAGGCCTCTTTATATTCCTTGAAGGGTTCTTCAGCTTCGATCCATATCTCTGAAACGGCCAAGAGTCCAACCATGGCTGTGACAAAACTGACTCCACCGAGAAGAATACTGGTTCCAAAGGTAAATCTTTCTACTCCAGTAATTCCATCCGTTCCAACCATGGCTAAAAACAATCCAAAAAGAGCCGAAATCACACCTTTTAAAATGGAACCACCAGAAAGTCCGGAAACGACGCTTAGACCGAGAATGGTGAGAGCGAAATATTCGGGAGGGCCAAATCGAAGGGCAAAGTTTGCAATCAGGGGAGTAGCTCCCATCATCACAAACACACTAAAGAGGCCTCCTCCAATGGAGCATAAGATAAATACCCAGAGGGCATAAGCGGCTCTCCCCTGTTTAGCCAATGAATGCCCTTCAATGACGGTGGGCACAGAAGAAGGTTCCCCCGGAATTCCGAAGAGGATAGAGGTGATCGATCCTCCAGTGATTCCTCCACAGTAGGCACTTACCAGGATCGTAAAAGCGGTAATAGGAGACATGGCATAAGTGAAAGGGAGAAGAAGGACGACTCCCATTGAGGTGCTGATTCCTGGAAGGGCTCCTGCCATTAGGCCCCATAATCCACCTAAACAGATGGCCAAAAGGTTCTGGGGGAGAAAAATAGTCGAAAAAGCAGTGAGATAGTGTTCGATCATGAAAATGGCTCAGTAAAAAAGACGACTGAAGTCAGCAAAAATACCCACCCCTTTGGGAAGAGGCATCGAAATCAATTTTCCAAAAACCAAAACGATCAATCCTGTCACCAAAGGAGGAGAAAGCGCTAAAATCCACTTTCTCCTCTCTCCGAGAACAAAAATAAAGAATAGAATAAAAATAAAGGTGGAAAGAATAAATCCCACAAAGGGCATCCCTATGACATAGAAAAGGAGACAAAGGATGCTGCCAAAAACCTTGATTCTGTTCCCACCCGAATCCCCTTCATTTCCCTCTGGCCGCTCTTCCTTCTCTCCACCTTTTGATCTCCATTCTCTAACCAATAAAATGAAACTCAGAATGGTCGCAGAAGAGAGGACAAGTAAAGGCCAGAATCCGCTTCCCACTTCCCCAAAGCGTCTAATCTCATGCAAACCAAAAGCATTAATCAGCATGAAAAGAAAAAAAACAAATACGGCTCCATTTGCAATGAAATGAGTTTTTTTCATGTCTCTTCGGTGATCTATGGGTTACTTTACATAACCCAGATCCTTCAATACTTCGGCAAAAAATTTCACCTGGTCTTCCCAGTACTTCCTTGTCTCTTCAGGGCCAAGGTAACCGGGTCGGGCATAGAGATGGTTATCCTGTTCAAACTTCTTATAGACAGGAGATTCGAGGGCCTTCTTGATCACATCATGAAGATATTTAATCCGATCCGGAGGAGTCCCTTTTCGAACAGCCCAGGCCCTCATCAATCCATGGGTATAATCGATTCCTAATTCTGGAGTACATGGCACATCGGGAAGAGCGGGATGTCTCTTTTCCATCAAGACGGCCAAAGCCCTCAACTTTCCTGCCTTAACGAGAGGTAAGGTTTCGGCAAGCTCCTCCATGGCTCCGTGAATGTGACCTCCAAGGATAGCAGCCTTGATTTCTGCTCCTGACTCAAATGGAACGAAGGTGACTTCTATCCCTACTTTTTTAAAGAAGGCTACGGTTTGGATCTCAGACCACCCTCCAGGAGAGGTCCCAGCAAATTTGAGCATCCTTGGATGTTTCTTCCCATATTCAATCAGATCGGAAAGGGTTTTAAATTTGGACTCTCCAGAAACAAAAACGGTGGTAGTGTCCCATTGGATTCTCATGATAGGATCAAAATCTCTTAGGATATGGGCTCGGGTTTTGGGTTTTACTGCATCGATGAGGTGGGAAGTGGTGACCGCGAGAATGGTATAACCATCTGCGGGTTGCTGGGCCACATGAAGCATCCCCTTCGTTGCTCCACCTCCCGGCATATTGGTAATTACCAGAGGAACGGGAAGCAACGGTTTCAATCCTTCAGCCACAGCCCTCGCTGCTGTATCACTTCCTCCACCCACCCCAAATGGGACAATAATTTCAATCGCCCTCTCTGGATAGGTGGCCTCGGCCTTGCTCCAGATAGCTCCCATCAATGTGAACACAACAAAGAGTAGCCCAAAAAATTTTTTCATAATTTTTACCTCCTCGTATAATATATTTTACTCTTTTATAAAAAAATTGGCCTTGATTGTCAAAAAAGAAGGGTTTTTAACTAATAACGGATCTATCTATACTTCCCGAAGGCAAGGGAGGTACAGTTTCCTCCGAAGGCGAAGGAGTTGGAAAGCACCACCCGGACCTCTTTCTCTCGGGCCATTTTGGGAACATAATCAAGATCGCAGTCTTCATCTCCCTGTTCGAAGTTTAGGGTGGGGGGGATAAATTGATAAAAGATGGAAAGAATCGATGCGACCGCCTCGATCGCTCCTGCCGCTCCCAGACAATGACCCACCATTGATTTGATCGAACTTACAGGAATCTGGTAAGCCCTTTCACCAAACACTCTTTTAATTGCAAGGCTTTCGGTTTTGTCATTGAGAGGAGTCCCGGTTCCATGGGCATTGATATAATCGACCCGCTCTGGAGAGACTCCTCCCTCTTTAAGGGCTTGCCTCATGATTTGAGCCTCAATGAATCCATTGGGTTCCGGTGCGGTAATATGGTAGGCCTCTCCTCCGATTCCATAGCCTAAAAATTCAGCATAAATCCTCGCTCCCCTTTTTATCGCTTCCTCCTCATCTTCTAAGATCAAGATGGCTGCTCCTTCTCCCAATGACATTCCAGCCCTCCTTCGATCGAAAGGTTTGCAGGGAGAGGGATCCATGGCTTTAAGGGAATTAAATCCACCGAAAGTCAACTCACAGAGGGCCTCACTTCCACCACATAAGACGGCTTTGCATTTTCCCCTTCGAATCAGATCAGCCCCACAGCCAATGGCAGTGGCCGATGAACTGCAGGCAGTCGTCATGGTCATTTTGGGTCCTGAAAGTCCAAATCGTTCTGCGATTCGGGTTGTGGTATAGCTTGGGATAAAAGGAAGAATCAAAGAAGGGCGGGATTTTCCCTTGAGAAGGACTTCTCGATGATAGCCCTCTGCTTCCAACATTCCGCCAGCACCCGCACCGAGGGAGACCCCTACTTCTTCGGGCTTATAGGTTTCAAATTTAGAGGATCGGACCGCTTCTTCAGCCGCAATAAGGGCCATCTGATCTGTCCTTGAAAGCCTCTTAAGTTCCTTCTTTTCAAAATATCTTTCCGGGGAATAATCCCTCACTTCGGCTCCAATTTTCGAAGGGTATTTTGAGGGATCAAAGAGGGTGATCGGGCCGATTCCGGAGCGGCCCTCTCTTAAGGATTGGAAAAACTCCTCCACATTTTTCCCTGTCGAACAAAAAACACCCAATCCTGTCACCACCACCCTCTTCATTTTCCTATAAGATTCCTCCATCGACGATGAGGGTTTGGCCGGTGATATAACTTGAACGATCTGAAGCCAGGAAGAGGACCGCCTGAGCCACTTCCTCAGGTTTCCCCATTCTTCCCAGGCTTGAGGATTTAATAATGGCCTCCACCCTTTCTTTTGGCATTTTTGAGACCACCTCCGATTCAATCAATCCAGGAGCCACCGCATTGACCTGAATATTGAAGGGTCCTAATTCTCGAGCCAGGGATTTGGTAAAACCGATCACCCCTCCTTTGGTCGCTGCATAGTTGGTTTGACCAGAGGTTCCAAGGATACCACTGATGGAAGAGAGATTGATAATTTTCCCTCTTCGCTCCGGAATCATCTTCCGAATGACAGCCCTACAGCAATAAAAAAGACTGGTAAGGTTTGTCTTGAGGAGGGAGTCCCAATCTTCATCACTCATGAGCATCAGAAAATTGTCTCGCACGAGTCCCACATTATTCACTAAAATATCGATTCTTCCATATCCTCTGAAAACCTCCTCCACCATCTCTTTGACTTGATCAAATTGGGTCACGTCGGCCTTAAAGAGCCCTAATGTCAATTTTTTGGCCTTGGCTTCTTCGATTAAGGATTCGGCCGCCTCCACGTTTTTCGAAAAATTAGCCACCACCCTCGCCCCCTCCTCTGCGAAGAGGAGAGAGATGGCTCTTCCAATCCCTCGAGTTCCCCCGGTCACAATTGCCACCTTATCTTGGAGTAACATGGTCAACCTCCCATAAAGGACTCAATGACTTCCGTCATTTTTTAAGGGTCTTATTCTTGGCCGTTTCATCCTGCCTACAAGGTCCCAGAGGGGACCTCGAATCTGAAATTTTCGAATCTGTTCCATCAGAGTATTGGAGAGATTAATCTCGAGACCTGGAACGATCCACTGCCTTCGTTCCATAGCCTTTTCACGAAGGATCTCTTCCAATCTTCCTTCGAGTTTGGGAGAGAGGTAAAAAATGGGGTAGGCGAGATTGGTCTCTTTCTGGATCCTCCCCTCGAGAAGAGCGAGCCGATGGAGTTCTGTTCCAGGATAGATGCGGATCCCTAACATGGCAATGACTGCAGTCGGATTGAGCTGATCCATCAATTGAAAGGACTCTTCGATGGTTTCCTTATCCTCTCCAGGGCCACCCAGAAGAAGATAATGACAGTAATTCACCCCGAGTTCTTCACAGAGTCGGGAAGAGCGGACGATCTCTTCTTGAGAAAAGGCCTTTCGATACTGTTTAAGCATTCTGGGCGAACCCGAGTCGGTTCCAAATTCAATCCCCACACATCCCGCCTCTTTCATCCATTTTAAGAGTTCTTTGGAAAGAAAGCGAGGATGGATAAAGGCGCTCCACCGAACCTTCAGCCCTTCCCGAACCATCTTTCGACATAACTGCTCGGCATAGGATGGGGGATAATTGAAGATGTCGTCAACGAAATAGAGGTAATCCGCTCCCTCCTCTTGGATGAGGTGTCGGATCTCTTCGATGACTTCCTCTATCTGCCGGAGCCTAACCTCTTTGCCCTCCAGAAGAGGGTACGTGCAGTAGATACAAGAGAAAGGGCAACCCCGTTTGGTTTGAAGATTAAGCATTCCCCCTTCCCTGAGATAGCGCTCGCTCTTGAAAAAAGAGCGTTCCGGAATAAAACTCAATGGGGCCCTGGCTCCTTCGATTTTAGGGGGGATTGGTTTCCCTTTGATGAGAAGAGAGGGGAGGAAAGAGAGGGGTTCCTTCCTTTCGAGAGAGTCCACCAGTTTCACCATGACCTCCTCCCCCTCTCCAATAATCCCAAAATCCACATCCAGCTCATGGAAGAGTTCCTTAGGTGCGAGGGAGAACCCTGAGCCCCCGAGGACCAATTTTGATGAGGGGAGTTGGCGGCAGAGGGAGATCACCTCTTTGAGTTCCTCAAGATAAGAGAGAGAGAGTGGATAGGTCAGATTGTCAAGGTTTCTCAAGGAGAGCCCTATGAGGTCCGGTTGAAATCGAAAGAGGATCTCTTGAACCTCGTGAGAGGGGTCTTGAGAAAAACAGAGATCCAATACTTCTATCCGATGTCCTCTCTCTTTTAAAGCTCGGGCAATATAGGCCAGCCCCAGAGGAAAAACAGGAGCCGGCATTCGTTCCCGATTGACAGAGATCAGTAGAATCTTCATCCTTTTACTGTGGCCTTTTTCTTATCCTTCGAATGACATCCATTTGGGCTCCCCGGAGGACAAAGTTTGACATTAAAAAAAAGAAAAAGTGATTTCTCCACCTCCAGAGGAGACGTTTGAAGATCGATCGAGGAGAGCAGCTATACTGTTGAGCCCAGAGATATCCCTCTTGAAGCTGTTTCACTGTCATCTGTTTGGGTTGAAAGACGACATGGCTCATATCGTAATGGGACCAATTGCGGTCGATGATCCGGCCTTCCTCTTCTAATCGCTGATAGAGTCGAGTCCCCGGAAAAGGGGTGAGGATAGAAAAAGAGGGAAGATCGATTCGATTCTTTTGAACAAACTCAACGGTCTTCCGAAAGACCATTGAATCATCCCCATCAAAGCCAAAGATGAAGGAACCGTGGATGCCAATCCCATAGCCATGAATGCTCCTAATCCACTCAGGAAGGAACTCCGTGTGAACAAATGGTTTTGAGACGCGATTGAGATTCTCTTGAAGGAGGGATTCGAATCCGATAAAGAGAGAGAGGCAGCCACTCTCGCTCGCTTTTCGAAGAAGGGTCTCATTGGTGGCAATCTGAATGGTAGAAAATCCCATCCATCTCACCTGATGCCGTTTAAAGATTTCAAAGAGGCCGAGGGCATAATCCTCGACGGCAACGATGTTGTCATCGGTAACAAAGAGATATTCCTTTGGCTTTTTGATGATCAGGGAGAGTTCCCGATCGACCTCCTCGAGGGGTCGCATCCGATACCTTCTCCCATTGAGAATGGGGACCGAACAGAATTCGCATCGATGGGGACAGCCCCGGGTGGTTTCGATCGCCTTAAACAAGGGACTGTAGCGTTTACTCAGAAGATCCCTTCTCGGTAAGGGGATTCCTCTTAAGTCACATAGGGAATGATTCTGATAAAAAGGTTTAAGTGTTCCGGCCTCAAAGTCTCTGAGGATCTCTCCAAGGATCCCTTCTGCTTCTCCAATCACCACAGAATCGGCGTGTTCCTTTGCCTCCTCGGGTTGAAGACTTGGGTGGACCCCTCCTAAAATGACCTTTACCCCTCTTCTTCGGAACCGATCGGCCACTTCATAGGCCCGGTGCGCGATACAGGTAAGGGCAGTGATTCCGACCAGATCCACATCCGTATCGAAATCGATCGGTTCGATGGCCTCGTTTAGAATTTTGACCTCGTAGGTTTCGGGAAAATAGGCGGCCAGAAGGGGAAGGCCAATCATGGGAAAGGGATAGAAGGTATCGTTTGAAAATTTGATCCCCTTCTCCCTCGGAAAGATAAGAAGGACCTTTTTCGAATTCGGAGAGTTGGGGGTGGATTTTGATTTCAACATCTATCCCTCTTGTCTCTCCTCTTCCCAATTGGGTTGCCTCCATGGTCTCTTTGTGGCATTCTCCCAGACGTATCTTAAGATGAGTCGGTAGGCCATTCTCTTAAAAGGGTTGGGATTAAAGAAGGCCCCAAGCAGAATCCTCGGCTGGGTATAATACTTTTTAAGGTAGGCCTTTTGAAGTCGCTCTACCTCTCGGGCGGAGAGAAATTTTGTATCCATCACAGGATGCATAAAGTCGTATTTTCCGAAATCCTTTTCCCTTATCCTTCCCAAACGCTCTGCCTCTTCGAAGTATTTTGTCCCAGGGAGAGGAGTGGTGATGGTGAGGACTAAGAAATCGCTCTTTTTTTTCACAAAACGAAAGATCTCTTTCAGATTGGCCTCCGAATCATTCCAATCCCCAAACATGACGTTAGCCATGACCATGATCCCGTTTCGACGGAGGAGATCGATCGCCTTCTCGGCCAACTCCCGAGACTGGTCTTTTTCATATCGCTGTAGGACGTCGGGTTGAATGCTTTCAATCCCTAACATCACCTCATAAAGGCCGAGGCGCTTCATTTCCGGAAGGAGATCTTCATCCCTCAGGATATCTTTCACTCGAGATTGGAACCAGAAATGGATCCGAAGCCCTGATTTCCCCAACTCCTCGAGAAACTCCTCCAGCCGTTTCCGACTCCAATTGAAGGTGTTTTCATTAAAGACAAAGAGACTTTTCCCATACTTTCGATAAAGGAAGGAGATCTCCTCGACGACCTTCTTCCCGCTCCTTCCCCTCCAGATCCCTTCCCAAAATTTTGTCTCGGAACAGTAGACACAGTGGTCCCCACATCCGCGACTGGTGGACACTCCAAAGGCCCTTCGACCCATTCCATGCCAGTAGTAGGCCTCGCTCTCGACATCGATGAGATGATAGGCTGGAAGAGGAAGAGCATCCAGCGGAGTAATCAATGGCTGTCTCTCATTGAGAATCACCCTTCCATCTTCCCGATAGGCGATTCCCCTGACCTCTCTTCCGTCTCTTCCATTGGAAAGGCTTTTGAGGAGTTGAAGAAAGGCGATCTCTCCTTCTCCCAGAACAATGTAGTCCAGATCGGGAATCTCCTCGAGAATGGTTTTGGCCATCAAGGTGAAGTGACTTCCTCCTCCCACGAGGATGGATCGAGGAGAAAGTCTTCGGGAAAGATGAATGGTCTGAATCGCTTCGGGAGAAAGACAGGTAGCCGTACAGGTGATTCCAATCACATCGGCTTTTGAGGAGAGGATCTGTTCTTGAAGCTCTTTCCAAGGCTCTCGAAGAGTGGTTCCATCTATGATTTGAACGCTCACTCCCTCGGCTTCCAGATAGGCTGAGAGTTGGAGAAGGCCAAAGGAAGGGGCCCACATTCTTAACCCAGGAAAGATTCGATGGGGAGGATCGATCAATAGAACCTTCACCCTATACCCCTAAAAATTTCATCATCTCTTCTATCTTTTCGAGGAGATCGGGAGGGATCCGGTAAAGGAGATTTCCATTGAGATCGGTCAACACATGGGTCGTCGATCCTGTAGCCACTGTCTTTTCTTCTCCTTGGTGGAGGATTCGATAATGAAAGATTAACTTGGCCACTTCCGTCCTTTCCATACTCGTTTGAAGGAGAAGGGTCTCTCCGAACCGAGCAGGTTGTTTGAATTCACAGGAGAGATGGACCACCGGGGCTAAGAGCCCTCTTCCCTTGAGTTGAAAGGGGCCCAAGCCAAATTTTTCAGTCAATTCATTTCGACCCATTTCAAACCAGGCCACAAAATGACCATGCCAGACCATTCCATAGGCATCGACCTCATGAAAACGAACCCGGAATCGAGTTTCATAGGATCCCATCTCATCCCCCCGAGAAAAGGAGTTCCTCCGCAGAGAGGGCATCGACCTCGCGATCAATCCAACGAATCAGTTTCGTCAGGGTCGATTCTTTGCCGACCTCGACGAACTGACGAAACCCTTCCTGAATACATTTCTCCACACATCGAACCCAGTAAACTGGGCGGGCAATCTCTTCGGAGAGAAAGTCTTTCACTTCCCCCCGGTTGAGTGGTTGGATAGTCCAGTGATTGAGAATAGGATACCGGAATGGACGGACTTCGATCTCTCTCAACAGATCTCGGATCTTTCCCCTCAGATGGCTCAGGGAAGGAGAGTGAAGAGCCGTGTTGAAAGAAAGTTTACTCACTGAAAGGGCCTTCCGGGTCATGGCAAGTTCCATCGCCTTTTGAACCCCCTCTCCCTCTCCTGAAATCACAAAATGCATCGATCCATTGTAATTGGCAATGGCTAAGCGATATCCATCAAGGGTACTGATAATCTTCTGGATTTCTTCGAGAGGAAGACCGATGATGCTTGCCATCATGCCGGGGTAAAGAGTCCCTTCTTCCTCGAGAAGCCTCCCAATGGATTGGGTGATAAAGAGCCCTTCTTCAAAAGTGATGGCCTCGGAAGCGGTGAGCGCCGCATAGATCCCCATGCTATGTTCGATGAGGATTTCAGGGGTCCACCCTTTCTCTAAAAGTCGTTGAAAATAGATCACCGAAAAGAGATAGGTGGTGAGCTGTAATTTGAGAGGGACTTGAGTTCCCTCCGTCTCCTCGTTCATAAATTTCCATAATTCCATTCCAGTTTTCCTCTCTGCCCGATCTACCCAGGCTCTGAAGAGAGGGTCTTCGGAGAGAGGGTGGCCCTTCGAAAGAATGGGTCTTTCCTGAATCTGTCCTGGGAAACAGAAGGCAACTTTGCTTTTGGCCTCCATCTCTTTAACCTTTGACCTGATGCTCTAAAACATACTCGGCCATCGTTGTTACCGATTGGAAGACCTTTTTGCCCACCTCCGCATCTGGGATCACGACACCAAACTCTTTTTCCAAACCTAATACCAACTCAAGGGCATCGATGGAATCCAGTCCAAGTCCCTCTCCGAAGAGGGGTGCCTCTGGGTCAATCATTTCGGGGGTCATCTCCACCAGCTTTAACCTCGTAATGATGAGTCGTTTCATCTTTTCGATCATCTCATCCTTTGGTGTCATAGGAAACTCCCTCTTTTTATCGATCTCAGGATTCGTCCCAATAAGAATAAAAATTATACCATTGATCAGGATATTTTTCGATATAGGATTCAAACTTTTTCACGATCTCTTCCATCCCTTTTCTGAGGATGGATTCACGCTCCTCTCGAGAAGAGGAATCAAAATAGACAGGGGATTCAATGATCCCTCGATATTTTCGATTCCTTTCCATGACGACAAAGACAGGGAGAACCGCAGCCCCTGTGGTCATGGCCATCAGGGCTGCTCCGATGGGGAAAGGGGTTTTCTTTCCGAAGAAATCAAACTCCATCGTCCTCTGAGTTTCAATCCGATCTCCCAACATGGCCACAATCTCATTTCGCCTCAGCGCTTGAATCGCTTCGAGGGTGGCCAGAGGAGAATCGTCTCCGGGGCGAATATAGATATTCCGAATCCCCCATCTTCTTCGCATCTCTTCCCGATAAGATTTAATGCCTCGATCTTCTTCGTCCAGGGTAAGGACATGGAGTTTTCCTCCTTTAAAGGAAAAGAGGAGTCCTCCCAGCTCCCAGTTTCCAAGATGAGGAGTGATACAGATCACCCCTTTCCCTCTCTGGAGGGCTTCTAACATATAGTGCCCCCCCATCTCTTCTTCCACCCAACGGTCTTTATGAGAAGGGGTGAGTCGATGCATGACCATATAATCTAAGAGATACTGTCCATAGTTCTGAAACGTTTTACGGGTATAGGTTTCAATCTTTCCTTTCGCCCATCTTCCTTGGCTGATCCCTTCGATATTCTTTCGAACAGAAGTCCTTGTCTTGGGCATCAATAAATAGAAGAGGTCTCCTATGACGACACTGAAGCACTTCTGCATGGAACGGGGGATGAGGGTAGAGAAGAATTGAAAGAGAAAGAGGGAGAGAAATCGATAGGTGGAGAGACGATCTCGATGCCCCATCTCTATCCCCTGAAGTATTCTTTAAGAAATTGAAGGAAAGTTCGAAGGGTGAGCCGGTGTTTTTTAATATGATGCCAGAGATCACGAATCCCCTTCTTCGATCGCAGATAGTAGAGAAGATGAGCCTTCATCAGTAGCCATTCCATCCGAATGAAGGAGAGATGGTCGTGTTTGAAGACCAGATGTTGCATGTCGAAAAATGACCATGGAGCTCTCCACTTGGAGATTCGGTCCTTCAACTGTTCATAGAGGAGGGTCCCTGGATAGGGGGTAAGGATTGAAAATTGAGCCACATTCGTGTCCAGTTCTTTTGCAAATCGGATCGTTTCATGAATCGCCCGAGCCGTCTCATCGAGGCCGCCTAAGATATAAGAGGCATGGATCTCGAGGCCATATCGTTTAAGCATTTCGACAGCCCGAATCGTGGTGTTTCGGTCGATTCCTTTCTTCAGGGTCTCAAGGGTCTTCGAATTGGCTGACTCGACTCCAATGAAGACCGATTTTGCTCCTGACCGAACCATCCATTGAATCATCTCTTCGTTTCGAATGAGAAGGTCTGCTCTCGAAAGACACCACCACCAGAGGTCCATCCCTTTTTCCAGAATTCCTTTACAAATTTCGATCACCCTGTCCGGAAACAGAGTGAAGGTGTCATCCACAAAGGCAAGGGCCTGAAAGGAGTATCGATGGTAGAGTTCTTCGATCTCCTTTAATACCGATGCAGGACTCCGAAGTCTGACCTTCGTGCCAAAAAAATGGGATGAGGCACAAAAGGTGCACTGAAATGGACATCCCCGACTGGTCAGGATAGGGGTCACTTCTCGCTCTCCCATTTTGGTTCGCCGGTACCTCTCCATCGGAACCAGATGCCTGGCAGGGAAGGGGAGTTCATCGAGATTCTCAATAAAGGGGCGGGTAGGGGTTCTGAGGATTTCACCTTTGGATAAAAAACTGATCCCCTGTACGGAATCCAACTTGCCATTTCCCCGATTTAAAGTTGAAATCAATTCCGAGAAAGTGACCTCTCCCTCTCCTCGAACGATAAAATCTACCATCCTGGTGGAGAGAATCTCTTTGTCCACATAGGTCGGGTGAGGCCCTCCCATGATCACTGTGCAGCCTTCTTTTTTCGCCCTCTTAGCCAATTGGAGAGCCTGGCGATGCCGGGTCGTGTCCGTAGAGATTCCCACCATCTCGTACCTTTTAAAATCAATCTTTTCTCCTTTCTTTCGAAGAGCCAGATCCACGACCTCCACCTCATGGCCTTCTTTTTCAGCAAAGGCAGCGACGTAAAGAAGACCAAGGGGTGGAAAGAGCACACCCGTTGCTTTCAATGTTCCGACGGGAGCGGGATTGATCATCAAAATCTTCATCGATATCTCTCACAGAGATCGCCCCAGGAGGCGACCACTTCCTCATCTACCCAAAGTTGGATGACTTCGCACTGATTTCCGCATTCGTTACATTCAAATCCCCGAGTTTGAAAGTGTTTTCGAGACCATTCAAATCCCTTGAACCGTGTCTTTTGGGGTTTGTTCCGTTTGACGAGCTTAGCCGCTCCAATGGCTCCCATGACCCCATAATACTCTGGAAGGATCAGTTCAAATCCCAATTCTTTCTCAAGGGCTTGGCGTATCCCAGGATTCGCAGCGACCCCGCCCTGAAAGACGACAGGAGGGAGGATCTCCTTTCCTCGACACACATTGTTCAAATAGTTCTTCACCAGAGAGTCACACAGTCCTGCGAGGATATCCTCCATCGTATGGCCGATCTGCTGTTTGTGAATCATATCGGTTTCGGCAAAGACCGTACATCGCCCTGCAATCCGGACAGGGTGCTTTGCCCGAAGAGCTAAACGACCGAACTCTTCGATAGAAATGCCTAATCGGGAGGCCTGTTGATCCAGGAATGAACCTGTCCCTGCCGCGCAGACCGTATTCATTGCAAAGTCAACCACCACCCCTTCCCTCAAGAGGATGACCTTCGAATCCTGTCCTCCAATCTCCATGATCGTTTTGGCTTCTGGAAAAGATTCCATCACGGCGATGGCATGGGCGGTAATCTCATTCTTGATCAGATCGGCGCCGATCAGATAGGCTGCAAGATGTCGAGCACTGCCCGTAGTGGCTACCCCCTCAATCCTTGAGGGGACTCCCAATTGAGACTCAATCTGTTCAAGCCCCTTCTTTATCGCTTCAAGGGGTCGGCCATTGTTTCGAAGATAGACATGGGCTAAAACCTCGTCCTGCTCATTGAGGACGGCCATTTTTGTGGTGATCGACCCTACATCAATCCCTAAATAAAGTGCCATCTTTAACCATCTGTGAGAGGGTTTCGGCCCTCATGGATCGGATTTGGAGTCTTCTTTTGTTCCAACACATCCCTGAAGGCTTCAAGCCTTGTCATCAACCCCTCCCTTCCTGAATGCTCATCGAGGGTCAGGATGAGGAGAGGCTTTTCGCTTTTCTCCACCACCTTTAATCTTCTTTTGACAAATTCCTGAAGGAGGGCATCAATCCCGCATTTGAAAGAGGTAAGAAAAATCACCCCATCAAGGGAACTGGAGAGGAAGTGAAAAAGAGAGCCGACCATCTCTCTTCCTGAGGACCAGTAGATCTCTTTTGAAAGACCTGAGACCTCCTGCTCCCACTCTTTTTTTGAAAGGGAATCCGAGGTGGTGATTCTCATCCCAAGCTTTCGAATAAAGGAAAGGAGATCTTTACTGATATCCCTATCGTAAAGATTGTAAGGATGTCCTACTAAGGCTACGTGATAGGATTGCTCCTCCTTTCTTTTTGCAGGCCCGGGAGGGGTTTCAAATTCCCAAAGTTGATTCAAGGGAAGGGTATTGACCCGTTCTTCCCATCCCTTCATGAAATTGAAATAAAAACTCCAGGCCTTCTTGATGGCCTTTTGAATTTCCTTTCTTTGAGCCCCCAATCTCTTTCCAATCCTTAAAAAGGCGTCCTCCCAGGAAAATCCCTTCGTTCTTAAATCGATGGTTTCATCCAGAATGGGAGGAGAGTCCTCCACGGCTAATCGAGCAATGTCTGGAGCCCCTCGAAACTTAGGACACATGATATAATCTCGATCGAGGCTGACCAAACGGGGAATGAACAGGAAGTCGACCCTCTCCTTTAAAGAGAGGGAATGGGTGACTAAAAGTTTCATGGGAAGGCAACTGTCCTCAAAATAGATAAGCCTTCCTCTTTTCCCTAATTCCTCTGAGGTGAGGACCTTCCAACCCAACTCCTCGAAGAAACTCCTCCAGAGAGGGAAATATCGATAGAACATCAATGCCCTTGGAATCCCTATGACCCCTTTCTCTTCCACTGCAACATCTCCACAAAGGCCTCAAGGAGAGTCTGAATCCGGCCCTCGATTTCCTGTTCATCCAGAAGAAGGGTCAGGATTGGGATGTTCCAATCCTTCCCCACCCGGGTTAAAATCCCAGAGGCAGTGGTCTCAGGCATACAGGCAAAGGGCATGAGATGGACGACCCCATCATACCCCTCTCTGGATCTTAAGATCGCTTCCCCTATCGAGACATTGCACTCCGCTCCCACGTCGTAACCCAGATAAAGCTTGGAAGCCTCGAGGAACTGAATCCTCTCCGAGAGTCGATTGGCTTTATTTTTTCTCAGACTCTTGAGAATATGGGTGGAAAACCAGGAAGAACGGGTCACCTCTGCTCCCAATTCTCCTAATTTCTGCTCGACTCCTCGATTGATATGGGGATCCATCACCGTATAAAGTTCCCCTACGATGGCGATTTTAAGAACGGGTCGAGAAGGGTCCTGGTCCGTGTTTAGAAGGAGTTTTTCCCCCTCCTTCAGGGCTTCCTCCACTTTTTTTGGCGTTTGAGCTTTATCCACCCAATCGAGGGCCTTCTTTAATCTTTTCTGAGTCTCTCCCTTTTGGATCTCTTTTGGTCTGACCTTCATCGCCAGCTTCTCGAGGGTCTCACAGGCCATCATCTTTTTCCATCCCATATAGAGTCCATAAGGGAAAAGAAGAATATTTTTCCAGGTCAACTCTTTTTTGAGCTCCTTTGTCTCTTCATAGTTTTTCCAGAAGGCCTGCCAGGTCAATCGAGGAGGGATCGTCAGCCACCGAAAAGGAAGTCCCAGGTCTTCAAGAATGACTTTGTGAACCAGATCATAGAGTCCCAGTCGACAGGGAGGACCACTTCCAACCATGACAATCGTATCTGCCCCCCGTTCCAGTGCCTCAATGAAGTTGCCCAGGATGATTTTAAAAGGAAGACAGATACATTCGTTCGAATGTTGAACACCTAAGGTAAGGGTTCTGCGACTGGTCTCAGGAGGAACGACATAAGGGATGTGGGAGGTCTCTGCAATGGCCTTGCAGAAGATATGCATGGTGCCAAGATGAGGAAAGGTGACTTTCATCCATGTCTACCCGCAACCTTTTGGCCATGGCCCCTTTGTTGGCTTTTCAGCTGTTTCTGTTCTTGCCAAGCCCTCTCCGCAATCTCACCATACCGTTTCGCGTAGGCATCGATGGCCTGAGAGAATTCGGTAAAGAATTGTTCGGCTTGGGGGTGGGTGAAGTATCGGGCATGCTTTAAGGCCATCTCTCTTCCTTGCTCTGGATGGTCAATCAAAAGACAGGGGCGATAGAGGTTTTCCGAAAAGGGCTGTCTTTTTCGGATCTCTTTGAAGAGAGGAGAGTTGAGGGCTTCGAAAAGAGTCGTTTCTTTGATATTATCCGAGGCGAAATGACAGAACACACAGGGTTCGACATCCCCTCTTGCATTGACGTGAAAGTACTTTCTCCCAGCTGCGATACAACCCCCGGTCAGACAACCATCATTCCAGAAGTCCACAAAGAGCATGGGTTTGGTCGCCCGGAAATACGCAAAGCGTTGCCTGATCTTCTCTCTCTGCTCGGGAGTGGCCATCAGGCTGAGATCCGGGTCCTTTCCAATGGGAACGTAATGAAAATTCCAGAGGAGGATGCATCCCTTCTCAATCAAAAAATCGATGAAAGCCTCGCTGCCCAATACCTCTGTATTTTTCGAGGTCTGAGTGGTGGAGACAGCGAAGAAGAGACCGGCCCTCCTTAGCCCATCCATCACCTTAAGGATTTGATCAAATCGCCCATTTCCCCTTCTTTCATCCGTCTCCTTTCGGAATCCTTCGAGGCTGATCGCTGGAACCACGTTTCCCAGAGAAACCAATCGTTCGATCATCCTCTCATCGATGAGGGTGGCATTGGTATAGATTTGGAAGAAACAATCCCCATGCTTCTCGAAGAGATCGAAAAGGTCTTCCCTCAGAAAGGGTTCCCCTCCGGTCATCAGGACCAAATAGATTCCCATCCCTTTGCATTCTTCTATCAGTCGATCAATAATCTCCAAGGGGAGATCCTCTTGCTTTGAATAGAATCCTGCATAACAACCATAACATCGGAGGTTACATCTCATCGTGGGACTGAGGAGCATGGCATCGGGTGGGTAGAACCCGGTTTTTTCCGCAAAGGCTTTTCGTTGATTCGTTCCCACGAGGAGTTGATTGATGATGAAGTTTGAGATCAGTTTATTTCGATGAAGGGGATGGGTTTGGCTGAGAACTCTTTTAGCCAAGGTCAAGGCAGGATGATGGCTTTCGAAGAGGGTTCGAATCCAGCGAATCTTTTCCCGATAGGATTCTTTCTGGGGAATCTTTTCGGCCAGAACGGTCAATCGAATCAAATGCTCTTCCGATGCATTGGACAGAAGGGATAAGGCACTGACTGTAAATTTTTCAATAGAATAGCGTTTAGCCTTTTGATAGATATCCATCTATTCTATGCCTTCCAAAAGAGACTCCTGAGAAATAATTTACAAACCAACCATGTGTCTTTGACGGGTTTAAAATGACTGGGAAATGGGCCATTCAATTTTTGGGAATGTATAGGAATGGATAACACACGAAACCCCTTTTTGCAAGCTTTGATCAAAAGTTCCAATTCGGTGTCAAATCCCTTTGTGGTGAGAGAAATCCTTCGTAACAGCTCCGTTCGAATCACTCGAAATCCGGATTGACTATCCGTGATATCGGCGTGACAGAGACGACTGACGGCCCTCACTCCCAATCGATTCCAGAACCGGCGAAGAAAAGGCATCTGCCCGAATTCTGCCGTTCTCGAACCAATGAGAAGATCAGGTTCAACCCTCTCAAAGGCTTTAAGAAGGAGGGGAATCTCGAAGGGATCGTGTTGACCATCCGCATCGAGCGTAATGACTAACTCATAATTCTTCTCAAGGATATATTGAAATCCAGTCCGAAGAGAGGCTCCTTTTCCAAGATTCTTGGAATGTTCCAAGAGCTTCACCCCATAGCTTTGGACCACTGCTGAAGTCCCATCCGTGGAACCATCATTGACGACAAGGGTATCCAGCCCCAGGGAACAGACTTTCTCCAGGACAGGGCCAATCGTATTCTGAGCATTATAGGCAGGGATGAGGATACAGATTTTTTCTTTGGAGATCATCTTCACAGTTCCTTTTCATTTTTTCTATTATTTTCTTTTTTTCGAGCTTCCATTTCAAGAGGAATCGAATGTCTTCCGTTATCCCTCACTGAATTGGTGAATGAGCCCGATAGGGGTATTGGAGAAACCCAAAGGGCGGCTACCTTAAATGGTTCGTAGAAATCGTTACTTTGGTTTGTTTTAATCAGAAACCCATTTCTACGATGGAT
>CAZMWF010000001.1:0-45536 GCA_964570075.1 uncultured Syntrophaceae bacterium | reverse complement strand
AGATAAATCTCACCATTCTTAATTTTAGCATAACTGTCTCCAAGACTCACCTTCCCCAGGCGAAGGGACTTCACTTCCGACCCTAAAAGGGAGATTCCAGCTTCGTATCGATCCTCAATAAAATAGTCATGCCAGGCTTTCTTGTTCTGGCAGATGAGTTTCTCACCCATAAATTTATTTTACCTAAAAAAGACCATGAAATCAAATTCATTTCGTAATCCCTCACTGAAGGGTGGAAATAAATTTAAGCCCGACAGGAGTATTTCCGAAACCCATAGAATGCGGATCAATTTATATGTTTAAGGAATACGAATCGATCTATCGAAGAAATGGGTTTCTGATTAAAACAAACGGAAGTTAAGATTTCTATGGACCATTTAAGGTAGCCGCACTTCCGACCGAGTCGGATCCGCCTATGGCGGAATGGGTTTCTCCAATACCCCTCTCGGGCTTATCCCCCACTTCTGGGTGAGGGATTACTTCATTTCGTATTTTCCCATTAATCCCACCCTAAAGGGTGGAAATAAAAATGAGCAGTGATTAACCGATTGGAGGAACTCCTTTCCTCATCTACGGGAGAGCGATTTTGGGGCGAGTTAGGCCAATCAGGCTCGAATGGGCAATTCGATTAGAAATGTCGTTCCTTTTGGATGATTATCTCTTACATGGATGGTTCCATGATGATCAGAAATAATGGCATTCACGATGGTGAGTCCCAATCCCGTTCCCCCTTTTTTGGTCGAGAAGTAAGGCTCAAAGATCCGTCCTTTATCTTCGTCGGGGATCCCACATCCATTATCACTCACCTCGAGTTGAACCACCTGATGGTGGGGATCATAATGGGTTCGGATTTTGATTTCTCCCTGCGAATCCATCGCGGCCAGACTATTTTTAATCAAATTGATCATCACCCGTTTCATCTGATCCCGATCCAAATTCATCACAGGGAGCTCTTCAGGGATAAATTGGAAATGGACCTCCTTATGGGCTTCTTTGAAAAGGACAAGGGCCTCCTGGACAATCTCGTTCAGATGATTGGGAGTGGGGTTGGGGGCAGGCATACGGGCAAAACTGGAGAATTCGTTGACCATATCCCTCAGCTCTTCCACTTGTTTTACAATGGTGCGGGTACATTCGTCCAATACGACTCCATCGGGTTGAAGCCTTTCGAGATAGCGTTTTCTCAGTCGTTGAGCAGAGAGCTGAATCGGTGTCAGGGGATTCTTAATTTCGTGAGCAATTCGCCGCGCCACCTCTCTCCAGGCGGCTACTTTCTGGGCCTTGATCAACTCGGTAAGGTCATCGAATACGACCACAAATCCTAAGGGGTTTCCCTCTTCATCCTTCAAAGTCGCCAGATTGATCAGAAGAGAGAGAGATTTTCCCCCTGCCTGAAGGACCACCTGTTTTTCAATCGAATCCTTATGATTGGATCTTACCTCGCTGAGTAATTCCTCAAGATGGGCTACGTACTCCTTGTCCAGCACCTCATCATACCTTTGATTCAGAACCGCTTCCGCTTTTACTCCCAAAATCTGTTCACCAGAAGTATTCAGGGTAGTAATCCTTCCTTTATCATCGATGGAGAGAACTCCAGCCGCTACATTTTTAAGCACGATCTCCATATATTTTCTTCTCTGTTCCAGCTCCATACGACTGACCTGGAGATCCTCGGTCATCTGATTGAAGGACTGGACCAGCATTCCAATCTCATCCGCCGCCTTCATCCGAATCCGAAAGTGGAGTTCTCCATTGGCAATCCGATGGGTGGCTTCGGCCAATTCTTTGATAGGAACCGTGATATCTTTTGCCAGGCGTATCCCAAACCAGATGGCGGAGAAAACGATAAGAAGGGTCACCATAAGGAGAGCGATCATATAGCTGAATTTGATCGGCTTTTTTAAAAGCTTTAATTGTTTATAATCCACGAAGGCCTGGGAGATCTCCCGCATCTTCCCAGCCAAACTCTTTGGAATAAAATGGGTTGCAGCCACTACCCCTACGACCTTGTCTTTATCCTGGGAAGAGAGAATGGGGGCTACTCCGGTAATCATTTCGCCTTCCCCTACGGAGAGGATTCTGGAAACCTCTTTCCCTGAAAATCCAATCTCTAAGAGGTCTTTTGGAAGGGTAAAAGAAATCCATTTCAGGTTTTCATCCTCCACTCCAAACGCCTCCTCTCCTTTGAGAAAAACCTTGAGAGTGCTGAGATGATATTCCTTTCTCTTCCTCTCCAGAACCTCTTTCAGGAGCTTTCCATTTTTTTTATCGAGGGATTTCTCTTTGAGATCCTCGCTTACCTCACGAGCAGAAGAGACCGTCATCTTTGCAAAATCTCGATAATAGGTTTGGGCCACCTCAAGGGACCCCTGAAGGGATTCTTCCACCTGAGATTTAAACCAGTGCTCCACACTATTGGTGATAAACCCGGCAGCCACAAAGAACAGAAGAAAGGTGGGAACAAGGGAGAGGCTAATAAACGCTACCACCAGTTTCGTTCTAAGTTTTGCCCCAAGGATCTTCTGTCTTCGTTCTAAAATGAGTTTGACAAGATTTCTAATGACGAGAAAGATAAGAAGGAGGAGGAGGATGATATTGATATTGATCAGGCTAAAGAGGAGGATATTGTTTCCGATTGGGATCCAGGCCTGAACCTGGGGAATCTTCATTTCAATGGCAGTGAGCCCAATGATCAGGATGGAGAGGATCCCTATGAGGATCAACTCATTTCGTCTTCTTCTTCCCTCCGGGGTCATCTCTTTTCCCATCTTTACTCATCCATTTTTAATATGGGGAAATCGAAGGGGCCTGTAAGCCGAGTTCTGTCTCCCTCCTCGAGGGGGATGATCATTTATCTTGGATCCTGATTACTCAGGATCTCCAGCGACCAACCCGTCCCGTCTTCACTCTGAAGAGAATGAAGTTGAACGGGCCATTCTTCCTTCTGCTTTCGCAGAAGAACGGGACCTATTTGGTCTTGCTCCAGGTGGGGTTTGCCAAGCTATTCTGATCGCTCAGAATACTGGTGAGCTCTTACCTCGCCTTTTCACCCTTATCCCGCCCAAAGCGGGACGGTATCTTTTCTGTGGCACTTTCCTTATTCCATCCCTTACGAGATGGAACAGTCCGTGTTACGGACCACCTTGCCCTGTGGAGCTCGGACTTTCCTCCCCCCTTCACCCTACCTTAGGGTGTTGGGGAGCGATCATCCGACCCCTTCGACTCCCCCCTTCCCTTTGTCTCCCTAAGGAGTCTCCTTTCTATCGCTCGATTAGCTAAAAGGTCTGCCTCCTTGTTTTTTCCCCTTGGAATGGACTCTATCTGCACCCGGGGAAATTCCCTAAGGAGTTTCACCGCCTTTTGATGAAGCCTCTTTAAACGGGCCTCCTTTACCCGATACTCTCCATTGACCTGTTTTTCAATCAGTTCCGAATCCGTATAGATTCGAAGGGACTCTCCCCTTAATCGTTTCGCCTCTCTCAATCCTAAGAGAAGCGCTTCATATTCAGCTTCGTTATTGGTCCGATAGCCGAGGTAACGACTCACCTCAGCCATCCTTTCCCCACCTGGATTCTTGATTAGGACTCCCGCTCCTGCTCGACCTGGATTCCCTCTTGAGGCTCCATCGATATAGAGAAGGAGCTCGGGGACGCTTTCGATGGATCCCTCCCTTTCCAACCCCTCTACCTCTTCTCTCCGTCACCCTCAAAGTAGAGAATCCGATTACAGTTGGGACAACGGATCAAAGAATTGGTCTTTTGGACCTCAATAAACATCTGGGGCGGAACATGAACAAAACACCCCTGACAGGTCTCCTTCTTCACACTCACAATTCCAATCCCCTGCCTCTTCTCTTTCAGGGTGTTATAGAGTTTAATGAGGCCAGAATCGATCTGTTTGGAGAGAATATCTTTTCTTTCCATTTTCTCTTTCCAAATCCTCTCTCCCTCTGCGAGCCTTTCTTCGATCCTTTTTCTCTCGGCCTCGATCTTTTCGAGATTGGCTTTCATCTCCCTCTCTTTCTTCATCAAATGTTTCTTGGTCTCATCGATCTCTTCAAGCATCATCAGAATTTCTTCTTCTATACGCCCGGCCGATTCCTTAATCGTTTCAATCTCCGTGAGTAAGGCTTGATATTCTTTGTTTGTTTTTACTTCGGACATCTTCCCTTCGGCTTTTTTGATCTTGTCCTGTTCTACCAGAAGATCTCGCTCTCTCTTTCTTCGCTCCTTCTCCAAGGTTTCGAGTTTCTCTTTTTCCTTCTGAAATCTTTCCTTTTCAAGAGTCTGTTTCTCCTCCAGTTTTTTCATCTCTTTGGGGAACCGATCCCTTTCTTCCTTAATCTGTTTCAGATCGAGATCAATCTTTTGAAGTTCCCAAAGGAGCTCTAATTGTTCTTTCAAGGATGGCCTCCTTTTTCCTATAAAGTTTACTGAAAAAAGAAGAGTGTACCGGAGGGTACACTCTTCTCGAGCTCAAAAGATCAAAAATTTCTTTTTTTTCAAGGAGTTGAATGTTTTCCCCTCCTTCTCCCATCATGGGCCCACCTGGGTTCGAACCAGGGACCTTCCGGTTATGAGCCGGTGGCTCTACCAAACTGAGCTATGGGCCCTCTCTCTTCTCTACCTATCTATTATAGTTCATCCCTTGGAGGTGTCAACCTTCTCTTTAAGATTTTGTGAATCTGGGCTCTATTGGCCTAATTTTCAATAAAACTTCTTAATTGTCTGGCTCGGCTAGGATGCCTCAGTTTTCGAAGGGCCTTCGCTTCGATCTGTCTTATTCTTTCTCGAGTCACATCGAACTCCTGACCGACCTCCTCAAGAGTATGATCATACTTCTCGTCAATTCCGAAACGCATCCTCAAGACTTTCTCTTCCCTGGGAGTAAGGGTGGAGAGGACTTTCCGGGTCTGATCATAGAGATTGGCATTGATGACCGCATCCATCGGGGAAAGGGTCGATTTGTCTTCAATAAAGTCTCCCAAATGGCTGTCTTCTTCTTCACCGATGGGGGTTTCCAGGGAGATGGGTTCTTTGGCAATCTTCAAGACCTTCCTGACCTTCTCCAAGGGGATCTCCATCCTCTCAGCGATCTCTTCAGGGGTGGGTTCCCTTCCAATCTCTTGAACAAGAGATCTGGAGGTTCGGATGAGCTTGTTGATCGTCTCGATCATATGGACGGGAATCCGAATGGTTCTGGCTTGATCGGCAATCGCTCGGGTAATGGCTTGACGAATCCACCAGGTCGCATAGGTGCTGAATTTATAGCCTCTCTGGTATTCGAATTTATCCACGGCTTTCATCAGGCCGATATTTCCTTCCTGGATCAAGTCGAGAAACTGCAGCCCCCGATTCGTATATTTTTTGGCAATCGAGACAACCAACCTTAAGTTTGCTTTGATGAGCTCTCCTTTAGCCTCTCTGGCTTTGGTCTCCCCAAGGGTAATGGCCTGGACGGCCGCCCTGAGTTTCTGAGTGGATAGACCACATTCAGTTTCCACTTTGTTGATCTTCTTTTGGGCCATCTTGACCGAACGAGCCATCTCCTGAAGATCCGCTCGAGTGATCCCTCGGTTTCGGATCAACACCTTTTCCCCTAACCTCTTCCCTTTCCATTTCTGGATGAACGCCCGGACCTCTTTGCTGGATATCCCGATTCGTTCTTCCCATCTCCTGATCTCATTCTCCGCCTTCTCAATCCGGTTGAGCATCTGTTTCATCTTCTGGACAATTTTATAAATCTGAGTATCTTTTAGATTGATCTCCTTCAGAAGATCGATAATTTCCTCCTCTTTCTTTTTGACCTGAATCTGAAGTTTTTTCTTGGACCCCGATCTTCGCTTCAAGACCCGGATCTTTCTCTCTGTCTTTTTAATTCGATCAATGAGATCCAAGACTCGTCTCTTTTGAACCTCCTCTTCTTCTGCATTGGAATCCTCTTCGTCGAGCTCATTGGTCACCTCTCGAATAGGAATCTTTCCCTCCTTGATTCCATTCCCTAAATTGAGAATCTCCTTCACCGCCATCGGGCAACTGAGCACGACACTGAGAACTTCCCGTTTTCCCTGTTCAATCCTTTTCGCAATTTCAACCTCTCCTTCACGGGTCAGAAGGGAAACGGAGCCCATCTCCCGAAGATACATTCGAACCGGATCGGTCGCCCTTGGATATCCTTCGACCTCTAATTCCTCCTCTTCCTCTTTCTCGAAGAGCCCTTCCTCATCCACCCTCAGCCTTTCCAGGTCGTCTACCCCCTCAAAATCCATTTCGTCAAACATCATCAGGACATCATCGATATGGTCAGAAGAAACGATATCCTCCCGAGGGATTTCATTCATCTCGTCGAAATTCATAAACTCCTTGTCCTCTCCCAGGGAGATCATCTCCTCTTCTATTCTTTTTAAATCTTTTCCCATTCCTTTTCCCCCTATTTGTATATAGGTTTATTTCTGGAGACCTTTCTCTCTCTTTGCCATTTCTTGGTGCCTGGAGAGGAGAGCCTCAAGTCCCTCTCCTCCTCTTCTCTTCTCCATCTCCTGGATCCTTTTGAGCAATTCCTTTCCCTCCCTCTTTAGCTTTTTTTGGCGGATTTTCTGGATGCAATCGTTAAATATTTTTTCTAATCGGTTCGCTTCGATTCCGGTCTCCTCAAAGGCATATTTTCGTAACCTCTCAGAAAGGTCCTTTTCCATAGTTCCTAAGGCCTCAGAGAGATTCAACCACCCTTTTTTCTGATAGAGATCCTCTAAGGCTAACCCTAACCTTTTTAATAGGGGATTTTCAAATTCGTGAAGGATCCCTTCCTTTGACCCTTTTGGAATGAGTTCCGGGTGATGGATGAGGAGACGGATGAGCATCTCCTCGGCCTTTGGGAATGGCTCCGGAGAAGGGAGTGGGGAGATGGAGGGTGGGGGCTTTGTTCGATCCTTTGGTAAGGAGGAAATGATCTCGTGAAGGGTGGATTCTTTGACATCCAGTCTCTCAGCCAGGGTTTTCACATAGAAATCTCTTCGAATCTTTTCAGGGATTTTTTGAATGAGCTTCATTCCCTCCTCTGCTATTTTTACTTTCCCATCCACCGAATTGGGATCATAGGTCTTGAGCAAATCATGGATGTAAAAGTCGATCAGAGGAAGGGCCTCCGCCACCATTTTTTCAAAAATCTCCAGATTTCCTTTTCTGATAAACGTATCAGGATCCTCCCCCCGGGGGAGGGAGAGCACCTTGGGTCCCAATCCTTCTTCTAAAAAGAGAGGTAAAGTTCGGAGAGCGGCTTTTGTTCCTGCCTGATCCGGATCGAATAGAAGGATGATATTTTTAGTCCATCTTTTCAAAAGATAAATCTGATTCTGGGTCAGGGCTGTTCCAAGGGTAGCGACACTGTTCTTCAGACCAAACTGATGGAGGGTCAACAGATCAAAATAACCTTCCACAATTATAACACAATCCCTTTCTAAAATGTATCGCTTTGCGACAGGAAGGCCGTAGAGAATCTCTCCTTTATGGTAGATCTCAGATTCTGAGGAATTCATATATTTGGGCAATCCCTCTCCAAGAAGCCTTCCTCCAAAGCCCACCACCCTTTGTTGGAGGTCGAAGATGGGAAAGATGATCCGATTTCGGAAGACATCATACCATCCCTCTTTTTTGTTCGATCCATTGCCCTTTTTGGTAGGGAGGATCAATCCCAATTGCCAGGCTCGTTCAAGAGGAACCCTCTTTTCTAAAAAGTACTCCACCAGAGCATCCCAGCGGTCAGTCGCATAGCCCAATCGATAATTCCGAATGATCTCTTCGGAGATTCCTCTCTGGGCAAGATATCTTCTCCCTTTCTCTCCCTCTTTCTTTTGGGTGAGAAGGTGATGATAATATTCAGAGGCCAGTTGATTGATATGGAAGAGAATTTCTCTCCTTTCCATCTCCTTCTTCTGGGCTTCTGAGGGTTCCCATCGAGGGAGCTTTACCCCATAGCGTTTAGCAAGTTCTTCTGCGGCCTGCCGGAAGGTGAGTTGGCCTATTTTCATCAGGAAGGTAAAGACATCTCCTCCTTCTCCACAGCCGAAACAATGAAAGATCTGCTTCTCCTCATTCACCATAAAGGAGGGGGTCTTTTCAGAGTGGAAGGGACAGAGTCCTCTATAATTCTTTCCAGCCCTCTTTAGACTTACATACTCGGAGACCACTTCGAGAATGCTAGCCCGCTGTCGAATCTCCGAGATCTTATCTTCCTGGAAAAACCTTTCTGCCAAATGAAGTCACCTCAACTCTACCACGGTGATCCCCAGTCCCCCTTTGTTTAGGTCCCCGGGACTATAATGTTTCACTCCCTGATGGGATTCGAGAAATTTTCCAATGGCCGTTCGGAGCCTTCCCGATCCTATTCCATGAATAATCTGCACCTTCTCCAATCCATGATAGAGGGCCTGATCAATAAATTTGTCGACGACGGAGAGGGCATCCTCTACCGTCAGTCCAATCACATTTAATTGGGAAGGAACCTCCGATCCCTTTTTTCTGAAGAAAGGCTCTGTTTCCGAGGTCGTCTTTTTCTCTTCTCGGTCTTCCATCCTTTTCAGATCGGACAGGGGAACGACGACCCTGGCCTGATCCAGAATGACTTCGGTGCGATTGGAGGGCTCTACGATCTTTAAGAGGATCCCCTCTTTTTTGAGACTCTCGATCCAGACCTGATCTCCAGGCTTCAAATTTAGAGGACCCTCCATGAAGGTCCTCTTTTTAGTGGAAGGGAAGTATCGTTCTCTTATTTCATGAATCTCCTTTTTTCGAATGGAGGTGGGAGACTTTTTTTCTTTTTGTTGCTTCAACCATTCCTTCAGTTCCTCTTCCACCGCTTGGGCTAATCTTCTGACCTTCGCCTCCATCTGGGAGTAGATCTCTTCGCGTCTCTTTTTGATTCGGTCAAGGGTCTCTTTCAATCGCTGACGGATTTTTTCCACCTCCTCCCTCATCCCCTGGAGCTTGAGCTTTTCTCCTTCTGCCTCTGCTTTTAATTTCTCGAGGGCCTGGAGGGCCTGAGAGATTTGCTCTCCTCCTTCTTCTCGATATTTCCTGGCCCTTTCAAGAACTTCCGGAGAAATCCCTAATTTTTCAGCGACCAGGAAGGCATTGCTCATCCCTGAGGCTCCATAGGAGAGGGTATACCGAGGCTCCATCGTCTCCTCATCAAAATCTACCTTCACATTCTCCACTTCCGGATGGAGATATCCATAAGCCTTGAGACCCTCAAAATGGGTGGTTACCACCACCGAGGCCCCTTTTTCTTTAAACCGATCTAAAAATCCCATGGCAAGGGCACATCCCTCGCTGGCATTGGTTCCAACCCCTAATTCGTCCAGGAGAACCAGGGTGTGAGGCCCTGACCTTTTTAAGACTTCATCGACATGAAGGAGATGAGCTGAAAAGGTGCTCAGGTTTCCTTCTACACTCTGTTCATCGCCGATTACAGCAAAAAGGTCTTTGAAGATCGGCATTTCACTCCCTTCTTCTACGGGGATCGGTAGACCCGATTGGGCCATTAAGATGAGAAGACCAAGGGTTTTAAGGGCGACCGTCTTCCCTCCTGCATTGGCTCCACTGATCACAAGAATTTTTTGGTGTTCTCCCAATCGGAGATCGACGGGAACCACTTTCCTCTCATCCTGAAAGAAGAGGAGAGGGTTTCTTGCCTTTTTTAAATCGATCTTCCCGGTCTGATTCAATTGAGGTCTTATTCCCTTAAGGTGAAGGGAAAAGCGTGCCATCGCATAGAGGAGGTCTAATTCACTTAATCTCTCCAAGTCATTCCAAAAAGAAGAGAGTTCTGCCCTTAGTTTTTCTGAAAGGGCTTTTAAAATCCGCTCCTCCTCCTCTTTTTCTTCCGCCAGGAGGATGGAGATCTCGTTATTTAAAGAAACCACCGAGAGGGGTTCAAAGAAAAGACTCTTCTGGCTATGGGATTGATCATGGATGATTCCCTCCAGACGATGCTTAAATTCAGATTTAAGGAGGACCACATATCTCCCGTTTCGGAGGGTGATGAGAGGTTCTTGAAAAAGGGGCTTCAGTTCTTCCTGTCGAAGAAGGGTTTCCAGAATCCCTTTCGCTTTCTCTCTCGCTTTCTCCAGATGGTGTCGTATTTCCGAAAGAGAGGGACTCGCCCGATCTAATAGCCCACCTTTAGGGTCGAGGTGATGGAGAATTTCCTTCTCCAGAGAGTTAAGATCAGAAAATTGGAGAACCTTTTCTTTGAGGGTAGGGGCCTTGACCTCTGATTTTAAGAAAAATCGTTTCAGCTCCCGGCATCGTTTGATCTGACCTTCAAGCTCCAGAATTTCTTGGACTTGAAGGACGGAACCCTCTACCTCTAATCTCCTGAGAATAGGCTCGATATCTTTTAACCCCTGGAGGGGAGGATCTTTCCCTTCTTTTAAGATGTCTTGAAATTCCGTAACCTCGGTCAGGCGGGATTCAATGATTCTAAGGTCTGTAATAGGTCTCAGGGCTTTTGCCCTTTTTTCCCCGAGAGGGGAGATAGAAAAAGAACTTAACAGGTTTAAAATGGAATAAAATTCTAATGCCCTGAGGGAACGATCATCCATAGACCCTAAGAAGGAGTGGATCCAAATCTAATGATTTAAAAAATTATGGGGAAAGCCTCTCTTTAACCAATTGATTGACCAATTTCCCATCGGCTTTCCCCCCGAGTTTTGGCATGATCGACTTCATGACCTTCCCCAGATCCTTCAGGGAAGTCGCTTTTGTTTCCTGAATGGTTTCATCAATCAATCTGACCAATTCCTCTTGCGAGAGGGGTTGAGGTAAGAAAGATTTTAGAATGTCAATTTCCCTCTTTTCTTTCTCTACCAGATCCTCTCTCCCTCCCGATTGAAACTGTTCAATGGCTTCCTCACTCTTTCTTATCATTCCCTGGATCACACGGATGATCTCTTCGTCTTCGAGTTTCTTTCTGAGTTCGATCTCTCTATTTTTAATAGAAGAACGAATCATACGGATCGTGGAGAGCCGAGTCTTATCATTGGCCTTCATGGCCTCCTTCATTGCCTCAAGAATTCTTTCTTCTAAATTCATCTTAACTCCTCTCCATCATCTTCCGGAGCCGTTTCATGGCCCTTTTCTTTGCAGCCAGGGCCTTCCTTTTTCGCTTTACACTGGGCTTTTCGTAATGTTCTCTTTTTCGAATTTCTGAAAAGATTCCAGTCTTTTCCACCTGCTTTTTGAACCGACGCAGGGCATTCTCAAAGGACTCGTTCTCTTTGATTTTAATGCCGGGCATCCATTTTTCCCCTCCTTTCACGAATTATTTTAAACGATTAATTATAGGATTTTTTTCATAAAAGTCAAATAGTTCTATTGATGTAATCGTAATCCCTCACTGAAGGGTGGAAATAAATTTAAGCCCGACAGGAGTATTTCCGAAACACTTAGAATGCGGATCAATTTATATGTTTAAGGAATACGAATTGATCCATTGTAAAAATGGGTTTCTGATTAAAACAAACCAAAGTAACAATTTTTATGGACCATTTAAGGTAGCCGCACCATGGGTTTCTCCAATACCCCTCTCGGGCTTATTCCACATTTGAGTGAGAGGTTACATCTGAAGATGGAAAAGGTTTGAAGGAGAGGGGAAATTGTGATATTTTTTATTAAATTCTCTCCAATGGAAGAGGGATATGAAACAAAAGCGGTTTTCATATACCTTTAAATCTTTCAAAGAGTTACATGTCATCCTCGATAGAAATTTTTTCCCTGAAGAACCTCCCGAACATTCTGAAAGGGTAGATTCGGAGAAAGAGGAGGCTTTGTTTCAAAAAGCGATGGAAGGAGTGAAACCTCTCAAGGATAAACCCCTTGTTGAGGCTACCCATAAAAGAAATATATCGATCCAGCGTTTTCGGGAACAGGAGGATGAGGAGGCTCTGCATCGACTTCAGGCTCTTGTTCAAAAAGGGGTTGGATTTCGAGTAGAGGATACGCCCGAATATATCGAAGGGATAGGCTACCATGTCCACCCTGAGATTGCAAAACGCCTTCATCGAGGAGACTTTTCGATTCAGGGGTATCTCGATCTTCATGGATTGGTCGTTAAAGAGGCACAAGAAGTCTTTGACCAATTTATGAAATGGGCAACCACTCACGGAAAGACGGGTCTTCTGATTACCCATGGTCGAGGACTCTCCTCACCCTCAGAGCCGGTATTAAAACGAAAGGTTGAGGAATGGTTGACCCTTGGTCCATGGAGAAAGTGGGTGGTCGCCTATTCCAGTGCAAGAAAGTGTGATGGTGGGGCAGGGGCCACCTATGTTTTGCTCCGGAAGCGTCCGATCTCAAAGAGACAAAAAATTAAGAAAAGAAATAGAGGGCGTGATGAATTGTAAAAATCATCCTGAAAGAAATGCAGTGGCTATCTGCTATAAATATGAAAGGGGTTTCTGTCTGGAGTGCTGTGATTGCCTGTCTCCTGATGAATGCTGTGAGTGCTCGAATCCAGAAGCTTATTGTGAGTTTAGAACCCGATGTGGTCTATGGGAAATGTCAAGGGAACGAAAAAGATCGAAAAAAAAGAAGCTCGATTCTTATATAGGTTAAAGAAGTTTGCATCCTTTAGTGAAAGATTTTCATAAGATCTTTTTAGACCGAGATCGTGATGGATTCGTTGATTCGGTAAATCTCCAGATTCACCTCTCCTCCTCCTCTTGCCATCCCGAAGTTTTATGTACAGTCATGGATCTCTCTGCTGCCATAGGGTTCGAAACGATGGGGATGAGTCCTCCCCTTGTTACGGAAGGCAAAAAAGGATCCTCTTGGGGATATCACCTCTACATCGGGCTCGATCATGAATTTAAAACCATCCCTCCAAATGGAAGAATCTATTTTTTAAAGGAAAGTGACAAAACCTCCTTGGCGGAATCCATTCGAAACCTTTCGCTCTCCCTTCTTTCGAGAAACGGGAGGATTTTGAGAAAAAATACTGGGAAAGGGTTTAAAAAAGGAGACAATATTGACCTTCTCAAACTCTTTTCTATAGGAGGATTATTTCACTCTGAACCACAAAAACCCTGGCTCGTTCATTTTCCCTACCGAATCCTTCTTTTTAGTTCGGTCGAGATACAGACCGCTATGGAAGCAGCCAATTTTTCATCTCGACTGGGCCTGGAAACGATCCAACTTTCTCTCCCTTTTGCTTTTCCATGGTGGTCAAGGCCGAAGAGAGTCCCTTTTATCTATATCGGAAAGAAAGAAGATTTAAAGAGAGTCAGACTGAGAAAATTACGGCACCTTGATGCGATTCCTTGGGATGGAGGAGTATTTTCAATCCCATCCCGGAATAACCTCTCTGAGATATTGATCTCAGGAACAGAGAAAGGCCTCCAGAGAATTTTAAGATACCTTAGTACCATCCCTACCGATTCAAAAGAAATTAAGGATCCGATCTTAAGAGCGGTTAAAAAATTTATAAGAGATTTGGAAGATTCCTGTAAGAGTTTTTTTAGTTCCTCGTCTTCCTCTGAAAAGATCATCCGGGAGTTTCTCCTTTTTGATGAAAGGAAAGAGGTTCTAAAGATACTGAAAAAGGGATTGAAAGAATCGGATTCTCAAATTGAGTCGATAGAGATTTTGGCCATGGTTGTCAGGCCGTTGAGAGAAAGGAGGCGGTTGGAGTCCGAAATAAAAAAATTGTTAAAGGGGCTAGGGTGTTCTTCAACAAAGATTCGTGTTGCCGTTTTAAATGCCTACAAACCTGGATTGAGTTGGATGAGGGAAGTCGTCTTAAAAGAGATTTTAAAAAAGGGGGTGGATCGAGTTGAGATCACGTTTAAGCCCTTTAAAGAGAAAGGGCTGGAGGAAGAAGAGCGATGGCTTCAGGAGATCTACCCCATTGATGAAATCCTTTCTCGGAGATTAGGGATTTCGAAAGATCGGATTGCCTTTAAAAAAGATTCGAGAATTAAAGAAGTCTATCGGATCTGTGCTTGGCGAGGAAAAGAGAAGGTTTATGAAGGCGAGTTTTCACCAAAGTGGGAACGCAAAGACTATCTCTCCTCCTTCCCAAAATTAGGGAAAATTCACCCCTGGATAGGATGGATCAATTTGAAGATTAACGGGAAAGAGGTGGTGAACCGTAAGGTTAAAACATGGATGGAGCAGGTATGGGAGAGTTATCAAAAAGAGCTCCTTCCTCTCCTCAAGAGAGAAGTCGATCGTCTCGGTGCACGTTCCCCCTCCCCTCCCAACCCACTCTTTGAAGCGATTCGCTTTGACCTCCTTTTAAATTACCCGGGGGAAGGATTAGGAGTGGATGAGGAAAGAATCTCTCCCCTCGAAGCCCTCCATGAGGAATTCTATTTTGTGACATTAGATTTCTTCTCCCATTATTTAAAGAGAAAGGGGCTAACTAAAGTTTCCGCAGGTCGGATCCTTCCCATCATCCATCCCAACGAAAGGAAGACGAACGGAAAATTGAAATTTACTTTGATCCATCGTCCTGATGGATTTTCCCGGGAAAAGGAAAGAATAAAAATAGGCTTGGAAGGCGTTGCTTTTAGAGGATCAGACCTTCTCGTCCATCTATTTGTGGAAGGAGAGGGGGAGTGGAAGATCGATCGATTAAGAAAGATGATGAAAGACTTTAAGCATGAAGTGTTTCGGATTGAAAGGATCGATCACATAGAGAAACCGAAGAGAGGGTTTCGAATCATTGCCATAGGTTCAGATTTAATCAAAGGAAGGCAACTTTTGAATAAAAAAAAGTCGAGTCCCATCGGGATCACAATGGAGAGGCCGATTGGATACAAAGAATATCTTAAGATGATTCGTTCCTTCGAAGGAAGGGCTGGAGTAAACGTTGTTGAAGAAGGAGATTCTTCAGCCGGGTTTCCTATCTATTCTCTTGAACATACCTCTTCCTCTCTCCATTCATTGACCTCCCAGTTGAAAGCGGCTGTCTTCAAGCCCACTTTTTTTATCAACTGCCGTCACCACGCAAATGAAGTATCGAGCACGAATGCTGGGCTTCAGTTGTCCTCTCTCCTTGTCACAAATCCCCAATATCAGAGATGGCTCAAAAGGGTCAATGTGATCATCAATCCCATGGAGAATGTGGATGGGGTGAAGGCCTTAGAAGAGATGTTAAGATGGACTCCAAGGGATAAACTTCATGCTGCAAGATACAATTGGGCAGGGCAGGAGTATTATCTTGAATACTTTAATCCCGGAACTCCGTTTGGAGAAGCCAGGGTGAAACCAGAGATCTGGCAAAGATGGTTTCCGGATATCTGCGTGGATAATCATGGATTTCCTTCTCATGAATGGGAACAGCCTTTTTCGGGTTATACTCCCTTTCGTTTCAGGGAGTGGTGGATCCCAAAGGCCTTTTTCTTCATCTACCTTCCCTTTCTCGAGGAGAAAAAAGGGTCAAAGAGAAGGGAACGTTCTGAAAAATTGGGAAGATGGGTCTCCTCCTTTCTCTTGGATGAGGAGGGGATAATTAAAAGGAATCAAACCTTTGCGGAGCGATATTGGAAATATAGGGGAGCCTGGATGTCTCGATCCAAAAAAATGGGAGATGGGATCTTCTCTTTCCCGCTTCAAAAACGTTTTCAAAAGACCAATTTTTCCTATCGATATCCTTCTATTACAAGTATCGAGTTCATTACGGAAGTCGCCGACGAGGTGGCTTATGGGAGATTTCTGAGAGAGTGTATCAAGGCTCATCTCGAGACCAATCTTTCTGTGATCAGATTATTGAACTCTTGCCATTTTCCTGTTAAAAAGAAGGGGTATAAGAGGGAAGGAGGGATGGATTTTTTTTGGCATCGGGAGAGAAGATTAACCTTTCCTCAAAAATAGATGAACGAAAAGGAGGGAGAAGATGAAAAGGGTATGTTGGATTCTTTCGGTGGTAGTGGGACTGGCGATTTTGCCTTTTCTAAGTTTGGCACAGGCCCCTGTCAAAGGTGGAACATTGACCTGGGGGCGAGGAGGTGACTCCGTCACCCTTGATCTCGCCCAGGCGACGGATGGAGAATCGATTAAGGCAGGGATTCAGATTCTTGAAAACTTGGTGATGTTCAAAAAAGATAGCATGGACGTAGAACCTCAACTGGCCACTTCTTGGAGGGTGTCGAGCGATGGGCTGGTCTGGACCTTTACGCTAAGGAAAGGGGTAAAATTTCATGATGGAACTCCTTTCAATGCCCATGCAGTGAAGGTCTCTTTCGATCGGGTCATCGATAAGAGTCATCCTTTTCATCAGTATGGAACCTGGAGATATCCCGCCCTGGGATTGGGGCCGGTCAAAGAGGTCAAGGTGATTGATGAGTATACGGTGGCTCTCCGAACAGAGAAGCCTTATGCGCCTCTGGTGGCTAACCTCGCTCTCTGGCTATGTCCCATTCTATCCCCTGCGGCAATTGAGAAATACAAGGGGGATATTGGTCGAAACCCTGTAGGTACGGGTCCATTTAAGTTTGTGAAATGGATTAAAGATGACCAAATCATCGTGGAAAGAAACGAGGACTATTGGGGACAGAAACCCCATTTAGACCGGATCATCCTGAAGGCTATTCCAGAGGTTTCGGCTCGTTTTATGGCTCTCCAAACCGGAGCCATCGATATTGCGGATGATCTCGATCCGGATTCCATTCAGATGGCAAAGAGCAACCCAAACTTTAAAGTGATTGAACAACCCAGTGTCAATGTGGGTTACCTGGCGATTAATACGAAGAAACCCATCCTGAGCAATAAGCTGGTTCGTCAGGCGATCGCCCATGCCATTGACAAACAGACGATCATCAAGACCATCTTCAGGGGATTAGCCATCCCTGCAGTGAATCCATTTCCTCCAAGTATATGGGGCTATAATTTTAAGATTAAGGATTACGAGTATAATGTCCAGAAAGCCAAAGCCCTTCTTGCCCAGGCAGGTTATCCGAATGGATTTAGCACCGAACTATGGGCCATGCCTGTATCCAGGGCTTACATGCCAGAACCTGTGAAGACGGCCGAATTGATTCAGGGATATTTAGCTGCTGTAGGGATCAATGCCAAGATTGTCCGACATGAATGGGGAGCTTATCTGGACAAGACGGCCAAGGGAGAACATGATCTCTGCATGTTAGGGTGGTTGGGTGGCAATGCGGACCCGGATAATTTCCTGTATGGACTTCTTCATTCCGATAATTCAAAGCCACCCGCAGCCAATGTCGCCTTCTGGCAGAATCCTGAGTTTGACCGACTGGTTAAAGAAGCTCAGGGACTTTTCGGAAAAGAGAAGAGGGCGCCTCTTTATTTAAAAGCCCAGGAGATCTTTCATGAAGAAGTTCCATGGGTTCCTCTGGCCCATTCCACCATTGTGCGAATCTATAATAAGAAGCTCCATGATGTTCCCCTTCGACCCAATGGATTGAATTCGTTCCAGATGGTCTGGAAGGAGAAGTAAGAGGGGGTTTAAAGATTTTTGATCTCCTTCATCTCAAGACGATTATTTCACCTCATTTTCATCTTGATCGGGGTCTCCATCTTGGTCTTTTTAATGCTCAGACTCATCCCTGGAGACCCCGCCCATCTTCTTGTTGGAGAGTTTGCCTCACCTCAGGATGTAGCCCGAATTCGTGAAAAACTTGGGCTGAATGAATCCTATCCTTATCAATATCTCATCTATTTAAAACATTTACTCTCCGGAGATATGGGAATTTCCATTCGCTCCAATCTTCCCGTCTCTCAAGAGATATGGGACCGTTTCCTTGCAACCGTTGAGCTTTCTGTCGCCGCCATTTTTCTTTCGAGTCTTATTGGCATTATTGCAGGCGTCATCTCCTCCGTTCGAAAATATTCCATCTTCGATTATGCTTCTATGGTGATGGCCTTGGCCGGAATCTCCATGCCCATCTTTTGGTTAGGATTGATGCTCATCTATCTCTTTTCGGTTCTTTTAGGCCTTCTTCCAATGATGGGTCGATTTACAATGGGCATGGATTATCAACCGATCACCGGTCTGGTGATTCTCGATAGTCTTTTGAGAGGCCATCTTCCTCTCCTTGCCGATTCTCTTAAACACCTTATTCTTCCTGCCTTTACCCTGGCCACCATCCCGATGGCGATTATCGCTCGAATGACCCGATCCAGCATGCTGGATGTGATGTCCAAAGACTATATCCGCACGGCTCGGGCTAAGGGTTTGAGCTCTCGGAGAGTCATCTTTCATCACGCTCTGAAAAACGCCTTTCTTCCGATTGTCACGGTCATCGGACTTAATTTTGGACTCCTTCTCGGGGGGGCGGTGTTAACAGAAACGATCTTCTCCTGGCCTGGATTGGGTCGTTATGTTGTGGATTCCTTGTTGGCTCGAGACTATCCTGCCGTTCAAGGGTGTATTCTCTTCTTTGCTGTGATCATGGTGATCGTCAATCTCATCGTAGATCTCCTCTATTTCTATCTTGACCCGAGGTTAAGAATCGATGGCAAGGGTTGAAGCTTTCATTGAAATCAAGAAGAATAAAACGGCAATGATTGGGCTTACGCTCATTGGACTTTTAGTCCTTCTGGCCATCATTGGTCCATGGATTTCCCCTCATCATCCCCTGACTCCTGATCCCATTCATCGATTACAAGGACCTTCGTGGAAACATCCCTTTGGGACGGATAGCCTGGGGCGAGATATTCTTAGTCGGGTCATCTACGGGAGCCGAATTTCCATCATTATTGGATTAATTGCAGTCTCTATTTCTCTTGTCCCTGGAACGATTCTTGGACTTTTGGCTGGATTCTATGGAAGGAGGATCGATGAACCCATCATGAGGTTCATGGATATTATGTTAGCTTTTCCAGCCATTCTTCTTGCCATTTTTATTACGGCCATCCTGGGTCCAAGTCTGTTGAATACCATGATTGCCGTAGGCATCGTCTATATCCCCCATTATGCAAGGATTGTGCGCAGTACGGTCCTATCCCTCAAGGAGCAACTTTTTGTTCAGGCAGTAAAAGCCGTCGGAGGAAGTAATTTGCGAATTATCGCACTCCATATTTTTCCAAATACCATTCCTCCCATTATTGTCTATGCCACATTGGGAATGGGAACAGCTGTCCTTCAGGCGGCGGCTTTGGGTTTTCTTGGGCTCGGAGCCCAGCCCCCCACTCCCGAATGGGGGGCCATGCTCAGCGAAGGAAGACAGTATATTCAAAACGCTCCTCATGTAGCTGCCTTTCCCGGTATAGCCATCTTTACACTGGTACTGGGCTTCAATCTATTTGGAGATGGATTAAGAGATGTTCTGGACCCAAGTCTTAGATAAAAAAGTGAGGAGTGAGGAGGGAGGAGGGAGAAGTGAAGAGGAAATTATTTTTATTGAGTTTCTCGATTATCTTTTTGTTCTTTTTATGGAAACCTATCCCCTCCATAGGAAAAGAGATTGAGTTGACGGTGATTTATACCTCCAATACCCTTGGTGAAGTTGAACCCTGTCTTACCTGCCCAGAATCAGGAGAAAATGGAGGATTAGCCAGAAGGGCTCAATTTATTAAAACCGCTAAACAAGAAGACAAATCCATTCTTGTTCTCGATTCAGGAAATGCGTTAGCGATTGACTATTTTCGTCAAGCCAGGGAGCGGGAAAAAGCCCGAAAGAGGGCAGAGGTGGTCCTCCGGATCTATGAAAAAATCGGGTACGATGCTTTGAATATTGGGGATATTGATCTGGGGTTGGGGATCGATTATCTAAAAAATCTTCAGGAACGAATAAAATTTCCCTTCCTCTCGGCAAACCTAATAGAAAGAAAGACAAAAAGACCGGTCTTTCATCCTTATATCGTAAAAGAGGTAGAGAGTGCTAAAATTGGGATTATAGGGCTTCTCACTCCTTCTCTTCCTTCCTCTCTCCAAAAAGAGATAAGAAGCTATTTTGTCGAGGACCCGATCAAAGCCGCTCTTCATTGGGTGAAAGGCCCAATGTCTCATTGCCATTATATTTTTGCTTTGGCTCATCTTTCTTCGCCTGAGATGAATGCCTTGGCTCAAAGAATTCCGGAAATCTCCCTGATCATTGGGGGACGAGATCGGTCTTTTGTTTTCCCAAAGAAGATGGGCCAATCCCTTGTGGTTCAGACCGATGCATTTGGGTTTCATGTAGGAAAGATTCATTTAAGATTGTGGAAAAGATCATGGGAGTGGTTCGATGGTTTACCCAGAGCACGCCTTCTGAAACATATCGAAGAGATTCAAAGGAAGATCGAAGAAGTCACGGATGAAGTGGAAAAAAAGAATCTTCATCAGGTGAAGGAGAGCTTGATAGAACAGGCCAATAAGCTATCCGCCCCGGAGGATAGAAATACCTACGAGAATATTTTTGCTCTGATGCATCCAAAACTGGAATCGGATAAGGAGATTGAGCTATTTATCGAATCCCATCGGGATCAATTAAAAAGACCTATTCCGGATTAATGAGAAACACGCTTTTAGAAATTAAGAACTTAAAGACCTATTTTTTTACCCGGAAGGGAGTGGTGAAGGCCGTCGATGGAGTCGACCTTCGGATGAACGAAGGGGAGACGGTCGGATTGGTGGGGGAATCAGGCTGCGGGAAAACCGTTACGGCTCTCTCCATTATGCGATTAATCCCGGAACCAATGGGTCGTATTGTTGAAGGGTCGATTCTTTTTGACGGACTTGATCTGGCGCAGGCTACAGAAACTCAGATGCAAAAGATTCGGGGGAATCGGATCTCTATGGTCTTTCAAGAACCGATGACCTCTCTTAATCCTGTCTTTAAAGTCGGTTTCCAAATTGCCGAGGCGATTCAACTTCACCAGGGGGTTTCAAACAAAGAGGCATGGGAGCGAGCCATTGAGATGCTAAGAATGGTAGGGATCCCCTCTCCGGAATCAAGGGTGAACGACTATCCCCATCAGATGAGTGGTGGGATGAGACAGCGGGTCATGATTGCCATGGCCCTTTCCTGTCATCCTCGATTAATGATCGCCGATGAACCCACTACTGCTCTCGACGTAACGATTCAGGCTCAAATCCTCGATTTGATTCAACGTCTGAAAGAACAAGTCGGTTCCTCCATTCTTCTTATTACCCACAATCTCGGAGTGGTGGCAGAAGTGGCTCAGCATGTGGGGGTGATGTATGCAGGTCATATCGTTGAATATGGTGACGTCATCACACTTTTTAGAAATCCAAAGCATCCCTATACAATAGGCCTTTTCCAGTCTATCCCTCAAAAAAGAAGAACGAGAAAGAGAGACAGGCTTCAGACGATCCCCGGAACTGTTCCGGACCTCCTTGGATTACCCATCGGATGTAAGTTTCAGGATCGTTGCACTCGGGTATTTAAAAAATGTAGAGAGGAACTCCCTCAACTGATAGAAATTGAACCCGATCATCAGGTGAGATGCTGGCTCTATGAATAAAGTCTTGGTTGAAGCCAAAGGGCTAAAAAAATATTATCCCCTCCAAAGGGGTTTTTTTTCGAGAAGAACGGCCTTCGTGAAAGCGGTCGATGGGATTGATCTTACGATTCGGAAAGGGGAAACCCTGGGGCTTGTGGGAGAGAGTGGTTGTGGAAAATCCACCTTGGGTCGCCTTATTTTAAGGTTAGAAGATCCCGATGCAGGTGAAGTCCAATTTGAAGGAAGGGATATCCTTCATCTTGAGGGAGAGGATCTACGAAAGCTAAGACGGGAGATCCAGATCATCTTTCAGGATCCCTATTCCTCACTCAATCCAAGAAGAAGGATAGATGCCATTATTGGAGAACCTCTTCTCATCCATGGAGTCGCTAAAGGAAAGGAATTAGAGGAGAGGGTGGTGGAGTTAATGAAGGTGGTCGGGTTGAGACCGGAGCAAAGATTTCTTTATCCCCACCAGTTCAGTGGAGGTCAACGTCAAAGAATCGGAATTGCCCGAGCCCTTGCCCTCCAGCCTAAGTTAATCATCGCCGATGAGCCTGTTTCGAGCCTCGATGTTTCCATTCAGGCACAAATCGTGAATCTCCTTCTTGATCTTCAGTCCGAATATGGACTGACCTATCTCTTCATCTCTCATGATTTAAATCTGATCGAGTATGTCTCTGATTGGGTCGCCGTGATGTATCTTGGAAAGATCGTGGAGTATGCCAAACAGGAGATCATTTATGAAAAACCGATTCATCCCTATTCGGAAGCATTATTCTCTGCCACCCCGAGTCTCGACCCCCTCGAAAAGAGCAAAAGGATTTTACTGGAAGGAGACGTCCCAAGTCCCATCCATCCTCCCTCAGGGTGTCGTTTCCATACCCGATGCCTTTTAAGAATCCCCATTTGTGAAAGGGAAGAACCTCCGTTGAGCGAAAGGGCCAATGGCTCACTGGTCGCCTGCCATGTTCGATAGGGTCATTCCATCCATTTGACCATCTTCTTAAAGTCTTCTCTCGGAGATTTGAAACGGTTGATAGGACTTCTCTCCTCTGGATACCCTAAGGCTATTCCAATGACCACCCGTTTATTTTCTGGAATATTGAGCAGTTCTTTGATGTCTTCTTCATAGGCGGTAATCAGGCCAATCGGGCAGGTCCCTAAACCATATTCGTGGGCCACAAGAAGGAAATAGCCCAGGATGATACCGATATCGAGCAGGCGAGTTTTTGGAAAGGAATCATCTAAACAGATTAAGATAGCGACAGGAGCCCCATAGAAATGACAGCTTCCTTCGTTGATGAATTGATTGGGATCGACTTTCATCTCTTCAAAGAAAGGATTCATCATCTCAAGCGTTTGGGCTCCCCGTTTGGCGATGCTCTTTGGAAGAGGTTTAACATTTCCAGGACCACAGGAAATCTGTTTTTCTCGATAAGCCTTTATGAGCCTTCGGCTTAATCGTTCTTTCTCTTCTCCGGATACCACAATGAATTCCCAAGGCTGGAGATTAATGGCTGAGGGGGCAAGACAGGAGAGTCTCAAGATCTCTTCGATTTTCTCTTTAGGAATGGGGTCCGGTTTAAAAGCCCGAATACTTTTTCTTTCCCGGATTGCTTGAATCATTTCCATAGAGGGCTCCTTTCATAAGCCAGATTTAGAAACAAGATAACGAATAGGGTAGGAGGTGTCAAGGCTCATTGAAAATCACCTTGACAATAAGGAAGAATAAAATATAAAAATTTAAAAGGTGCATTCAGGGAACGCACCCTACTAAATCACGAATGGGAGGGCTTGTTCCCCGAACAAGCCTTATAACTTTCGTATTAGAATATGGGACGGGTATGAGAGGTTTTAGCAGGAGTCAGGTCGAATAATGAAGAAAGAATTGCCTCACCGAAAACAGATTCGTTTAAAAGGATTTGATTACAGCTCAACCGATCACGTTTTCTTTATCACCCTATGCACCGTGAATAAACGACCCTATTTTTCTGATTCTAAAATTGTAAAACTCATAACTGATGAATTAGAATTCCGTCAGGTCAATAACGAGATAAAATTATACTGTTACTGTATCATGCCTGATCATATTCATCTTTTGCTTTCGCTTACGGAGTCTTATATAAAAGGGAAAGAAGCATTAAAAGTGCGAGCGTTACAGAATTGGGTTTCTGCATTTAAACGTTATACATCAAGGATTTCTGGACAGATGTATGGGATAAGGCCTTTATGGCAGACAAATTTCTTTGATCATGTGGTTAGAAAAGATGAATCGTTGATTGAGATTTGTTCCTATATTCTCAATAATCCTGTTCGAAAAGGAATGGTATCCAGATGGGAAGATTATCCCTATTCTAAAATAGTCACAGATTTACCTATTTAAAGGTCGGTTTGGGGAACGCCCCCTACTAAATCACGAATGGTAGGGCTTGTTCCCCGAACAAGCCCTAAGAGGAGGATTGGGAATGATTCGAGCTAAACTCTGGTTTCGTTGTGCGGCAATGCATGATCCTGTAACTCCTATTATTGTTCAACCCGCTTTGATTGGATGGGAAGCGAAACAGAGACGAGTTGAACTTCAGATCGAGCGGGCCTTTAATGGAGAGGAATTAGTCCGTCGAATGAAGGGGTGGGTGACGGTGGATCCCAACGAAGTCATTGAGGTCGTCAACCGATTTGGTCGATTAAAGGTTTTGGACGATCGGGATCTGGTGATCGAATTTGAAACGATGGAAGATCTGGAGGCTCTTCAGAAGGCGTTACAAGAGCATTTTGGAAACGAGGTGGACGTCGAATTAATTTCTAAAAAATAAAGAGTTTTTTATCCCCTCACCTATCCCTTGAGTGAGGGATGACGTTCTTTTTAAAATTGTTTTTCAAGAAAATTTAAGATTACCTGATCCCGTATGGAATTTGGATGGAAGAGGATGGTGTAATGATTAGTATTTTCAAGGTCCACTCTTTTTGCATTTCTTATCTCGCTTTCCATCCGGCGAGCTACATCTTCAGGAAGAACGAAATCATCCTCTGATAACATTCCTTTAGTTGCACGGAGGATGAGTACAGGGCATAGGACTTTGGAATAGAATTTGGTTGAATCTTCTTTTTTTAAATTTCCTATTTCCTCTTCGATATGCTTGGGATGGACACGAGAGCGAACCCCCCCTTCCACCTCTTCTACTTCATATCGAAAATAAGTCTCCATATAGGAATTCCAAGGTTGCAAAAATGGGGCCTGTTTCATTAAGGAAATATAATCCTCAAAAGTAGGGAAGGTCTGTCCCAAACGATCCAGCGAGGGTTTAATTCCAGCAAAAACCTTTGCCATCTGAGTGTCAGAGAGTTTTCCTCCACCATCGACGAGGATTAAATGGTCAATCCTCTGAGGAAATTGAGCCGCAAACGCAAGGGAAATAAAAGCCCCGAGAGAATGACCCATGAGGACTAGTTGGGATATGTTCAAATCTTCTAAAAGAGCGGCAATGTCTTCACAATGATGTTTAATAGAATATCCAGTAGGGGGTTTATCTGAAAGCCCTCGACCTCGAAGATCCATCGCTATCACTTTATGAGTGGGAGAAAGGGCAGAAGCCAGACAGTCCCAAAAATGGCAATTTGCAGTGAGCCCATGGATACAAAGAATGGTTTTTCCCTTTCCCTCCCACACAGCCAATTGAATCTGAATCCCGTTTCCTTTGCCTTTCATCATTATCGGTTCTTTCATCATCCCGATCTCCTTTGAGTCTCATCAGTCTTTTCTCTTTTTATCAATTATCTCCTCGAGCGTTCCCAAAATCCCCTTAGGGAAGAAATAAACAATGAGGATGAAAAAGAGGCCAAAATAGAGGAGCCAACGTTCAGAAAAACGGATTGCAAAAGGCACCCCCGGGAAAATAGACGCGACAAGGTATTGAATCTTGGGGAGGAAAGCTCGTGCGACCATTAGAAAACTCGCCCCCAAGATTCCTCCATAGAGCGTCCCCATCCCTCCAACAATCACCATGAGGAGAACGTCCAACATGATGGATACACTTAGACTTGAATCCGGACTAACATAACGAACCCAGAGAGCGAAACAACCACCTGTAATGGCTGCCACGCAACTCGAAAATGTTGAGGCGATAACTTGGTAAAGATAGGTTTTGTAACCAATCGCGATAGACCGTTGTTCATTATCCCGGATGGACTGGAGGACGCGTCCTAAGGGAGAGTTTACAAATCGGAGCATCATCATAAAAAGGAGGAAACAGGCTAAAAAAATAAAATAATAACTGATGATCCTCCCCGTCACGTCGATTCCTCCAAATTTTCCAAGAGTGAAATCGACAGATAGAATGCCAGGGAGTTTGAAACTAATCCCATCATCTCCCCCTGTAATCCCTCGGAGCTGGCTGGCAAGGATAAAGGCGAATTCCATAAACGCTAAAGTAATCATAGCGAAAAAGATAGCACGAATACGGAGAGAAAAGAATCCAATCAATACAGAAAGGATTCCAGAAATCAATATTGCAAAAAGGAAGGCTAAACCCAGGGAACCATAGGAAACCCATCCCCATTTTCCCATGAGGATCCCTACCAGATAGGAACCGATTCCAAAATAGAGGACATGACCTAAGGACACAATCCCCGTATATCCTAAAAGGATATCGTAACTGGCAACCAGCGTGGAAAAGATAATGACCTTGATGATGACATCGATGAGTTCAAAAGATTGAAAGAGAAAAGGGACGTATAACAAAAAAACGATGAAAAGAATTTTTATATAGATGGAGGGTTTTCTAAACCTCTCTCTCTTTTCTCTCAAACGAAATTGCTGGACGGGCGTTAGGCTTTTTTCTTTCATCCTATGTTCCCTCTGGAAAGAGACCGGTTGGACGGAACAGAAGAATCACCACTAAGAGCAACATCGTAATTCCCAGAGCTGCCTTTGGAACCAAATAGGCTACGTAATTATAAGATAGGCCGACCATAAGGGCTCCGATCACGGAACCTGTGATACTTCCTAATCCCCCAATGATGGCTACGATAAGGGCAAAAACAATGACTTCTCCTCCCATTGCAGGGTTAATCGATTTAACAAACATTGCCCACATCCCTCCCCCTATGGCGGCCAAAGCAGAACCGATAGCAAATACCCCTGTAAAATAACGGTATATATTATGTCCCATGACCTGAACCATTTCTGGGTTTTCAACACCTGCCCGAACAATGGTTCCTATTTTTGTTTTCTTGAGGATAAGATAAATAGAGAGATATAGGATGATCCCTACCCCAATAGCTACCAAAGGGTATTTCGCGACAACGATATCGAAAAAATCTAAAGACCCGATGAAGCTGATGGGAACAGGCATGACCTCATCGTCGGGACCCCAAAGCACTCGGATCAATTCTTCTAAGAAAATCATGGCTCCCACAGTGATAAAGATCTGAAATAGATGACTTCCGTAGACGGGGCGAATCACGAGCCTCTCGGTCATCATTCCAAGAAGGCCTACAAATAGACCCGCAAGGAGAAGCGATAAAAGAAAGATAACCATATTGGAAAGGAAAGATTCTGATCCACCCCAACCCGTCCATCGATTCATTAAAGAGAATGAGGTGAAACTGATATAGGCTCCCCAGGTAAAGAGGGCACCGTGGGCCAAATTAAGGACACTTAAAAAGCCAAAGATTAAGGAGAACCCTGAAGCCACTAAGAAGAGAAGCATTCCCATAGCCAAACCGGAGATGGTGAGAGTACAATAGGTTTTAGGACTGATGAGAAGTAAGGGAATAAGAAAGATTCCTCCCACGATGAATTTTGGAAGCCATTGTTTTAGAGAAAATTTCAATCCTGAATCCCTCTCGATGGTATGGTTGAGATTCCTAAATATTTATTTTTCATTTCTTCGTTTTGAATGAGTTCCACCATCCTCCCATGGTGTACGGTCCTTCCATCATCGAATAGATAAAAATGGGTTCCAATTTGACTGGCCATATAAAAGTTCTGTTCAACTAATATAATTACCGTATGCTCCTTAAGCCTATGGAAGGCCTCAATAAGGTGGTCCACCACAATAGGAGCCAGTCCTTTGGATGGTTCGTCGATAAGCAGAAGCTCATTGGGGTTGATCAGGGGACGGGCAATAGCTAGCATCTGTTTTTGTCCCCCACTTAGGATCCCCGCCTTAGATTTCCAGAATCTTCGAAGGTCTGGAAAGATTTCAAATATCATCTCTAAGCGTTTTTTTGTATTTTCATTCTCCTCAAGCATCGCCACCCTAAAATTTTCTTCTACTGTCAGAAGATTGAATAAGCCTCTATCCTCCGGAACAAAACCGATCCCTCTGCGGGCAATCTCAAACGGTCTTAGTCTCTCAATCGATTGGTCCTTAAACTGAATGGATCCCTGAGAGATCGGAACGAGACCCATGATGGTTCGAAGAGAAGTGGTTTTCCCGGCACCATTCCTTCCCAGTAATACGGTGATCTGGCCTTCTTTAACTTCAAAAGAGACTCCTTGAAGGATGTGATGTTTGCCAATGAAAGCATGGATTCCTTCTACTTTAAGAATGGGTTTATCCATGGCTCTTTCCACCCCCGAAATAGGCCTCCTGGACTTCTCGATTCTTGCTAATCGCTTCAGGAGTATCATCAGCAATTAGCCTTCCTTCATGGAGTACGGCAATGGAATCCGAAAGAGCCATTACTACATCTATTTTATGTTCTACCAGAAGAATCGTTTTTTCTCTTTGATCTTTAATCTTTTTAAGGAGATGAAGAATGGAAGGAACTTCTTCTAAAGGCATTCCTGCCGTCGGCTCGTCCAGCAGGAGAACTTCTGTTTTGAGAGCAAGTAAAATGGCAATTTCTAACTTCCTCTGTTCCCCATGAGTCAATTGGCTCGCAGGAAGATTCCATTTCGCATTTAATAAGACCCTTTCTAAAATTTCATAAGCTTCGTCTTCAAATTCGGGATAATCGAGATAATGCTTCCAGAAATTAACCCCCTTCTTCTTTTCGGATTGGACAGCAAGTCGAACATTTTCAAGAACAGTCAAAGAGGGAAACACATTGGTCAATTGGAATGATCTCCCGATACCAAGCTTTGTCCGGCGATCTGGAGGGAAATGGGTAATATCCCTCCCTTTAAAGAAAACCCTTCCTTCAGTGGGACGATACTGTCCCGAGATCATGTTAAAAAAGGTGGTCTTTCCCGCGCCATTGGGCCCGATAATGGATTTTAAGGTCTGTGGATAGATTTGGAGAGTCACGTGATCGACTGCCACGTGACCTCCAAATCGAATTGTTAGATCTCTGGTTTCGATAATAGGTGAGGGAACCATCTAAATTGAATAATTATAATTTGCTCATCGGGACCACTTACCTCTTTACCAGAATCGGGGGAGCCCCTTCTTCAGGAGAGATCTCTCTTACTAAAACCGGGACCGCCCATTCTCGGTCCGGTTTAGCTTCCAATCTAAAAATATACATCGATTGCAGTGCTTGATGGTCTTCTTTTCGGAAGAGCATTCTTCCTTTGGGGGTCATAAACTCCATTCCTTCCATGGTCGAAATCAGTTTTTCGGTTTCGGTAGACTTGGCCTTTTCAAGGGCAGTGACGATGGCCATGGCTGCTGCAAACCCTCCGCACGTGAAGAAATCTGGAGGTTCTTTGAAACGAGCCATATGTTCTTTTACTAACCAATCATTCACCGGATTATTGGGAAGTTCATAATAATAATAGGCTCCTCCCATCATTCCTCTTAGGCTTTCAAATGCCTTTAGAAGGGGCAGCGTAGCCTTTAACACGGGTAAAATATTTCCCCCTGTTGTAATCTTGATTCCATACTTTTCTATCCTCATCGTAGCCATCTGTTCAATAGGAGGATGCTTTCCTGCCCAGACCACAAACACATACTTTTCACCCGGTTTGTCTTTAAGGGCATCGATGATTCTTTGGACAGAAGAAGAATGGTCAGTCTGAGTCATTGGAGCATACTCCTCATGGACCATTTTTGCTCCCAACTTTTCAGCGGCCGCCTTATACGCTGCAATTCCATCGCGTCCGAAGGCATAATCCTGAGCCATGCCCGCTAAGAAAACACCGGGTTTTGCTACGGCTTTAGCATTTGCGATAGCGTCTTGACCGGAATTTCTTCCCGTTCTAAAAATATACCGATTCCAGGCACTGCCGGTAATGGAGTCTGCTACCGCAGGCTCCACAAGGAGAATCTTTTTGAATTCTTGAGCTACAGGAAGCATGGCCAGAGCAGCGGCACTGCTGGTGGTGCCCACCACCAGGTCGACCTTATCATCGGCATATAATTTTGTAATTAACCGTTTAGCGACATCGGGTTTAATTTGATCATCCTCTACAATCAACTCCACCTTTCTGCCAATGATCTCATTTTTCCCCTTTGTTCCATATTCGAGGCCCATCTTAAATCCTGTAAGCATCTGTTTGGCATAAGCCTCCAATGCACCAGAGAAACCTTGAATGATGCCAATTTTTATTGGAGGCTGGGCTCCAGAAATCTCCGGCGCTAAAAAGAAAATGGCTAAACCAATTCCCAAGATCAATTTCATATATCTTTTTAATCTCATGTTTTTCTCCTCCTTTCTTTTTTAGAAATATGATCTCATATTCTTATTTTAATTTCAACCAACCTCATTTTTGGGGTGGCATGGTCCAAGCGAATCCATCCACGACCATCTTGCCTTCCTGATTGATGCAGGTCGTTCTGAATTTTGCTCGATTCTTTTCAGGGATGAGTTCGACCACCTCCACTCGAACTGTAATCTTATCGCCAATTCTTACAGGAGCGAGAAATTTAATCTCGTGAGAGAGATAGATGGTTCCAGGGCCTGGGAGAATATTTCCAAGGAGATGGGAGAAAAAGCCGACGAAAAGGGCTCCATGGGCAATCCTTCCTTTAAAGCGGGTTTTTTGAGCGTAGGCTTCATCGATATGAATCGGATTGAGGTCTCCGATAACCTTAGCAAATTCCAGAACAATCTCTTCGGTGATGAGTTGAGTGATCTCGGCCGAATCTCCCACCCTTAATTCATCTATGGATTTACCGTCGGCCATGAATCAGAAAGAAGGGTCAGTAAAGAATTATATCATTAAATATTTTTTTCGAATTTCTTCGTTCTTCCTTAGTTCCTCTATCGTTCCATGAAACCGAATCATTCCTTTATCCATCACATAGGCTCGATCACTCAGAGCGGTAGCCAATCCGACATTATGCTCACAGATGAGCATCGTGGTCCCCAATTTTTTGATCTCCTCTAATTGCTCTTGCATTGCCTTTACGACTAAAGGAGCCAATCCTTCTCCCGGTTCATCTAAGAGGAGAAGGTAGGGATTGGTCATCAAGGTTCGAGCCACCGTCAACATCTGTTGCTCTCCTCCGCTCAGTTGAGTCCCCAGATGGTCTTCAAGCTCTTTAAGTTTTGGGAAAAGAGTATAAATTCGGTCTAAATTCCATACCCCACCCGGTCTTTCTCTCCGAGCTATTAAGATATTCTGTTTTACGGTGAGGTCGGGGAAGATCCGGCGAGTATCCGGGACATAACCTATTCCCATCTGGGCAATTTGGTAGGGAGGCTTTCCAGTAATTTCTTGATTCATAAATTTAATGCTTCCTTGTTTTGGGGGAGTGAGCCCAATGATGCTTCTAAAGGTGGTTGTTTTCCCAGCCCCATTTCTTCCCAATAAACAGACGGCTTCTCCTTGGTTGACCTCGAAGGAAATTCCAAAGAGGATATGGCTGGTGCCATAATAGGTATGAATTTCTTTAACCTCGAGCATTAGGCCGTCCCACCCAAATAAACTTTTTGGACCTCCTCACTCTTCCGAACCTCTTCCGGAGGACCATCTGCTATTAAGGTCCCTTGATGAAGGACGGAGATCCTTTTAGCAATCCCAAATACGACATTCATATCATGTTCGGTAAAAAGGATAGTGAGCCCTCTTTCGGTGGATAGTTTTTTGATCAGATTCATCGTGTTTTCTGTCTCTTCGGCGGACATCCCACAAGTCGGTTCGTCTAAGAGTAAGAGCTCGGGTTCTGTCCCAAGCGTAATGGCTAATTCTAACCGTTTTTTATCCCCATGGGAGATAGAATCCCCAGTCAAATGGGCTTGCTCCGTCAGCCCTACATCCTCTAAGATATGCCACACCTCTTCTTTGAAAAATTTTTGGGCTGGAGTGAAAAAGTTTAGCGTGACTTTTCGATGGGAAAGAAGGGCCATCAACACGCTTTCATAAACCGTTAGTTTTGGATAAATGCTGGTAATTTGGAAAGAACGGGTAATGCCCAATTTACATCTTTCATAGGCAGGGAGATGAGTGATCTCCTTTCCTTTAAACAGGACTCTTCCCGAGGTGGCTTTATGATAACCTGTAATCAGATTGAAAAAAGTGCTTTTCCCGGCTCCATTGGGGCCAATAATGGCATGGATATCCCCATTATGAATGTCCAGGGTCACTTTATTGACCGCCCTTAGTTTACCAAAATCTTTGGTAATTCCTTCTGTCCTTAAGAACATCTCAGGGGGTTTCCTTTAAGTTTGATCTCTCTCTTCGTTGTTTCATTTTTTCTTGGGCAAAACCAAGAATGCCGCCTGGAAGAAGGAAGATGATGGTTAAGATCAATGATCCCATAATCACGGGCCAGAAATAGGTAAACCCAAGTACCCAAGCATGAACGAAGGTCATGATAAACATCCCAAGGACTGGACCCAGGAAAATATTGGGTCCTCCAAGAATGGCTGCCATAACAGGCTCGCCCGATTTGATCCACATTAAATAAAATGGGGCTACAGAACGATAGAAGGGGACCCAAATCGCTCCGGCTAAACCGGCAAAGCCAGCAGCAATGACGAAAGCGATAAGTTGGTATCGGGCAATATTAATTCCGAGGAACTCTGTCCTCTCTGAATTCTCTCGCATCGATTTTAAAGTTTGACCAAATGGGGAATTGACGATTCGCCAGAGAAGATAGGTAGAGGCAATAAAGACAAAAAGAATGAAATAGTAATAATGGGTAGGGGATTTTAAAAAATCAGGTGGAAAAACCCCTTGGATCCCGTCATCTCCCCCAGTAAAATCATGCCATTTGTAAATGATGACAAAAAGGAGTTGACCAAAGGCAAGGGTTAAAACAGCAAAGTAAATCCCTCGGAGGCGAACACAGAAATACCCTATAATTAGCCCAACAAGACTGGCCATGAGAACTCCGGCCATTAAACTTAGCCAGAAATTAAAATGGATTTTTGTGATTAGCATGGCTACCGTATACCCTGCTAAACCATAGAAAGCCGCCTGTCCAAAAGAAAGCTGTCCCATATAACCAAAGAGCAGGTTAAAACTGAGTGCCAATAAACTCATGACCAAAGCCTCACAAAGCACGGTGAGATAGAACTCAGATACTCCTAAAGGAGCAAAAAGGAAAAGGAGAACCAAGAGGCCCAGCCACCAGCCCTTTTTCATTCCGATCCTATTGGGTGTTTCCCACATCCTTTATCTTCTTCGTTTTCTCAGTTTATCGTTCGGGTTTGCCAAAGATTCCCCAAGGTCGAATAATGAGCACCACCGCCATGACCATAAAGATGAAAGCCAAGGCTAATTCTGGCTTAAACATAATCCCGAAAGCATATACTTCTCCAACGATAAAAGATCCTAAAAGAGTTCCTGGAAGACTCCCCATCCCCCCAATGACCACGACAGCAAAACATTCTACTATAATTTCGATATCCATCCCTAATGCGACGGAGCCAAAAGGAGCGGTTACCGCTCCACTCAATCCTGCAATCAAAGCCCCGAGAACAAAGATCCATGTAAATAGCCGGGGAATAGGTATGCCTAAGGCGGAGACCATCTCCCGATCATGAGCAGCCGCTCGAATAATGTCTCCTAAACGGGTTCGATAAACGAGCCACCAGAGAAAGATGACGAGACCTAATCCAAGTAGGATAATAAAAAAATTATAAGAGGGAAATGGAAAACCAAATAAAAAAACCGCTCCTGTAAATGGTTTGGGTCTCGGGATGGATAAGAATTCTCCCCCCCATCCATATTTAACGATATCTGTAATAATTAACACGATGGCGTAAGTAGCCAGAAGTTGTTCAGGCCATCCCCTTGCGTAAAGCCTTCGAAGTAAGAAAAACTCTATGATAATTCCAAACAATGCCATAATGATGGCAGCCAAAATGGCGGCGAGATAAAATCCAAGAGAGGGTGTTAATAAGGATTTCCAGAGCGTATAGGAGAGAAAGGCTCCCAGCATATAGAGGGAGCCATGGGCGAAGTTTAGAATTCGGAGTACCCCAAAAGTGAGGGAAAGCCCCGAGGCGACCAGAAAGAGCATGGCCGCCCGGGCAATTCCACTCATAAATTGGTTAAAGAGAACATCCAATGACATAGTTAGCACTTAACTCATTTTTGTGTTAACGGACCACCCCCGTTTTCTTCCAAATCTCTCTTACACTTTGTTCAGGTCGGATAACTTCCTCTCCGGGAACCCGTACGATATCCTTCCAGATTTTGAAAGGGTAATTTGGATCTTTGGCAATCGTTCCTTGATAGCAAGGAACCGTACCCATATGATCCAATGGGCGAATCGTGAATTTTCCCCTTAAACCCTCAAAGGGGATGCCTTCAATCGCTTTTATGACAGCCTCTGTCTCTGTGGTTTTAGCCTTTTCTATAGCCGCCTTTAATAAATACATCGCATCATAGTTCTGCACAGCCCATGCATCTGGATAGGTTCCTCGAACCTTCTTAAACTTGTCCACAAAGGCCATCATCTTTGGATTGGGGTCCATAAAAAAGCATCCTCTCCCAAACCCAAAAGTTCCTTCGGGGGCGTCTGGGCCAAGGGCCATGAGGACAGGAAGATCGTAAAGGGCGATAAATGGAATATTGAAAAACCCGTAGGGAGCCGCTTGTTTGGTGAAGGCCACGAGATCTCCACCAAAAAGGGAGCTATGGACAGCATCGGGTTTTTTAGCCATGATGGCAGTAATAAAAGCGGTAAAGTCTTTTTCACCTGGTTTAGGCCAGGCTTGATAGAGAATCTCAGCATCCGGAACTAACCTTTTAATTTCATCTGCAAATGCAGCTTCTTCCCTGCGGCCGAATTCATAATCGGGGGCGATCGTACAGAATTTTTTCGCGTTGGGAACTTTCTTATGGAGGTAACGTGTGTTAGCCGTAGCCTCCATATAAGTATTTGGAACGACCTGAACAAAATAGGGTGAGAACTTATCTACCGTCATGGCCTCCGTATTGGCAATGGCTGAGATTCTCAAGACCTTATATTCAGAATGAACCACCTGCATCGCCAGCCCAGTTCCACTGCTGCATGGCCCGATTAAGAAATCTACCTTCTCTCTCAGAATTAAGTCTTTTAATTCTCTCACCGCGACATCGACCTTCATTTCTGTATCTCGAACGATGAGATCCAACTTTCTTCCCAAAATCCCTCCCTTGGCATTAATTTCTTCTATAGCAATCCTTAATCCATTTAAACCTGTTTCACAATACATATAGCAAGGTCCGGCAAAGTCGCAGATGGATCCAATTTTGATTGGTTCCTTTGGGGTAGGCTTTTTTGCCTGGGCCCCTACTTCGGGAGTTAAGAGGAAACTTCCTAAAACGACCATCCCTAATAAAAAGATAAACTTTCTCATCTTTCCCTCCTCCTTTCTGTGAAATGATTTTAAATAAAAACCTCTTTGACTCAAATGGATAATAAAAAATGGGTTAAAGCGTATTATTCATTTAATCCTTTTATCAAAACTCATCGATAGCGTTCGGGATGGGTTTGTATTTCCTTAATAAAATCCCTTACGGTTTCCTCTAAAAAATATTTCGTTTCCCATCCCCATTCTTCATAGGCATGAGTTTCATCGAAATAAGGAGGCCAACTTCGGACCAGTTCCGTCATCTCAGGATCTGGTTCGAACTGGATATCTGCATGGGGCAGGTGTTTTTTGATCTCATTATATATTTCTTTAGCAGTAGGTGAAAAACCAGCGATACAATACACTCTTCGCTTCAATTTAGAATTATCGGCCTCATAGAGTTGGATGAGACAATCCACAGCATCTTTAATGTAGAGGAGAGCCATCCTGACATCTTCAGCCACAAACACTTTATAGGGCCTTCCTAAAGCAGGTTCAGAGATCATCAGAGTGCTATAAGCAGAAGCTCCTCCAGGGCCTCTGCCGGGTCCTATGACTGAAGGGAGTCGGACTCCCCTGAAATCCACTCCAAATTTCCGATAATAATATTCTCCCAATCTTTCCGAAAATACTTTGGTTACCCCGTACATAGAGATGGGCATTTGAATGGTATCTTCGTTAACCTTCTGGGTAATCCCCGGGCCATAGGTGGCAATGGTACTAAGAAAAATGACACGTTCTACATTAAAAAGTTTTGCCGCCTCAAGAATATGGAATGTCCCTCCCGCATTGACTTGATAGGCAGTAATAGGTTTTTCTTCGGCAGCGGCTGAGAGAAGGGCCCCCGTATGATAGATCCCATCAATTTTATATTTTTTGACCACCTCAAGAACCTCAGCCCACGAAGCGAGGTCCCCTTGAACGACCTTCACCCGGTCTTTAATATCTTCGATAAGCGGAGATCTGGTAATGATATCAAAAAGAACTACTTCTTCACCTCTTTTTAAAAGAGCATGAGCCAGATGAGAACCTATAAATCCAAGTCCCCCTGTAATTAATTTAGCCATAATAATTATGTCCCTCTTAAGAATAGAAAATAGAGCAAAAATCAAGCCACAATAAGGGAATATAACGGGCTTGTAATTAATTGTTTTCTAAATAATTTTTTATTTTTATATAGATTTTTTTATAAAAAGTGTAGAAAATTTTCTACACTTAGTTTAAAAAAAGTAAAATTTTTTTATTATTTCAATTAATTAGATTAATGTAGAAAAATTTATACATGTAGATAAAATTAAACACTATTGAATCATATTCGGTTTAATATTCAGTTTTTTCATTTTTTTATAAAGTCCGGTTCTATGAATTCCCAAGAGTTCGGCCGCTTTTTTCTTATTATCCTTAGAGATACGAATTACGTGAAGGAGGGCTTCCTTTTCCACCTCCTCACGAAGTTTTTTTAACAATGTAGATTGACTTTTATTAAGCCCTTCTCGCATGCTTTGAAGGAAATATGGGAGATGGCGCACTTCGATGACATTGCCTTCCGTCGTATAGATAGCTCTCTCTAAAATATTGGATAATTCCCTTACATTTCCTGGCCAATCATAATTCATAAAAATCTTAATGACTTCTGGAGAGATTCCTTTAATATGCGTTCCTAAGTCTTTACTTAAAATTTCAACGATATGCTCAGCGATTAAAGGGATATCCTCTTTTCGTTCTCGAAGGGGTGGGATTTGGATGGGAATCACATTGATTCTATAATAGAGGTCTTTTCGAAATTTTTCTGCCTCGACACATTTCTCTAAATTTTCATGGGTTGCTGCAATGAGTCTAAAATCACATTTCAATGGTCGGGTTCCTCCCAAGCGCTCTACCTCTTTTTCCTCAAGGACGCGTAGAAGTTTGGGTTGCATTTCCAAGGGAAGATCACTGATCTCGTCTAAGAAGATCGTACCCTGGTGAGCCAATTCAAACTTTCCGGGTTTTGCTTTGCTCCCAGCTCCTGTAAAGGCTCCTGGCTCGTAACCAAATAATTCAGCTTCCAGAAGATCCTTTGGGATGGCTGCACAATTGACTCGAATGAATGGGTAAGAACGCCGGTCGCTCGCATAATGGATCGCGTGAGCAAAGAGTTCTTTCCCTGTTCCACTTTCCCCGATCAGAAGAACCGGGGCATTCGTTTTTGCTGCCTTTAATGCCAGGTTCTTAAGCTCCACCATCTTTGGGCTCTTCCCAACGATATGGTTGATGGTATATTTGGAAGAACGGAGGTTCTCTAATTCTTTTTCATAAAATTCCACTTTAGATTCCAAGACATTTAATTTTCTGGACAAGGTATGGACATCCCTGACGTTTTTAAACATGACCTGACCATAAACCGCAATCACTTTTCCATCAATGATGATAGGGATCCTCTGGACGACCATGTCCTGTCCCTTAATTCGATGGGGTTGGTCAATTTCCGGGATTCCTGTTTTAGCGACGATATGCATTCGGGTGTTTTCGATTACTTCGGTGCAGTGTTTTCCAATGGTTTCTTTTGGGTCAATGCCTAAGAACTTCCCGTAAGTTTTGCTAAAAAAAATGATTTTCCCGTCCGGATCGGTAATCATGACCCCATTATAAATATTATCGAGGATCGCCTCGTAGAATTCGACCTTTTTTTGTAGATCATGAATCTCTTTGGATTCCATTGTCCCCTCCCAAATTTTTAAAAATAATCTATCACAATGATTCAGTTTTTCAAGTGTTTTCTTCGTCTCGGGAGAGGATGACTTTCTGAGAGCTTAGCTGGATGATTTTTACCTTTTGGATCTCCTGAAGGGGGGTAAGAATTCGCAATTGTTTCTTCTCTTCAAGATAATGCCGGATTAACCCTAAGGCTAAGGTTTCATCCCGGATGTCCTTTAGTCCAATGAGAAGGCCATTAATCCTTAGAGCCCAATCCAAAGGAAGGATTTCTCCATTTGGGTCCATCACCTCTCCCTCCATTTGAATTCCTTCCAGGGAGAGTTCGTAAATCTGAGCTTCGTTAAAATAGTCCTGAAATCGTTTGGTGCGATAGATTCTCCGTTCCTCCATGGACCTTATTCTCACCCCAGGAGATAAAGGCAAACGGAAGATTTTCATCTGGGGACGATCGTTGAAGAGTTCAAGGATGGGTTCTATTTCGTCACTTCTTTGGAGAGCGAGGATAAAATGGGGAGAGAGGAGCTCTATTTTCCTCCTTTTTAATTCCTTTCCACCCTCTCCCGAGACGAAGCCAGTCGTGTCGATAATAATGAGGTTTGCCTCCGAGGCGGTTGCCCTATCGACCATTTTCTTGACCCCTTTTAAGAAGATCGGGAAGTGACCTTCAGGAGTGGTGGAGCCAACAAAAAAAATCTCCGGAGGTGAGAAAATAATCTCCCAACTTGGATGATATTTGAAAAGAGAGAATCCGATCGTTGTAGGAGGTCCAAGAAAGGATTGCCCGATGTCTGCATCTACAAGGCCTATGATGAATCCTCTTGGACAAAGGTTTTCGATGATGAATCGGGCAAGAGAACTTTTTCCGGTATCGGTGGCTCCGAGAATGAGAACTTTTCCTTTCTCACGGGATAATAGTTCAAGAACAGAGAGCCATTCTCCAGACGCTTCAATCGACATAGGATTTATCCGATTAACCTTTTATTTTTTGATTTTCAGGGTCATAAAGAGGCTCTTTCTCCACAATGGCTCCATACTTTTTTGCAGCGACCTCTATAGATAATTTTGTTCCTGGTTCGGAATAGGCAATTGGAAGGTATCCATAGGCAATCGGTTTCTGGATGCTATGTCCATAGCCTCCACTCGTAACGATTCCTACGACTTTATCCCCATCGAGAATGGCCTCTTTGCCTATGGGAATGAGGGGACCCGAGTCAATCGTCAAGCAACAGAGCTTTCTCCGTATCCCTTTCTCTTTTTGAATGAGAAGGGATTGGCGACCGATAAAATCACCCTTGTCTAACTTCACACAGAAATCCAGTCCAGCCTCAAAAGGGGTATACTCTGGAGAAAGGTCAACACTCCAGTACCGGTATCCCTTCTCCAATCTTAGAGAATCGATAGCTCGATAGCCGGCATTGATCAGACCTAAGGATTTTCCTGCCTCCCAGAGAATATCATACACATAAAGAGCATATTCTGTAGGAATATGGAGTTCCCATCCCAGTTCTCCTACATAGGTGATGCGGAGGGCAAGAACAGGTGCGTATCCTATATAAATCTCCTTACAAGTCATATAAGGAAATCCTTCATTAGAGAGGTCGTCTTTTGTGAGTGATCTTAAAATTTCCCTCGATTTAGGACCACATAAGGTGATACAGGCTCGGGCAGAAGTCATATCGGTGACGGAGAGATGGGTCTTTTCCGGAAGATGTCTTTTTATCCAACTCAAGTCATGTTTGACAAAGGCGGTTCCAGTAACCAGATAGAAATGATCTTCTCCCAATCGACTCACGGTAAGGTCGCATTCGATTCCTCCTTTTTCGTTAAGCATCTGAGTATAAGTAATGGAACCAACAGGTCTATCCATCTGATTATCGGTGATCTTCTGGAGGAAAGAGAGGGCATCTGGCCCCTTGATCTCTATCTTTCCAAAGGAACTCTGATCAATCACCCCTGCCTTCGTTCTTATGGACTGATGTTCTCGAGCCACATGTTCAAACCAGTTGGGAAGGCCCCACCCTAATTTATCCTTTGGCACGACCCCTTTTGGGGCAAACCAGTTAGGTCGTTCCCAGCCCGATTTTTCTCCAAAGACTGCTCCCATCGATTTGAGCCGACCATAGAGTGGACTTGTCCTGAGAGGTCTTGCGGATTTCATCTCCTCAAAAGGCCAGCTCATGGCATAATGATGGGCGTAAACTTCAATGGAACGATCAAGAGCATACTTTTGACTTCCGTGATGAGCGGAGAGACGTCGAATATCGAGACGCCAGAGGTCTAAACTGGGTTCCCCTTCAACGATCCACTCCGCCATCATCTTTCCAACCCCTCCCGCAGCCGCAATTCCATGGGCACAGAAGCCAGCCGCTACAAAGAAGTTTTTCACCTCCGGGGATTCTCCCATAATGAAGTCTCCGTCAGAAGTGAAGGCTTCAGGGCCATTGAGCAGGGTGAGAATTTCTGCCTGCCCAATGACTGGGACTCTCTTCATGGCAAGATTGGAGAGGGGTTCAAAATGTTCGTAGTTCGATTTGAGGAGGGTTTTCGTGAAGTTTTTGGGAATTCCATCCAGCCCCCATGGAATGGGATTAGGCTCATATCCTCCCATAATCAGGCCTCCCAATTCCTCCCGGAAATAGACTAAAAGGTCTGGATCTCTCATCGTCGGCATTCCTCTTTTTACTCCAGGGATCGGTTTTGTAATGAGATACTGATGTTCCATAGGGATAATGGGAATTGAAACTCCCACCATCTTCCCTATCTCTGGAGCCCAGATCCCAGCCGCATTGACAATGATCTCCGTCTTGATATTTCCTTTCTCGGTGAGAACCTCATAGACGGCTCCTCTTTTTAGACGAATTCCAATCACTCTGGTCTCGGTATAGATTTCAGCTCCACGGTTTTTGGCCCCCTGGGCGAGAGCATAGGTTACTCCACTAGGATCGATCTGACCATCCGTGGGGAGGAAAGCCGCCCCTACGATTCCTTTCTTCTCCATCACGGGGAAGAGATCGCAGGCCTCTTTGGGGCTAATGAGTTCCATAGGAAGTCCAAAAGTCTTTGCCATCGCCGCAGCGCGTCGGAGCTCTTCCATTCGATTCTTTGAAGAAGCGATCCTCAGCCCCCCTACCTGGCTCCAACCCGTGTGCTGTCCTGTTTCTTCTTCGAGGCGGCTATAGAGCTCCACGCTATACTTCAGCATCTTTGTAATATTGACAGAGGCTCGAAGTTGTCCCACTAACCCTGCGGCATGAAAGGTGGCCCCGCTGGTCAATTCTCCCTTGTCAAGAATGACTACATCCTTCCATCCCATAAGGGTGAGATGATAGGCGATACTACAACCGGTAATCCCTCCCCCAATGATGACTACTCGCGCTTGGTCTTTCATAAAATTTCTCCTCCAGGAATTGAAATGAAATGGATTAGGGTCAAAGTTAATTTAAAGTAAAGATAAAAGGTTGTCAAAAAAAATTGAAATGATAATATAATCCCTCACTCAGAAGTGGGGGGATAAGCCCGAGAGGGGTATTGAAGAAACCCGTGGTGCGGCTACCTTAAATGGTCCATAGAAATCTTAACTTTCGTTTGTTTTAATCAGAAACCCATTTCTACAATGGATCGATTCGTATTCCTTAAATAAATAAATTGATCCGCATTCTATGGGTTTCGGAAATACTCCTGTCGGGCTTAAATTTATTTCCACCCTTCAGTGAGGGATTACAATTTATCCACTTTTTTACTTGATTGCCCCAACTTCTTTATAATATTTTAAGGCTCCTGGATGAAATGGAAGACCAATATCCAGGGCTAAATCCTTTGCCGTTACCCCTTTCATATCCTTCACCACATCCGCAAGCCGAGCCACATTTTCGGAGATCACCTTCGTAATTTTGTACACTAAATCATCGGAAAGTTTAGCACTGATCACGAGATGGGTGAAATAGCCTACCGTTTGTACATCATAGTTTACTCCTGGATAAGTTCCCGCCGGGATAATTCGCTTTATATACCCTTGGTTCATCCTCTGGAGTTCTTTGATCTTATCATCAGGAAGAGAAAGAAGTCTAATCTTTTTTGCGGTCGCTAAATCTAAGATCGATGAGCCTGGAATGGTCGTTCCTAAAATAAAGGCATCCGCATGACCATCCTTCATTAAATTGACGGAATCAGAATAGTGAACATGATGGACTTTGCTCATCTCTTTATAAGAAAGACCATACACCTGGAGCACCTGTTGAGCTAACAACTCTCCGGTATGTCCCTTGGGTCCGGGGGAGATGGCTTTGCCTTTTAGATCAGCAACGGATTTAATGGGAGACTCATCCAACACAACCATTTGAAAATATTGAGGATAGAGATTGGCTAACTGTCTTACATTTTTTGTAGGAGCTTTGAAAGGGGGCCTCCCTGCCCATCCATCCACACTGGAGGAAGAGTTTCCAAACCCAATATCTGCCTTTCCTTCCTCTACCCCCATTACATTTGCTATCCCACCACCGGGCAAGACCAACACATTTGTCCCAGGGATGGCTTTCTGAATCAACTCAGCGATCGCCCCACCCAAGGGAATCCATGATCCTCCTGTGGGACCTGTCATCATCTTTAAATCAATTTTCTCTTGACCCAAAACGAGACCTGGAATCATCATCAACCATAACATTAAAAAGACAATGATCTTCATAAGTTCTCCTCCTTTAAATATTTTTTATAGTACCCTTATTATCATTATGGGGAGTCCCTTGTCAAGAAAATCCAACGCTAAAATCTCCTTCCCTCCCTTTCATCCACAATCAAAGGGCCTTCTTCCAATTTCGGAACAATTTCAATGTTGTCAAAAGCAACAAGGGTCTCCTGCTTCAATCGCTTAGATAATTCCTCTATCCATCTTGTTGCCGTCTCGGAGCCTTCCAGCATGAGTTCCAATCGATCTGTTCCTAAAGAGGAGCTTATTTTTAGGCGATATTTACCTGTGAATTCTGAAAAGGCTCGGAGGATATTTTGAACCTGAGAGGGCCAAAATTTAACTCCTTTGACTTTTAACATCTCATCTGTCCGACCTAAAATCCCTTTAGGAAGAGTCAGCTCCCTACCACAGGCACATTTTTCTTTAACCATATAAGTGAGATCCCCAGTGCGGTAACGAAGTAAGGGGGAGGCCTCTTTATAGAGATGAGTAATCACTAATTCCCCCTTCTCACCTTCTTTCACTCTCTCGCCGGTGGTGGGGTCAATGATCTCTCCATAGATGAAATCATCCATTATGTGAAGCCCTTGACCAAATCGGCAGCTTCGGGCAATAGGCATACAGAGTGCCATGCTGTAAGAATCGATAATGGTCAGATCCTTTCCGAATGCATTTTTAATCTTCTCGGGATATCCTGCTATACCCGTAAATGGCTCTCCTCCGACAAAGAGAATCCGAATACTGGGAATACCTCCAGAAGCCAATTTGAGGGCAAAGGTAGGGTTGGTGATCAAAACCGAAACATCGTATTTATTGATAAGATGGATTGCCCTTTCCGAATCTCCAGGCCCTAAAGGGATAACCTTTGCTCCATAATATTCGAGCTGACTTTGATAAAAAAGACCTGCGATAAAGAGATGGTATCCATAAGTGATGGCACAAATATCGTCTTTTCGAACCCCGGCTGCTCGAAGGGTTCGAGCGCAAACTTCGTGCATCTTTTTAAGATCCCTCTTGGTCTGATAGACTGGATAAAGCTCCTGGCCAGAAGGTGAGAAATTTACACGAACGACATCCTCGGTAAATAGAGAAGACTCCTTGGGTCTCTTTCTCAATTCTTCTAAGATTTCTGAGCTCGAGGTAAAAGGAATCTTTTCAAAATCATTTAAGGTTTTAATCTGAGAGGGTTTAATTCCAGCTTCATCCATCTTCTTTTTATAAAAATCAAGTCGATAGAGTTTTGAGATCTGTTCTCGAAGGATCCTTATTTTTTCTTTCATAGATGCCTTCCTACTATTTGCTTGCCCTTTCCCTTTGTTTAAGAGATTGAAATGGCACATTCATAAATCTTTCTTGCCAGCATTTCTGCTGAGACTTTTGCAAAACTAAAATTGGGTCGATTCAAAATCTCTGCAATTTTGGACTGAAAGAGAGCCATGTCCACAGGCTGATTTTTCAATGCCTTTTCAATCTCGTGAATGGGAGAGGTCGGTCTTAAGGGGCTTGCATGGATGGATCCCGAGATTAAGAGGGCCCATAATTTGTTGCCTTGAACAAAGGTAATAATCCGAACCAGAGGACCTTCTGGAACCTTAAACTGAATCATTTTTCTTACCACATCAGAAGGAATCTCTCCAAATCTCCGTTCTGATCTCTCCATAAAAAACTCTTCAGAAGTATATTCTTTCTCCATCTCTTGAAAGTATTCCTTTTCCCTCTGAGTCAATTCTCCTGGAACAAGCTCAACATCAAATACCTTTTCAATCTGCTTGATGTAAATCCTTTTGATCTCTTGAAGGTCAATCCTTCTTCCAACTCCCCTTTCAAGACAGGTAATCCTCTCCTGGATTCGGCTCATGGATTTATCCTCAAATTTTTCAGCAGGAGGTGTAATGGCGGAGGCGATCAACTCTATATCTGGTGGTTTGACCTGAAGGCCTGAACCCATTTGAATGGCCCGTTCCTCATAAAAACAGGACGAGGGGCCAATCTTTCTCCAGATGCCGTCTTCGCATTTTAGCTCTAAATCATTTAATGGTCTGAAACGACATTCCACATTGAAATATTCCGAAATCCCTTCCGCTATTCCTGTGAGTGTCTTTTCAAACATCTTTTCTGGATTTGGAGGAACCTTCGGATTGTTTCTCCTAAGGTGAAGAAAGGCAAAAATATATCCCTTATCCCCAAAAATTGGCCCACCACTGGCAATGGTTCGAAACACAGTGATCCTATTCCTCCTGCAGAATTCAAGATCGATATCTTTCTCTGGATCATTAAAGAAAGTGGTAATGAGGCTCGGCCTTGGAAAGGTACAAAAACTCACGGTATCCGACACGATCCCTTCACTTAATGCCCGCATCAAAACAGGCCGAAAAATGGCTGTCTCCGCATAACTTAACCAATCAATTGCCAAGAATCTCCACCTCTCCATTTCTTATTTTATCTTTCTGGTCTTATCCTTACGGAATAATGACTCCTTTAATTGGGTCTTCTCCCTCAATCATCCCTCCTGCCACCTTTATTGCCTTCTCTGATTCAATTAATGGAAACGGATGGATGACCATCTTTATCTAGAGGAGGTACATCTTATGAGGAGGGTTCTGGTTGCAATTTTAATATCTGTTCAATACGTTTTTTGGTGAAGAAAGTGTTGACCCTAAGGCGAACCCAATGGAATCCTTCTCCGTGGGAATAAAACGAGCGCCAGCCCCTCTCGTACTGACCGATCCCCAAATGAACCTGTCACTGAAACCGTAATTACAACTTTATCCCTCATCTCCTTCATCCCCAGCAAATTCTATAAAAATAGGAACTTTGTTGTCAAGCACACGGAAGCTGTCTTATGCATATAGGGAGTTGACTAATAGGTTGAAGTTATCCTAATCTTTTAACGAGACAATCCCTCTTTTGAAAAGGAGGCTGAAATGTGGAAATCATAAAGGGATATCTTCCTGGAGCCATTGGAAGAATCGTGGAACTCCACGGGACTTATTATCATAAAGCCTGGGGATTTGGTCTATTTTTTGAAACAAAGGTAGCCAGAGAGCTCTCTGAGTTTCTCA